>CAITIX010000088.1 GCA_903892565.1 uncultured Acidobacteriia bacterium
CAAAACTAGCACCGAACCCCGACTGTAAAGGAGGGGACATAGTAGCGATGTCGTGTCGGCGTCTGCTAGACAGTCGCCTAACTTTAATTACCTACCCGATCCATCGCATCAGTTTCATCACGCCGACCGCAGCGATTCCCGCCGCCGCAGGCAAGAGCCCCGCGGCCAGTCCACGCCGCTTGCCTTCGCCATACACTGCATGCCCTCCCAAATAGAGGAAGGCTCCTCCAGCGAGCGCCAGCAGAACATGCAGGATCGTTTGTCCTAAGTATGGTGCCAGGACGATCTCGAGCCCCGCTCCTGCCAGCGTCATCAGTTCGGCGATGGCCGTCCACAACAAGGCTGATTTGCTCGAATCCAATGCCGCGCGCGCCACCGCTCCCAGCGCGATTCCTTCCGGGATCTTGTGAACCCCAACCGCGAGCACAAACGCCCATCCCAGAGTCGCGGAGCCGCTAGCCGCAGATACACTCCATCCATCAATGGCCGCATGCAGGCTGGCGGCGATCAGCAGCGCCGGTCCGAAGCCGTGCATGTCTTCATGGTCCGGGCCATGATCGTGATCGTGATGGTGATCATGATGGCGATCGTGCGAGTGGTCGTGTGAATGAGAACACGAAGGGCACACCGGGTGGATATAGCGATCCACAATCCAGAGAATCGCAGCGCCGGCCGCCACCCAGGCGCACGCCATCGGCCAATTCCAAAACTCGGCCATTTCGGGCACCACCCACAGCAGGGCCACGCCCATCAGAATGCCTCCGCCGAGCGGCACCACGCGGCGCGCGATCGCGTGCACGGAGCTCAACCAGACGCCACAGGCGGTGGCAAAAACGGCAATCGCGGTGATCGCGAATACGGGAAAAGCGTGCAGAAAGAACTCCTCAGGCACTTGCTACTAAATGTGACGTTTCATTCTACCGCCGGAAATGGTCGTGGCCACGCGCTTCCAGCGGTTCGCCTTGAAAGCGGACCGCACCATGCTTCCCTCGCACGATGGTTCCAATGCGCGTCGTTCCCTTGGGGGCCTGCAAGCGCTCCGGCATGGTGAAGAGCAATTCGTAGTCCTCGCCGCCATGCAGCGCACGATCGAGCGACGCACCGCGCACGATCGGGACGCGGTCCACTTCCGCCGCAACCTTCGAAGCCCGGCACAAACGAAATAGATCGAGCGACAACCCGTCGCTGATATCGATGCACGAGGTCGCGCGTCCGCGCAGGCTCCGTCCCAACTCGAGCCTCGGGGTAAAGCGGCTCTCCCACGATTTGCCTAATCGTCCGGAGACGTACAACGCATCTCCCGGCTTTGCTCCCGAGCGCAGCAACGCTTTGCCGCGCGGCACGCTGCCGCAGACGATCACGTCGCAGAACAGCTTGTCGGCCTTTGCCAGATGCCCGCCCGCGAGTGCCGTGCCGGTCTTCTTCGCCAAGGCCATCAGTCCGCGATAAAATTTCCCGATCCACTCTTCATCCCACTTTTCGCCTAGCTTGTTGTTCATCAGATGCGCGGGCAAGGCGAGCGACACCAGGCAGAATTCCGGATCGCCACCCATGGCCGCAAGGTCGCTCAAATTGCGCGCCAGCGCGCGGTGACCCACAATCTCCGGCGCTAAATCGCGCGTAAAGTGGATGTCCTCGATCATCGGATCGGTCTTGAACAGCAGATCCTGCTTCGGCTTCGGACGAAACACGGCGCAGTCGTCGCCGATGCCGACGGCGATCTGCGGGCCTTTGGTGGCGAGCTTGCGAATCTTTTCGATGAGATCGATTTCGTTCATGCCGCGCGTCTAAGAATTACAGTTACACATCTGAGGCTGGCGCTTCGCTGAACACAAGCCCCGATGGCAGTTCTTCGCCGAAGATCTTGCCCATGGCGGCCAAGTCGCCCGAAGGCTCGGCGTTCAGATCCACGGCGGGGAACGCTCGCCGCACGATGTCGAGCGTGTGCGGAGCAAGATCGCGTGTGGCATCGCCCGTGCGCCGCGCGATTGCAACCACGGCGTCCTGCGCCTTGGGTACTTTCACAAGCGCCTCCGCCCAGCGCGATGCGGTCGCGGGAGGAACTACTTGATTGATGGGTCCATAGAACAACTTGCGAGCGCCCAGCCGCGCCAGGCACCACAAGCCTGTTTCGACGAAATCGTTCTTCGCGACGCGCGCCATTAGTTCGTCGCCCAGTTGCGTTTTCGTCCCAATGGGCAGATGCTCGAGGCTGGCGGCCGCTCGCCACATTTCGCGCAGCAAGCTGGGATTCACGCGCGCGGGCTTCTTCGACCCACGCGGCAGCAACGTGCCGGATATCCGCTGAAACACATCCGTCTGCTGATTCTTGTTCAGTCCGCCCGCCACACGGCCGCAGAAGATCCACCATTCGATTTCGTTCTGCACCTGGTTGCCAAAGCGCAATCCCTCGGCGTACACGCGCCGCGCTTGTTCGATGCGGAAATCGTCGCCGGGATAGCCAAAGCCCGGACGCAGGCAGAATCCGCACAAACTCAACCAGCGCAATTCATGCGCCGCGCTGCGCCCGCGCCCTGCAGCGTTCTCCAATAAACGATCCGACAGCTTGCGAATCGCAGGCAGCGGCCAGGATCCGCGACCGAGCGACAGTGCTTGCTCCAGCCGAGCGGGCAACTGCGTGGGGTCGATCTCGTTTCCCGCAAAAACCTGTGGGACGAGCGCTTCCGCTGCTTGCAACGCTTCGTCGCTCACCACTGCGGCGCTCGCCACTCCTGCTGTACGAGGTTGATCCGCTGCGGCTTTGCGCAACTCGAACTGCAAGCGCCAGCGATGCTCGCTTTCTTTCGAATCCGCCCACAACTCAATGGTCCCGATCTCGGTCAAGCGCGCGCCGAGCTTCACGGGCACAAGCCTTTCGCCTGCTTTGCCGAATCGCAGCACGGCGTTGAGGGGCGCGTGTAAATGGGGTTCGCCGTCTATTGAACTAGCTGGCGGCAGCGCGGGGAACGTCACCACATCGCCCGTCTTGTCCTCGGTCCGCACACGCGAACTGTACAAGCGGAACGACACGGGCTTGTTCGCAATCAACTGCAAATTTCCGGGATCGATTTCGATCGTGGAGCCTTCTTCGGTGCCGCGCGGAACCAGGCAAATGCTGCGCACACCGGCTTCCTCGGTCTCTGCCGCGCCGCCGCCGATGCCGATGAAGTACGCGCGCGGTAATCCTCCGCGCACCAGCAAGCCTTGGCCCGTGGCACGCACATGCGAATAGTACGCCGCGCCCACAGCGACGGCAAGATCCAGATCGCGATTATCGAAAATCGCAGGACGTTTGCCGTACCAATGCGCCAGCACGTCGGCCACGCGCTCGCGCAAAATCTCGGGGATGAAGAATCCGCCGTTGAACAGAATCGCGTCCGGCACCGCATCGCCCGCACTATCTAGAAACGCAGCCAGGTGTCGCGTTACCGCAGGATCCGTCACATACGGAAGCCCCAGTTCTCGAAACGGACTCTGCTCTTCTTCCTTGGGACGATCGCTGCGTTCGCACATCGGCAAAAAGCCGTCGAGCGCAAGTTCCAACGCTTCCTCGCGCAGAATTTCCGTCTTCAACGTCCCGCCGATCAGTGAAGACCCGCCGCCAAGCACGGTGATGTCCACGCTCTTCAGGTTTGGATCCGCGAGCAAGCGTTCCTTGGCCGACGCACATTGCCGGCGCAGCGCGCTTCGCTGCCGGAGCGTGAGCGACTTGCCGAGTTTCGATTCCACCAGCCACGCGAGCGTTAAGTCCAGGTTGTCGCCGCCGAGCAGTAAATGCCGGCCCACGGCCGTGCGCGTGAAATCGATGCGATCCCCATCGCGCGCCACGCGGATCAGCGTGAAATCGCTGGTGCCGCCGCCGACGTCGCACACCAGTACTGTTTGTCCGTCAAAAAGATTTTTGCGCGATCGCGCCAGATCGTTCGCGACCCACGAATAGAACGCCGCCGCAGGCTCTTCGAGCAGCGTCAGCTTTTCGATGCCCGCCTCGCGCGCCGCTGTGACGGTGAGCTCCCGCGCTTCTTCATCGAAGCTCGCGGGAACCGTAAGGACGACGTTGTGCTCGCCAATCGCCGACCCGTGTTCTTTCTGCCACGCATCCGCAAGATGCTTTAGGATCTTCGCCGAAACTTCCACGGGCGAAAGCACCCGTCCACCCTCTTGCGAATCCCACGGGAGGATTTTCGCGTTGCGGTCAACCTCGGAATTCGACAGCCAACTCTTGGCCGAATGTACGCACTTGGTGGGCACCACCGCGCCCTGCTCGCGCGCGTAAACGCCGATGTACTCTTGATCGCCTAGAAAGAGGAACGACGGAAGCGTACGGCGCGTTTCCACGCGGCCTTGCGCTACGTATTGCGGTGTTTCCTGGACATGAATTGGAGGATTATCGCCGCCGTTTTCCGGATCGATGTAGGCGAGCGCCGAGTTTGTAGTTCCGAGATCGATTCCGATATTCATGATGCGGAGGTCGTAAGCGTCGGACTATTCGACTTCGATTTCGGCCGGGGCTAGGAGACCACCAGTGGGCGGAGCCGCGGGCAGTTCCACCTTATCCGCCTTCCATCCTTTGTGACGCAGCAAGCCACCGGGAGCCTTGCCGTTGGGAGGAACGTTGCCGATCAGTTTGAACGCACCTTTCGCGACGCTTTCCGTTTTCACGAACACGCCTTCCACGCCATCCACCACCGGGGCGATCTTCATGTAGCGTTGCAGAGCTTCGCGCGCCTGGCTTTGGATGTCGCGCACGGCTGCGCCGACCTGGTCGTCTGAATAAGCGGAGATGTCCTCCATCAGAAAGTCGACCATGCGCGCATCGCGCTGCAGGATGGAAAGAATCTGGACGGCTCCGTCACTCGGAGTGGCGGTAGGCGCTGCAGGCTTCGGCGCGACGGGCGCAGCTGCGGGCGTGGACTTCACGCTGGACGCCCGGACATACCCGAACGACGTCGCAACATCGGCGGGCAGTTCACCCGAAAACAGAATAGAGAAAAAGCTTTTAAATGCGGCAGAAATTCGACTCAAGATGATTCCTCGTTGGAGTTGGGCAGGTTCTTCTATTTTAACCAGGAATGCCCGTGCCCGTTCTCTCAGGCGGCGACGAGATCATTACTACGTCCCCTCCTTCACAGTCGGGGTTCGGTGCCGGTTCTGCGAAAAGGCAAGTGTTCAGCACCGAACCGCGACCGTCAGGGAGCGGACAGGATGATAACTTCTTGGCGACCCACCACTAACGAGAACGAAGGATGTGTCAGAGGCTCGCGAAATCGTCGGTCCACGTGATGGTCTGCTGCCCCGGAGTGCTCCAGCCAAGAATCGTGTCGCGGATTTTCGAATTCTGAAACGTCTCGATCTTTTCGGTGAGCAACACCCAGCGCGAGCTATTTTCGCCGGTCGCTTCATCGGTCAAGGCGATCACCATGCGGGCACGCCAGCCCAAGTGTTGTGCCATCCCTCGCGTCACCGGTTCCAGATCGAGTGACTTATTGGAAATATGCAGCGCCAGAATGCCGCCCGGCGCCAGACGCTGGCGATACAGGTCGGCGCACTCTGTGGTCAGCAGATGAATCGGAATCGCGTCGCTCGAAAACGCATCTACGGCGATCACGTTATAGTCGTGCGATTGCCCGGCGGCAAGTTCGCGCTCCATTTGTACGCGCGCGTCGCCCAATACAACCTCGGTCTGCGCGCGGGAGTCCTTCAAATAGTAAAACCACTGTCTCGCGATGGCTTCCACCGCGGGATTAATTTCGTAAAAGCGGTACGTATCTCCTTCGCGTCCCCACGCCGCGAGCGTTCCCGCGCCCAAGCCGATCACCGCCACGCGCCTCGGTTTCGGCATGGCATCGATAGCAAGCGCCACTCCGCTGTGCGATCCGTAATAAGACGTCGGGCGCTTGCGCTTTTGTTCGTCCAAATACTCAAACCCGTGCTGGATTACACCGTGTGTCAATTGTCGAAATGCGCCGTTCTGGTCGCTGCTTTCCGACACGCGCAAAATCCCGTAAAAGTTGCGTTGCGCATATTGCGTCGGCTGACCGATAGCGACCACCGAATAGAGGGACGTCGCGCCGCCCACGAGTAACGCCATCAGTGGAACGCGCACCGCGAAGTTACGACTGGTCCACTGCGCCAGAGCGCCGCTTCGCATCCAGGAAGCAAATCCTAAAATGCATCCGGCGGACAGCGCGATAGGATACTCGTCGAGTTCCGTAAAAATGCGCGGAGCAATCAAGGCGGCGAAAGCCCCGCCGATCGCACCTCCCGCGGCCATGGTCAGATAAAACGACGTTAAATATTTCGGCGAGGGTCGTGAACGTGCCAGCTCACCATGGCACACCATGCACACGGCGAATAATCCGCCAAGATCCACGGCGATCTGCGTGAGCGCGGGCACGCCGCTGGCGGCTGCTGTTACCGCACAGGTGACCGGCGCGAGCACGCCTGCCAACACTGCGAACGTGCTCCGCTTATACCAGCGGTCGCTGTCGAACGTCAGCATGAAGGTGAGGAGATAGATCGCGAGCGGCGCAATCCACAGAAACGGAATCACCGCGACTTCCTGCGAGATCTGGCTGGTGGTCGCCAAAAGCAAGACGGAAGTAGCGATGGACAGGCCCAGCCACAGTGCGATGTCGAGCACGTGCGGCTTTTCGGCGCCTGAATCCTCTTGCTCCATTTCACTTTCGGTGCCGGCGGATGTGGTTCCGCCGAACTTCCACGCGGTCCACGCGCAGAATCCCGCGAAGATCACGTAGCCGGCGGACCACATGGTGGCTTGCGTCTTCAATCGCAGCCAGGGCTCCAGAACGAACGGATAGCTGAATAGTGCAAGCAATGATCCGGCATTCGAAAGCGCGTAAAGCCGCCACGGAGAATCGCTCGGCCGCGCGTTATGAAACCAGCGCTGCAGCAACGGCGCTGTTGCGGAAAGCAAGAAATACGGTGCGCCGACGGTGGCCGCGAGTAGAAGAAGAATGTGGCCGGTGGGATTGTCGCTCGTTGACGGCTTCCAGCGCTCGGCGTTGGGGATAATCGGCAAGGCCGCGACCGATATCGCGAGCAGCGCCATGTGGATCCACGAGGCCGTGCGGCGCGTTGCTGGCCCGCGCGATCCCAGGAAATGCGCGTAGGCATAGCCCGCCAGCAGCGCGGTTTGGAAAAACAACATGCAGGTGGTCCAAACCGCGGGTCCTCCTCCGAACCAGGGCAGGACGAAGCGGCCCATCATCGGCTGGAGCTGGAACAGCAGAAAGGCGCTGAGAAAAATCGTGACGGGGAAGAGCATCGCGCGTAATTTCCGACTCTAGCACAGGACCTCGAACGCCCGATTCCGGGCCTTGCAAGACCCGGTGAATTCGGGCGGTGCGATTCGTCCTAGGGGCGTTTACGGCCCTGGAATCGTGCTTTTAATGGGCCGCTACTTTACCCCTTCCGGCCCCTCAAAAGGCCCTCAAAACGCCTCTAATGGGATGCTGTTGATTCGCGGCAGCTTGCTCGCGATGTCGCACTTGACTTGGCACGGCCGGATTTTGCCAACAGACTAGAGCTCCTGCAGCACGTCGCCAATTTGCTCGATGACCCACGCGACTTCGTCGTCGGTGATCACGTATGGCGGCATAAAGTAGACGATATTTCCCAAGGGGCGAATCAACAGGCCGCGCTCTAGAAACTCCGCCGCGAGCTTCGGGCCGATGTTCGCGAGATAGCCTCCGGCGGATTCGTCGTCGTTTAGCTCGTTGCTTTGAAGTTCAATCGCCCCGACGCCGCCGATCACGCGCACGTCTCCGACGCATGGCAGCGATCGCAAGCTTTCAAAGCCCACGCGCAACTGCACTTCGAGTTCCGCCACGCGGCCGAGCACATCCGTTTCACGGAACAAATCCAGACTCGCCAGGGCCACCGCGCAGGCTAGCGGATTCGCCGTGTACGAATGCCCGTGAAAAAACGTTTTCGTGCGGTCGTCGCTTAAGAATGCTTCGTAGATCGCGTCCGTCGCCGCGGTCACGCCCATGGGCAGATATCCGGCGGTCAGCGCTTTCGATAAGCAGATCAAGTCCGGATGAACATCCGCGTGCTCGCACGCAAACATTTTTCCCGTGCGTCCGAATCCGGTGAGGACTTCGTCGGCGATCATGAGGACGCCGTATCGATCGCACAAGCGCCGCACGCCCATCAGAAATTCGCGCGGCCACACGATCATGCCGCCCGCAGCTTGCAGCATCGGTTCCACGATAACGGCGGCGACGCTATCGCGGCCCGCCGCGAGCTTTGTTTCGAGATCGCTCAGGCAATCGATCGCGCATGTTGCGCGCGTCAGCCCCAACGGACAGCGATAGCAGTACGGAGCATGCGCGCGCTCCACGGAAAACAGCATTGGCGTGAACGCGCTGGTGAAGATCGATCCTTCGCTCGCGGACATCGCGCCGACGGTGTCCCCATGATAGGCGTGATGCAGTGCGATGAACTTCGTGCGTCCCGCTTCACCGCGATTGCGCCAGTATTGCATGGCCATCTTCAATGCCACTTCCACCGCAGTGGATCCGTTGTCGGAATAAAAGATGCGATTGAGGCCCGCCGGAAGTATCTCCACGAGCCTTTCCGCAAGCTCTACCGCGGGAGCATGCGTGCATCCTGCGAAGATCACCTGCTCGATTCGTCCGGCTTGCGCCGCGAGCGCCGCATTCAACTTCGGGTGAGAATGGCCGTGGATGTTGACCCACCACGACGAGATGCCATCGAGGACCTTGCGCCCGTCTTCGGTGTAGAGATAGACGCCTTCTCCGCGCGTGATCGCCAGCGGCGCGGGAGCCGTCGCCATTTGCGTGTACGGGTGCCAGACGTGCGCGCGATCTCGATCAATGAGGCTCATCGCGGCCCTTGTCCCGAAGAAGCTTGCTCCCGTAGTAACCGCTCTAGATATCCCTGTGGGTCGAAATTCGCTTTGCTCCAGTCGCCGAGCGACTCCGGCGTGAGCGGATCGAAACGCGGGATCTGCGCGATCACAGGTACTTTGCCGTAATGCTCAATCGCCTCGGCGTTGTCCGGATTCGGCTCGCCGATCAGGACGACTCCTGCGACAAAGAGCGAACGCGCGCGCAGCGCCTCCACCGTCAAACACGAGTGATTGATGGTCCCCAATCCGCTGCGTGCGGCAACCAGCACCGGCATTTCGAGCATGGCAATGAAATCCGCAATCGAATCGGCATTGGTCAGCGGCACGAGCGCGCCGCCTGCGCCTTCAATAATCCAGCTTGCATCGGCGTCTTTCGGCAGCATCCGGTACAAACGCAGAAGATTGATCGGGTCGTCGGCAAGCTTGGCGGCCAAGTGTGGCGACAGGGGACGCGGCAGGCGCACGCCTTCGTTTAAAATTTCTGCGTCCGAGGCTGCAGCCAGTCGGCGAACCTCCGCCGTGTCGTCGTCCTGTTCGATGCCGGTTTGCACCGGTTTCCAATAGCGCACAGGAGCGACGCTGCGATAGCGCTGCAGTAATGCCGCAGAGAGCACCGTCTTGCCGACGCCCGTATCCGTGCCGGTGACGAACAAGCCCTTCATGATCTTGTATCCGCTTTCACTGCATGGTCCAACATGGCCGCGTCCAAAGCATCGGCGAACCGATCGAGCGCGATCTTGCTGAGCCCTTGATTCACAGTGATGCGTAATCGCGCGGTTCCTGCGGGAACGGTTGGCGGACGAATCGCGCGCACGTCGAATCCTTCGGCTTGCAGCGCTTTCGCCACGATCAACGCGCGCTCGTTATCTCCCAGAATGACGGGGATGATCTGCGAATTTCCGGGCAATCCCAATCGCGCGCGCAATTGACCCGCACGCGTGAGCAAGCGCAGGCGACGCTCGGGCGCTTTCTCCATCACTTCGAGGCTTGCTTCGAGCGCGGCGGCCGTTGCCGGAGGAGGAGCTGTCGAGAAGATGAACGGGCGTCCCCGCTGGATCAAATACTCGATGGCGTTTTCGGAGCCTGCGACAAAAGCGCCCGCGACGCCCAAAGCTTTGCCTGCAGTGTTGATCGACACGAAGACATCGTTCGTGATGCCGCGCGCTTCGATGAGCCCGCTGCCGCGCTCGCCGTAAATCCCCACTGCGTGCGCTTCATCCACGATCAGCGCGGCGCCGTGCTTCTGGCAGAGCGCAGCGTAGTCCACCAGAGGAGCCTCGTCGCCATCCATACTGAAGAGCGATTCGACGACGACGAATCTTTGGCCTGGGCTTTGACCCGTGCGCTCGTGTTCGGCGAGCAATCGTTCGAGCGCTGCCGCGTCATTATGCGGGAAGACGACCTTTTCCGCGCGCGACAAACGCGCCCCGTCGATCAAGCTCGCGTGATTGAGTTCGTCGGAGAAAATTACGTCGCCCGCTTCCGCGAATGTTGTGAGCACGGCTACGTTCGCGAGGTATCCGCTGGAGAAATACAGGCTGCGCTCGGTCTGCTTGAAGGCCGCGAATGATTGCTCCACGTGCGAGAAGCAAGTACGCTCTCCCCGCAGCAAGCGCGATCCGGTGCTGCCCGTGCCTTCCGCCTCCACAGCGGCAGCCATGCGCGATTTCAACGTGGGATGCTGCGAAAGCCCCAAATAATCGTTCGAGCAGAGGTCGATGCCGTGCGGAGCGCTTAAAGAGCGGTATAGATCCGCAGCGCGCAGATCCTTGAGGCGCTGAGTAAGTCGCGCGTCTAATGAGCCGGGTGAACTTGCGAGAGCCTTATCCGCGGCCATGGGCGGACGTCTCCGCGGCATCGGCCTGCGTTTGAGGGATCAGGCGCATCCCCAATTTGTCGAGCAGTCTCTGATCCGCATCCGTTTCCGGATTCGGCGTCGTCAGAAGTTTCTCGCCCATGAAGATGGAGTTTGCGCCTGCCAGGAAGCACAACGCTTGGGCCTCGTCGGAAAGCGACAACCGTCCGGCGCTTAAGCGGACGAACGATTTCGGCATCAGGATGCGCGCGGTCGCAATCATGCGAACTAGTTCTAGTGGATCTTCCGTCTGCTGTCCGGCCAGCGGCGTCCCTTCCACGCGCACCAGCATATTGACGGGTACGCTTTCCGGATGCGGCGTGAGCGACGATAACTCGCGCAGCAAGCCATAGCGTTCGCGGCGGCTTTCTCCCAGGCCGATGATGCCTCCGCAGCATACGGTAATCCCGGCCGTGCGCACGCGTTCGAGCGTTGCGAGGCGATCCTTATATGTACGAGTACTGATGATCTCGCCGTAAAATTCGGAAGACGTATCGAGGTTGTGGTTGTAGGCCGTTAATCCGGCTTCGGCCAGCGCATCGGCTTGCGGCTGTGTCAGCATGCCCAAGGTGCAGCACGCTTCCATGCCCAGATCCCGCACGCCGCGGATCATGGTTAATACGCGTTCAAAAGGTTCGCCCTTGGGAACCTCGCGCCAGGCCGCGCCCATGCAGAAGCGAGTGGCTCCTTGGGCGTGAGCGGCGCGCGCCGAAGCCAGAGCTTCGTCCACATCCAGTAGGTCTTTCTTTTCCAGACCTGTTTTATAGTGCGCCGATTGCGGACAATACGCGCAATCTTCGGGGCAGCCGCCCGTCTTGATGCTCAAGAGGACGCAGCCCTGCACCTCATTTGCCGCATGATTCTGCCGGTGCGCGGATTGTGCGCGGAAAACAAGCTCCGGCAAGGGCAACGTGTAGATGCTTTCGATCTCCGCAAGCGTCCAATCGTGGCGCAGATTCTGAGCCGTTGCGGATTCGGGCGTGGAGGGTGTGTAGTGTTCCAAGTCCCCATTTTACCCCTGAATTGCTTCCCGTCCTGACATCCGATATTCATTTGTGCGGTAATCCTGGTTTGCGATTCCTTGGGAAAATCCCCCAAAGGACAGGCGACAAGCGCTTCCAGGTTGGCGCGCAGTACGCGCTCGCCCAGGCCTGCGTGACGATGGCTTCGGACCGCCTTCATGCATTTGAAGCGCAGGAATGGATTGTTCGATGCCAATATCTGCAGCTCGGTACTCCGTTCCAGGCGCAGTTCTGCGTGAAGTTCATCTTCTAAACGAACTGAGTAAATACTTGGCGGCGCTTCGGACAACCGGAGCGCCGTTTTTCTTTGCGCGTCATATTCTTTAAGATCAAAGAGAGAGTTTTAGCAAAGAGAGCTCAATTAAAGAATGACGCGTTGCGTGCTATTCGCCGTGCTCGCCCTGCCCGCCTTCGGCGCCGATTGGGTCGAGTACCGCTCGGGACCGTTTCACGTCTTTAGCGACGCGGGAGATCGCCACGGCCGCGAAGCTCTGACGCAACTCGAACAATTGCGCTTCGTGCTCGGCGCGACGCTCGGCGGAGCCTCCGGCGCAACACTTGGGACACGCGAGTTGACGACCATCTGGCCGATTCACTTGGTCCTTTTCGCGAATCAAAAAGAATTCGCGCCGCACGCATTGCCGGCGCCCTTGGTGGATGGCGGAGCGGCGACGTTCTCGGCATGGTCCGCCGACGTTGGGAAAGATTCGGAGTTGCCACACGACCTTCTGCGCGCCATCACGCAGCGTTTGATCGAGGACAATTCCAGCCGCTTGCCACAAGATATCGAAACCGCGCTGGATGATCTGATGGCGACCATACAGGTCACCGGCGCGACAAGAGTGACGCTGGGAGCGGCGCTCGCCAGCGGCGAGCTTACGGGCGACCGTTTTCGCGTGTGGGCCAAGCTCCAAATGCTGGCGACGCAGCCCGAGTATGCAGGAAAGCTCCGCGTGTATCTCAACAACCTGCAGCAAGGGGGCGAAGAAGACGGGGCTGCGCGCAACGCGTTCGATATGACCGCCGCCAAGCTCACCGAGCGCGCTGAGGCGTATTTCCGGGCAGGGAAGTTCCAGGCTGCTCCCGTGAATGGCCGCCCCATCGCCCCGAATCGCGACTACATCGAAAAGGAAATTCCCAAGCCCGATGTGCAAGCGCTGTTTGCGGAACTCGACGCGAAAGGCCGCACGTTCTCTGCGGGCAGTCCTAGGGCATTGCTGGCCGAAAACACGCTGCAATCGCTGGATGCCGCAGCTTCGTCCAATCCGCGGTGGGCCGAGCCCTACTTTAAAATGGCCGCGCTGGAACGCGAGACGGCTCGGAAAATTGCCGACCTAAAGAAAGCCGCCGCGCTTGCGCCGCGCAATGCGGATTACTGGCAAGCGCTCGCCCAGGCGCAGTCCGACGCAACGCTTTACGCGGATGCCGAAAAATCTTGGGTTGCCGCGGAACGCGCGGCCCCGAACGCCGCCGAACGAGCGCGCATTCATCAAGCCAAACTCGATTTGCAGGATGAGCGCGCGGCATTTCTCATCGCGCAACAAAAGTTCGAACGGGAAGAAGAAGCGCGCGAGTTGCAGCGCATCAAGGATAACGCCGCCGCCGAAGTTCACGCCGCCGAACGCGCCGCAAATACTCGCCTCGGCGCTACTGCTGGAAACGTCGCGAACGCCGTGCCTTTTTCGCAGGCCGGTTTTGGCGATCCGGGCGGCACTCCTGTTTCCGGTTCGCTTACGAGAGTCGATTGCCTCCCCGCCGGTCCGCTTCGTTTGACCATCATGCAAGCCACCGGACGTCCCGTGAATTTGCTGATCCGCGATCTCGACAAAATCATGGCGCTCACGGACTCCGGAAAAGTCGAATTCGCGTGCGGCGTGCAGAAGCCGGCGCGCAAGATCGAAGTTCGTCACGATTCCAAAGCCGATGCGAAGATGGGAACGCTCGGCGATATTGCGGTGGTACAGTTTCCTTGATGCGTCGCATTCCGTTTGTCCCTCCGCAGGGCGTGGCCACTGCGTGAAGCAACTTGTAAAGCGCTGGTGGTTTGGTCTGCTCGGCAAAGATCCGGAGGCCGTCGTGGTTGCCTTCCGCTCGGGCGACGATCGTCTGGCCGACGCGATGTGCGAGGAACTTCGCACACTGGAGCCCGGACGCAAACACATCGAAATTTCCGCGAGCGAATCCTCGGCGGAGATTCGTCGCAGACTGCGTCCCTATCGCATTGGACTGGCTGCAGTCCTTTTTACTGGTGACCAGCGTTATCTGAAATTGCGCCAGGAAGCGTTCCTGCTGGCTCCGCGCAAGATCCTCGCCTACAACGAGCGCCTCGAGCGGCATCATCTGAAAGCCACGAATACAATTGCCTCCTGGCTGTTCTTGCGAGGCGTCCCTCTCGATCGCGTCTATCTGCGGCCCGTGTGGCTGTGGCCCTTTCGCAAAGACAAGACAGTGAGGCCGACCGGTCATCGCGACATTGCGGGGCGGCCTCGAAATCCCAAGCGGAAGAGTGTCGCTGTGCTGACGCCCTACTTCCCCTATCCGCTTTCGCACGGCGGCGCTGTGCGGATGTTTAATCTGCTGCGCGAAATGGCGCGCGAGTTCGACATCGTGCTCTACGCCTTCACGGAAAACAAGATCGCGGATGCCGATCTTCCGCCTGTTCTCGATTTTGTGTCGCGCGTCTTGCTAGTCGAAAAGCCCCGTTATCGCGAGCCCCGGTGGTCCACCATCGCACCACCGGAGGTCGGCGAATACTGGTCGCCCACGATGGCTGCATTGCTCACCCAGCGTGATACTGATCTGCTGCAAACCGAGTACACGTATTTGGCGTCCTACGGCGGCGACATCCTGGTGGAGCACGACGTCACCTTCGATCTCTACGCGCAGGTCATGAAGCGCAAGGAGACCGTCGGCGCGTGGTGGGACTGGTGGCGCTGGCATCGCTACGAACGCGGCGCGGTCGGACAATTCAAGCGTGTCGTCGTGATGTCCGACAAGGATCGCGAGATGCTCGGTGCGCCGCACGCACGCGTCATTGAGAACGGCGTCGATCTCAGCCGCTTCCAGCCCGTGCCGGAAACTCCCGGGCGGAAGCTTTTGTTCATCGGGTCTTTTCGCCACTTTCCGAATATCGTGGCATTCCGATTTCTCGCCGAGCAGATTCTTCCCATGGTGCGCGATTTCGAACTCACCGTCGTCGCCGGACCCGAGCCGTGGCTGCACTGGCGCAATCAAACCGGCACGCTGCCTCCTCCTGCGGATCCTCGCATTCGCATTCTTGAGTTCGTGTCCGATGTTCGTCCGCTGTATCACGAAACAAATGTTGTGATGGTGACCACGCTGGAATCCGCCGGAACGAATGTCAAAGTGCTGGAGGCCATGGCCATGGAGCGCGCCGTCGTTTCCACATCGTCCGGTGTTGCTGGCCTCGGCCTCGAACACGGCAAACAGGTTTGGATCGCCGATCAAGCCGCCGATCTTGCGCAGGGCATTGAGACATTATTGGGTGATACCGCACTGCGGACCAATCTCGCTCGCGCCGGTCGTCTGTGCGCCGAACAACGTTTCGATTGGCGAGCGATCGGGCTTCGCGAAAGAGTGATGCTGCGGGAAATGCTCGGCGATACGATTGAAGTCCGCCCTGCCGCTCCGGCAGATCTCGATGCCATCCTTGCGATTCAGAAGGCGGCTCCCGAGGCCTCGCAATGGCAAGCGGCCGACTATCTGCAAGGCGACTGCCTGGTGGCCTCAAGCGCCGGCAAAATCGCGGGCTTTTTGCTTTGTCGGCAGACCGCACCCGGCGAACGCGAGATCCTCAATCTGGCGGTTGCGCCCGACGGCCGTCGCCGGGGAATCGCCCATCGACTGGTGGAAACCGAGCTCGTCCGCGGCCCGCACACCTGGTTTCTGGAAGTTCGCGAATCGAATCTACCGGCGGTGGCCCTCTACGAAAGCCTTGGATTTCAGCGGGTTGGCCTACGCGAATCTTATTACCACGGTCCCGTTGAATCGGCTATTGTCATGAAGTTTATTTCATGATATGGTCAGGTTGCGCTAATGCGTTTTTACCCCTTAAAGGAGGGCGTAACCATGGAGAACCTGGAAGAATTGAAGGCGCACCTGATGGCGACGAGCGAGGATTTCAGGAAGCTTGCAAGCGAGCATTCCGATACTCACCGTCAGCTCGAGGCCTTAGAGGCGAAAGACCACTTAACGATGGACGATGAAGCCGAAGAACATCGTTTGAAAAAGCACAAACTTCACCTCAAAGACCAAATGAATCAGCTTGTCTCACAATACAAAGAGCAAATGGCCTGATCATTCGGTGCGCTGATAATTATTAGATGTGAAAAGGCCGGGCCGGGTGGTCCGGCCTTCGTCGTTTCAGGCGCTAGTCTAGGGCGCTCGTTTCAGGCACTAGGCTAGGGCGCTAGACCCAGAAGCTTTGCGGGATTCGTTTTCGACATCTGCGCCACTTCCGCGTCCGTGAATCCCTGGTCTTGGAGGATTTTGTACAGCTGCACCAGTCCATCGAGATGCGGCGGACGGTCGGCCCGGCCAAGGTCACTCGAAATCACGCACCACTCGGGACCAGCCGCTCGAATCGCTTTAATCCAACTCGCCAGTCCTGCTCCCTGGGCGTTAGACCACACGAATTCCGAGTATGCCCCCAACTGGGCGACTTCTTTCACCTGCTCCGCCGAAAGCCCCGGAGCATCATTGGTTGCGTGCGTCACTAAAATATTTTTCACGCCTTGGCGTTTGCCTTCCTTCACCAACATCAGGACCTCGGCCGGTGAGACATGCCCCGTCTCCAGCACCATGTTGTTCTTGGCGATGATACCGATGACCTTCTCCACTTCGGGCAGTAGTTTGCCGTCTTTCGAAACCCGCGCGAACGGTCGATTCTCCTTCGACTTTGTCACAACGTACTCCGCATCGAACGTCGGCATCCACACGATCTTTCCATAGCCGCCTTTGATCTTGGCCATCCATTCCACCGCCGCTGGATTCACGCCGCCGTTGGTCAGATCCATCGTGATTCCGCCGAAGACTTCGATCCCCGGCACTTCCTTGCGCACAATATACGCCAGCGAGGCCGTTGTCTCGTAGTGATTCTTCAGTACAATCGCGCGCATCCCGCGCGCTTTGGCAAGTTTCGCCAGATCGATTGCGTCGATGTTACGTGGCGTGCCGTCGGGATCGGCGTGCATGTGCATGTCGATGGCTCCGGTCAACGATTGTGCCGTCGCGGGCAGCGTCATCGCGAGCGCCACGGCGATTCTCACCGCAAGTCTGTACAGATTCATGCTTCTCCTCATCCCTCATTGCGCCTTCGTGCATTTCTGCTACGGGTACGAATGCGGATCACTCTTTAGGAGTCTCACCCACTCCGGCACAGAAATCAATCTCGGAAATCAATCCTGTGTCGTGGATGAGTTTGCGCGCTATAATGAACCTTCCCCCTAGGGGAAGATATATCGAAGATGGCGGGATTCCGCCCGAGGACTTATGGACGAAAAAGAACGCGCACGCGCCCTGGGCGCCACACTCAGCCAGATTGAAAAGCAGTTCGGAAAAGGCTCCGTCATTCGCCTGGGAGGCCAGCCCGTCGTAGCCGTTCCCGCGATTTCCTCGGGATCCATTTCCGTCGACTTCGCCCTGGGTATTGGCGGTTTTCCGCGGGGCCGCATCTCCGAAATCTTTGGACCGGAATCCTCGGGTAAAACGACCGTCGCGCTGCAGGTGGTGGCCGAAGCGCAGAAGCTCGGCGGCATGGCCGCGTACATCGACGTCGAACACGCGCTCGATCCGGAGTACGCGCGCAAGCTCGGCGTGGACGTCGATAATCTCCTGGTCTCGCAGCCGGACTACGGCGAACAGGCGCTCGAAATCACGAACGCGCTGATCACTTCTGGCTCTATTGATGTGCTCGTGGTGGATTCCGTCGCCGCGTTGGTCCCCAAGGCCGAACTCGACGGCGAAATGGGCGATAGTTTCATGGGCGTGCACGCGCGCCTGATGTCGCAGGCGATGCGCAAGCTTACGGGCATTGTGTCGAAGTCCAACACCTGCCTGATTTTCATCAACCAGATTCGCGAAAAAATCGGCGTGATGTTCGGCAGCCCTGAAACCACCACAGGTGGCCGCGCGCTGAAGTTTTACTCGAGCGTGCGCGCGGACATTCGTCGCATTGCGGCGATCAAAGACGGCGATGCCGTCGTCGGCAATCGTACGAAGATCAAGATCGTCAAGAACAAGATGGCTCCGCCGTTCCGCGAAGCCGAGTTCGACATCATCTACGGCGAGGGCATCTCGAAAGAGGGCGATCTGATCGATCTCGGCGCGGCGCATAACGTCGTGGAGAAATCGGGCGCTTGGTATAGCTACGCGGGCGAGCGCATCGGCCAGGGCCGCGACAACGCACGCCAGTTCCTGAAGGATCATCCGGAGACGTACAAGAAGCTGGATATCGAACTGCGGAAGGCGCTCGGGATGACGAAGGGCGAGGCGGCTGCTCCAGTTGCTCCTCCGCCTGCTGCTGCAGCACCGGCACCGGTGGCTGCGGCGAAGGGGCGCGGCTAAGTTATTTTCTGCGCTATTTTTCTGCGCTATTTTTCGACGACAAAGTGTCCTGCGAATAACGCGTCGATGCCGGAGGAGTAGAAGCTCCTTACGGCATCGCGCGGTGTCGAAACCAGGGGATCGCCGAAGAGATTGAAGCTGGTGTTGTAGAGCACGGGCAGTCCCGTGACGCGACCCGCTTCGTGCAGCAGGCGGTGAAAGAGCGGATTTTCGGATTCCGACACCGTGTGAACGCGCACCATGTCCTCGCCCAAAATCGCCGACGCGAACGTCTTTTGATGCGCCGCTTTCACGCGGCCAACCGTCGCCAGATTGCGCGCATTGGGACCTGTTTCGAAGTATTCCGCAGCTAACTCCGCAGGAACCGATGCGGCGAACTTGCGGAACGGCTCGCGGTGCTTAATGAATACGTTGAGATTCTCGGTGGAGTACGGATCCAGGGGCGACGCCAGAATGCTGCGATTTCCGAGCGCGCGCGATCCAAACTCCATGCGCCCCTGCATCCAGGCGATGATCTTGCGTTCGCCCAGAAACTTCACAGCGGTCGAGAGCAATTCGTCCGAGGAACGCAGATAGCGAAAACTCAGCTTACAGTTTTCAAGCACTCTCTTGATTTCTTCCTGTTCGTAACGGGGGCCCAGAAGCAGGGTCGATGGTTTTTCCGTGTTTCGCGGCTGTCCGCTCTTTACGTGCCATGCGTAAGAAGCAGCACCGATGGCTGAGCCCGCATTACCAGCCGCGCCCTGTACGAATACGTTTTTCCACTTGCCGCAGCGCTCGAGCGATGCTACGAGCAACGCGTTCAAAAAGAGACCGCCGCCCAGGCACAGATTTTCGCCCTCGCCTGCCAACTCGATCACCGTCTCTTCTACTACGGTTTGCAATCCCCGAGCGAGCGACGACGCCATGGCTTCCGGAATGGGGGCGCCATCCGGGATTCCAAGCTTTTCAAATAGCTTCGCGCTGAAGCCGCCGCGCGTGGTGCGCGCCGCATCGAAGAAGGACTCATCGATCTTTGCTTCGGTCTTTGATGTGACCGATACAATCTCGCGAAACAGCGATACAAAGCGATCGTCGCCGAACGTGGAAAGCCACTGGACCTTGTGCTCGTCCGCTCGCGCGTGGAAGCCCAAGAGTTCCGTCACCGCGCCGTACAAACGTCCGAGCGAGTCGGGGTAGTGCCATTCCTGCTGCAGTTCCAGCGACGTTTCCGATGCGCTCCAGCGGGTGCCGCAACGAAAATCCCCCGCATGATCCAACGTGAGAACCGTCGCGTTCTGGAAGGGTGATGCGTAATAGGCCGCAGCAGCGTGGCCCAGGTGATGCTCCAGCACGACAACTTCCGTTCGCGGAAACTGTCCGCGCAATGCCAGATGCATGTGCGCTTCGGGACCCGTGGCAAAGGGGCGGACCAGCGCGACGCAATCGACTTGTTCGCGAGAGAGCTTTGCGATCCGCAGGCATTCGTCGATAGCCGCCTGCGGGATCTCTCCGGGACGCGCGCCGCGCATGAGCTTCGATTGCTCTACGGCCGCGACGATGACTCCGTCTTTCAAGAGCGCGCACGCCGCGTCGCTCAGTAATCCGCCTAAACCAAGAATGATCATTGCTTTATTTCGACTTCTTTTCGATCTTTGCCCAAGCGTCCTTGAGCGTCACGGTGCGGTTGAAAACGATTCGATCTGCCGTGGAATCCTTGTCGACGCAGAAGTACCCGAGCCGCTCGAACTGATAGCGCGTGAGGGCGGGCGCGTCCTTCACGCTGGGTTCGATCTTGCCGGGCACGACTTCCAACGATTTCGGATTCAAGTTGACCGTGAACTCTTGGCCTTCTTCCACGTCGTTCGGATCTTCTTTCGTGAAGAGCGTTTCGTACAACCGAACTTCGGCATCAATCGCATGTGCCGCCGATACCCAGTGGATGGTTGACTTCACCTTGCGTCCATCAGGAGAATCGCCGCCGCGGGTTGCAGGATCGTAGGTGCAATGCACCTCGATCACTTCTCCGGCGTCATTCTTCACGACGCTGGTACACGTGACGAAGTAGCCGTAGCGCAGGCGCACTTCGCGGCCCGGCGACAGGCGATAGAACTGCTTGGGCGGATCCTCGCGGAAATCGTCCTGCTCAATGTAGAGGACTTTCGAAAACGGAACATCGCGTGTGCCATCACCGGGATCTTCCGGATTGTTGACGGCCTGCATCTGCTCCACCAGATCGTCCGGATAGTTATCGATCACCAGCTTGAGGGGGCGCAGTACGCCCATCACACGCAGTGCGCGACGGTTCAGATCTTCGCGGATGAAATATTCCAGTTGCGACAGTTCCGTGATGCCGGGCGTTTTGGAAACGCCTTGGCGCGCGGCAAAATTGCGCAGACCCTCGGGAGTGTAGCCACGCCGACGCATACCGGAAATCGTAGGCATGCGCGGATCGTCCCA
This sequence comes from uncultured Acidobacteriia bacterium, assembly GCA_903892565.1. GTDB lineage: Bacteria > Acidobacteriota > Terriglobia > Bryobacterales > Bryobacteraceae > Palsa-187. Next base: position 20,798 of record CAITIX010000088.1, read on the forward strand.
GTCGGTGACGTGGCCGTCCTGCACGAGCTTCAGCAGGCGGCGCTTGCTCATCATCGTATAGGTGAGATTGAGGCGATCGAACTCAATCTGCTGCGGATGATAAATCCCGAGCTGATCGAGGAACCAATCGTACAGCGGACGATGGTCTTCGAATTCCAGCGTGCAAATCGAATGCGTGATGCGCTCGATGGAGTCGCACTGGCCGTGCGCGAAATCGTACATCGGATAGATGCACCACTCCTTGCCCGTGCGGTGATGCTCAGCGTGCAAGATGCGATAGAGAATGGGATCGCGCAGGTTGAAGTTGCTCGAGGCCATGTCGATCTTGGCGCGTAGTGTGCGGCTTCCGTCGGGAAACTCGCCATTCTTCATGCGCTGGAAGAGATCGAGGTTTTCTTCCACCGAGCGATCGCGATACGGACTATTTTGGCCGGGTTCAGTGGTTGTCCCGCGCTGCGCGCGCACCTGATCTCCGGTTAAGTCGCAGACGTAGGCTTTGCCCGCGCGAATCAACTGCAGCGCCCAATCGTAGATCTGGCCGAAATAGTCGGACGCGTAGTACAACCGGTCTCCGAAATTTCCGCCCAGCCATTTGACGTCTTCGATGATCGACTCGACGTACTCGGTGTCTTCCTTTTCCGGGTTCGTGTCGTCGAAGCGCAAGTTGCACAGTCCGCCGAATTCCGCCGCGAGTCCGAAATTGATGCAGATGGATTTCGCGTGGCCGACGTGCAGATAGCCGTTCGGTTCGGGAGGAAAACGCGTGTGGACGCGACCTTCGTACTTATTTGTCTTCAGGTCGTCGAGAATAATGTCGCGAATAAAATTGGACGGTGTTGCGGTCGGTTCACTCATGATTCATTTCCTGCGGGCGGAGCCATTTGCAACATGGCCAAGGCTTGTGTGATGCGATGCAGCGCTGTTTCGCGTCCCAATACGACGAGCGTTTCAAACAACGGCGGCGCTACTTTGCGTCCGCACACGGCCACGCGGATCGGCTGGAACATCTGCCCAGCTTTTACCTTTAAATCCGACGCTCCGGCTTTCAGCGCCGCTTCCAAGCCATCGTGCGAAAATTCCGCCGATTGCAGAATCTGGTGCGCTTTGTGCAACGCCGTTCCGGCCATCGCCAAGTCGCCCTTCTGCGGGATCAACTCGTTCACATCGTAGGGCGGCAACTCTTCGGCAAAGAAGAAATCCGCCGTGGTGGCGATCTCTCGCAATGTGCGGATGCGTTCGCGAATCAGCGGGGCAATTTGTAACAGGCGCGCTTCATCGGCTCCGACGAAGCCTGCGGCTTGCGCGAACGGCACTAACTGCTTTGCGAGATCCTCAAGCGGCAGCGTGCGAATATTTTCGGCGTTCAGCCACACGGCTTTTGGATCGAAAGGATCCTCTTCGGTGAAGTTCACCGTCGCGTTCGAACGATTCACGCCCTCGAGCGTGAAGAGCTCGACCAACTCTTCGCGCGTCATCACTTCGCGGTCGTTCTTCGGGGACCATCCCAGCAGGCAAAGGAAGTTGACGTAACTCTGCGCCAAAAATCCGCCATCGCGATAGGTGGTGACGCTCACCACAGGGCCGTGCTTGCGCTTGGAAAGCTTCGCACCGTCGGGAGCGATCAAGAGCGGCAGATGCGCGAAGTGCGGCGGTTCCGATCCGAGCGCCTCGAAAATCAACACGTGCTTGAAGGTGTTCGTCAGGTGATCCTGGCCGCGAATCACGTGACTGATCTTCATGGCGACATCATCCGCGCAGGATGCCATGTGATAGGTGGGCTGGCCGTTGCTGCGCAGGAGCGCGAAATCCTCGATGTCGGCCGTCGCCTTGCTTTGCTCGCCGTAGACGATGTCTTTGAACTCGACCGACGCACGATTCTCGCGGGGAACACGGAAGCGCAGCACGAACGGCTCGCCGGCGGCGGCGCGGCGATCACTCTCTTCGCGCGGCATGTTACGCATTTCTGGGAAAAAGAGCCATGGGGCGTCGCCATGCGATTTGTCTTCGGCCTCGGTCGACATGGGCGTGAAATCGCGGTAGGCCGCACCTCGCGCGAGGATCTCTTCGGCGGCTTGCTTGTGTAGGTCCAGCCGATCGGACTGGCGATAGAATTCGTCCCATGCGAGGTCAAGCCACTTCAGGCCGTCGAAAATCGAGTCGAGCGAAGTCTGCGTGTTGCGCTCGATATCGGTGTCGTCAATACGCAGGATCATGGTCCCGTTGTTGTGACGGGCGTATAGCCAATTGAAGATGAAGGTTCTCGCACTGCCGATGTGCAAATAGCCTGTCGGCGAGGGAGCAAAGCGAACTCTAGGCATTAACTTTTAAGGATAACAGTGCGGCACGGGATGCCGACAGAGGGCGGGGCGGATGTTGTTGCGGGAGCATGTTGCATAAAAGGCTTTAGCGCCGTGAACCGAAAAACTTCTGCATCAGCTCGGCACACTCGGCTCCCAGGACGCCTTCTTCAATGCTGAGGCGATGGTTGAGGAGTTCGGAATCCGCGAGCTGAAATTTGCTGCGGACGCCGCCGAAGCGCAGATCGCGCGCGCCGAAAACTAGTCGGTGGATGCGAGCGGTTACGAGCGCGCCGGCGCACATCACACACGGCTCCAGCGTCACGTAGAGCGTCGCGCCTTCGAGCCGATAATTCCCGATCGCGGCGGAAGCTTCGCGCAGCGCCAGGATTTCGGCATGCGCGGTGGGATCGCTGCGCTCAATAGGAGAATTGCGTCCACGGCCAATGACGCGATCGTGGAGAACGACAACGGCCCCCACGGGCACTTCGCCCGTATCTTCCGCCTCGCGCGCGAGAGCGAGCGCCATCGCCATGTAGGAGTGATCGTCCATGTTGTTGCGCGGACTTGTTACGAGGGCTTGTTATGCGGTATTGAATGTGGCAAGCCGCCAAACAGAACAAAGCCCGGGGAGGAGCAATGTCTTCCCCGAGCTTCTTCAATAAGGCGTTGTTCCGGCAACGCGAACGCGGTTAGCGCTTACGTTGACCCTTCACAAGCTTCTTCACTTTGCGCTTTTGCGATCCACGCGCCACATCGGCCGCGCGCGGTTTCACCGGCTCTGCTTTCTTACGCGCGGTGCGCTTCAGCTTCTTGCGTTCTACTTTGTCGGTAACTTTTTTAGTGTTCATTCAACCTTGATTCCTGCGTATTTTGCGATCAGCTTCTTCAGGCCGAAGCCCGGAAAGCTAACCGTGATCTTGGTGTCTTCGCCCGTACCTTCCAGGCGCAACACCGTACCCCGTCCATACTTCGCGTGCTCCACGGTCGAGCCCGGGCCAAATTTCCTGGCCTTTTTCACACCGGGGGGCATCGATCCCGGCATCCTTGGCGGATTCACACCCGCGCTGGATCCCGTATTCAGCCCTTTATTCAAACCCGTATTCAGCCCCGTATTAAAACCCGGTGCTGCCGGTCGATTTCCCGTTTGCGGAACTCCACCGGTTTGTGGAATCCCCCGAGGAGCTCCCATGGGCAACGCGCTTTGCGAAGGCGTATTGCTCCGAACTACTGGTGCTCCACTCGCCCCCGGCTGCCCCTTGACATCAAAAAACTGCCGGATGCTGTCAACCGAGTTGTAAGTCTTACCAGTATAAAGGTTTTTGCGGGCAGTTTCGCGGACTTCCCAACTTTCTGCCGTCAGGTCCACGCCAAAGCCGCGCGGAGGCTCCGCGCGCAGCGCGTCCATGAGCTCTTTCGGAACCTCGCTGAGGAAGCGCGAGGCGATTGACGCTTCGGGCATTCCGCCGCCAAAACGCCGGCGATAGCGTGCCCAACTCAAGTGCAGTTTCTGCTCGGCGCGCGTCATGCCGACGTAACAAAGGCGCCGTTCTTCTTCCATGGCGTTTTCGGAATCGAGCGACCGGCTATGCGGAAACAGGCCTTCTTCCAAGCCTGCGATGAACACGGCGGGGAACTCCAGCCCTTTCGCGTTGTGCATGGTGAGGAGCGAGACGGGCGCGCGCTCATCGAGCGAATC
>CAITIX010000089.1 GCA_903892565.1 uncultured Acidobacteriia bacterium
GGCATCGATCACGCTGGTGGGAAACACGTGCTCGATCATTTCGCGAAGGCTGGCACCACCGGCGGCAATCCCCGGCGGCAGAGGCGGTGCGTTGAGCGCGATGCCGTCGCCGGGACGCACGAGATTCGCTGCGCCGAGTCCTACGGCCAAAGCAATTGTCGTGACGATTTCAAAATAGACGATGGCTTTGAGGCCGATGCGCCCCATGACCTTGACGCTTCCTGTGGAAGCGATTCCTGTCACCAACGTCGCAAACACAAGCGGCGCGATGATCGACTTAATCAACCGCAGAAAAATCGCTCCGAGCACGCCCATCTGACGGGCCCACTCCGGAAACGCGGCGCCGAAGACAACTCCGGCGACAAGAGCGATGAGGATCCACAGCGTCAGTGACGACCGCTTCACCGCGTACATCTCTCCACGGGACTCATCGGATCGTTCATCATCGCCCGCCCCATTGGAGCTTTTGGCGCAGCACGTCGAAGAACATCAGGTCGGGCGGTTGAATCAAGCTGACCGCTTGTGTGGAATGACGGCAGATGACATGATCGCCGCGCGCCATCAACTCGCCGACCTGGCCATCCACGGTGAAATACGTCGGATCATCGCTCAACGCGGTCACTTTAATGACGGCCGATTCCGGCACGATCACGGGACGATGCGTCAGCATGTGCGGACAAATAGGCGTGACGCACAATGCAGCGACGGTCGGAATCACAATAGGTCCACCGGCGGAAAGCGAATAGGCAGTGGATCCCGTAGGCGTGGAGATGATCAACCCATCGGCCTTGTAGACGCACATGAAGCGATCGTCGATTTGAACCTCAAGATCGATAATGCGTGCGATTTCGGCCTTCGCAAGTGCGACGTCATTGAGCGCTTCGTATTCGCCCGTGCATTTTCCGCCACTCCACAATTCGCAATGCAGCATGTGGCGCTGTTCAGTTCGGAACTCGCCGGCAAGCACGCGTTCGAGTTGCGGATACAGCGCATCCACTTTAATAGATGTTAGAAATCCCAGGTTGCCGAGGTTCACGGCAAAGAGCGGAATGTCGCGCCCACCAGCGGCGCGCGCCGCCGATAGCAGCGTGCCATCGCCACCCAGCACAATCATCAACTGCGCGCCGTCCGCGACGTCGTTTCGCGCGATAGACGTCGCTGCACCTGCATACGCGGCCGTTTCGGGATCTAAACGCGCGGTGATCTTGCGAGCATCCAACCACGCCAGCAGCTCCGGCACTACGGCGGCGGCACGGTCGCTGCGCGGCTTCGAAACGATAGCAACGGTGCTGATGTTAGCGCGCGGCATAAAGTAAAAACTCCCGATTGCCTTCGGCGCCCTGAATGGGGCTTTCCACAATCTGCGTCTTAAATCCGAGCATTTCAACGGCTCCGCGCACACGATCGCAAGCGGCCTGGTGCAATTCCGGTTCCTTCACGATACCGCCTTTGCCCACCTCACCGCGCCCGACTTCGAACTGCGGCTTCACGAGCACGATCATCTCGCCCGTCGGTTTCAACAAGGGCGCAAACGCGGGCACCAGTTGAGTGGCGGAAATAAAACTCGCGTCGCAGACGGCGAGATCGAAGCGCTCGGGATAATCTTCCGGAGCCAGGAATCTCGCGTTGATATTTTCGCGAACCACCACGCGAGGATCGTTGCGCAGCTTCCAATCGAGTTGGCCGTGCCCCACGTCGATGGACCACACCTTCGCGGCCCCGCGCTGCAGCAGGCAATCGGTGAATCCTCCGGTGGACGCTCCTACATCCAGACACAAGAAATCGGTGACATCGAGATGAAATGCATCGAGCGCGCCGGCCAACTTATACCCGCCACGACTCACGTAGGGCATGCGTTCCAGGACTTCGATCACGGAATCGTTCGGGATGCTGTGCCCGGGCTTCTGCAACTTCTGTCCCGCGACTAAGACTTGACCCGCGATGATCAGCGCCTGCGCCTTTTCGCGCGACGAGGCCAAGCCGCGCTCTACCAATAACTGGTCCACCCGGCTTTTGGCGGCAGATTTCATTTCGCGGCAGGTTTCATAAAGCAACGATCACGAATTTCGTTTTACGATTTTCTTTTTACGACGAGATCCGCGAGCTCGCGCAATCGTGTCGCACGGTCGTCGAAGATATTCAGCGCGAGGTGCGCGGCCACGCGTTCGTCTTCTGCCATCTTGCGCGATTGCTCAATGCCGTAGACCGCGGGGAAAGTGATCTTATGCTGCGCCGCGTCCTTGCCCGCGGTCTTGCCGAGAGCCTCAGACGATTCCTCCACATCGAGAATATCGTCCACGATTTGAAACGCGAGGCCGATATGTTCGCCGAATTTCGTCAGCGCCGCCAGTTGCGCGGCATCGGCGCCCGCGTAAATCGCACCCATCCGAACGCTGGCACGCAACAGCGCTCCGGTCTTCGCGCGATGGATGGATTCAAGCAGCTCGGCCGTGGGATGCTTCCCTTCCCCTTCGATATCGTTGACCTGTCCGCCGATCATGCCGCCGACCGTGCCCGAGGCAACCGCGAGTTCTCTTACAAGTTCGATGCGGCGGTCCGCGCTCACGCCTTCGAGTTTCGCGAGGACTTCGAACGCCAAGGTCAGCAACGAGTCGCCGGCGAGAATGGCCATGGCTTCGCCGAAAACTTTGTGGCAGGTTGGGCGGCCGCGGCGCAAATCGTCGTTATCGAGCGCGGGGAGATCGTCGTGAATCAACGAATACGTGTGGATCATCTCCAGCGCGCAGGCGGCGGATTCCACGCCCACCGGCGCATCGGAAACGGCATCGGCCGCGGAGATCACCAGCAACGGACGGATGCGCTTGCCGCCGGCGAACAGACTATAGCGCATGGCGCGATGAATCGTTTCTGGATTCGTGGATTCGGGAGGAACCCAGCGATTCAGCGCGGCGTCCACCGTCTTTTGCTGCATCGCCATGTATTCGTGAAGGGTCATGAAATAACCTTGCCGTTACGGATTTGCACCCGCAGGAGTAAAAACTATTTTAGCCGACCATGCCGTGTATTCAGAATGTTCTTCACGCAGAACTCTGCGCTTAGATCATTGAAACGCGGCTAGGGTTTTTCGTCGCGGAACGGACGAGCCTGCATTCTTTCCTCGTCCTTGGCTGCGCTGGAACGTTTCATGAGGATCTCGACGCGCGTTTCGGCCACCAGCAACTGCTTGCGGCACGCTTCGCTAAGCTTCGTGCCTTTCTCAAAGAGTTCGAGAGAGCGCTCCAGCGGCAGTTCGCTGCTTTCCATTTCTTTGACAATCGCTTCCAATTCGCGCAAGCCCGCTTCGAAGTCCAGAGGCGCAACGTTTTTTACCGGAGTGTCTGCCATGAGCACATCCATTTTACCGAACGAAATTTGTGTTTGGACGCGCGGGGGGGTATGAATCGTACTTTCCGCCCCAGTTGGACACCTAGCTCAACTGTTTAGCTCGCTTGCTTCACACTTGTGAATCTGCCTTCCAAATTGTCGATTCTGTTTCACGGGTTTTCGGTCTTTCCAATGATCTCGCTAATCTGCTCTTAGCTCGGTTTTCTTGGGGGTAAAACAGGCGCTGCGACGCTGTGAACATGCTCCGTTCCCTTTCATCGCCGCCATAGGATCGGGCCTGCACAATAGCTCAGGAACGAGTCGGTCTGGGCCGTTGTCAGAACTTGATTGATGGAGATATAGATTTGGGCTCCGTCCACAATTGCGTGGGCCTAAAGGCGACTACTAGCACCTTCTGAAATTCCTCCGGAAACTGCACCTGAACGGAAGTGACTTCCCGCGGAGCAATCCCTTCAGCATGCATTTCGAGCGGCGTGTCGTGGCCGTAGTTCTTAGGATCGACCAACGCCTGCATCAGCCTCTGCTGCAGCAGCGTGCGCACTTGACTGGCCTGCGGCCACACCCAGTTTGTGAGCACAAGTTCCTGCCCCGGACCAATGTAAATATGCGTCCCCGCTTGAAACTTCGCCTGCGCTCGCAGAAGCTCCTTTTGCAGATCTTCGACTCTCATGGCCGAATACGTGACCAGAAATTCTTGCGGACTCCGCTTCGGAGACAGCGCTAGTTGCAGCGCATCCGGATACGCGATGTAGAACGTCACCGTGAGATGTGTCTTGTCGCGCAAAACTAATTGCGCACGATTGTCCGCCAGGTCGTGCGCAGCCGCGATCGGGGCGAGGGCTGCAAGCAGTCCCCAAGCGCATCGCGTAAATAGACAGCGCGTAAATAGACAACGTATGCGTCGCATCTAAACCTATTGTGGATTTTTCTTGCAATACACCACACTGGGTTCCGTATTATTGCCGTTGACGTCCGTAAATTGGAAAGTCCAGCATGCCGTAGCTCCTGCGTTTTTGCTTTGCGCCAACTGAGCCTGGAGCGCAGTGCCAAACAATTCCGTATAACGGATCTTATACGTACCTGGCGGATTCGGAAAACCATCCTGACCGTTATCCGTGGTTACGAACGGATTCGCCGAGCTGAATTGCAGCACTTGGTATCCATCCGTTGGATCCGTCGTCAGCGTCATGTTCGTATTGTTGAACGGAGTCACGGGAGGCTGGCGCATCGGGTTGTACTTGCTCCCCTGATTCGGCAAATCGGGGCTCGGCACGCCGCTCACGCAATTGTTCGTGATGTAGGGGAACGTGTCCTGCACGTGATACGCGTAAGTATACGGATAGGCGCTGCCTCCAAGCGTCGCTGGTTGTCCACTCACCGGCGCAATACCGCAGCTATCTTTCACCGGAGCGCTGCCATCCGCATTTTGGTATCCGAACAGTGCGAAGCCATCCAGCAACCAGCCGATGGGATGCGTATTCCAATAGTTACTGTTCGGTTGTTCGGTCATGAGGCAATTCGGCGCCGCGTGGTAATGATAATCGTCGGCGCGCCCGGCATGGCCGTTGCAAACATCAAGTTGACCGAGAGCCTTCGTATCGCCCGTGATCGCGTTGCAGCCATTCTGCACGCACGGGTTAAAGATCGGCACGCCGTTGATCGCGACTCCGATCGGTCCCGATGGAACGGGCGTCGCGCTATTGGGCGTGTAAACGGCGTTCATCGGAATCTTCCAGCCGTGCGCGCCCAGGAAATCCGTTGGCGTTGGGACTTGCAAGTTCGTCGATGTGATGCCCGTCATCATGGTGTCGGAAACATTGCCGATCGGCAAGCCAAGCGAACTCACGTACGCGTAGGTTCCGTCGCAGCCAATCGATGTCGTTCCGTCCTTCGCAGCCTGGAGAGAAAAACGAATATACAGGCAATTGTTGCTATATCCGGGCGACTGCGGATTGTTGCCGGTCGCTGCCGGATAGCGCGTATAGCTCAAATTTAACTGCGCTGTTCCGAGCGTCAGCGGTGCGATCGCCGTCGCGACCATTGCTCCGGTCACTTGATTCGCGGGCACGCTAAACGTTGGCGCAGATGAAAGAGCGTAAATCGTGATGGTATAGAGTTTCGCGCCGGGGCCCGAAGAGCATGGCGGATCGTAGGTAGCACCCGGCCCATCATCGCCCACGCCAACCGTCCCCACGAGGAAGCTATCCTGCGCAAGGCTCGTTGTGGTTCCTGGGATGTGATACAGAACCCAGTCGTACTTCAGCTGACCGGGAGCCGGAATCGTGCTCAACAAAATCGCGTACTCCGCCGTGCCTGCCGGTGCGCCGGACCAAGCCAGTGGCAGCGTCGAACCAGTGCCATCGCAAGTATAAGCAGCAGGCATCGCCCCGTTGTTGAATCCCGCTGCGCTGGTCAACGCGAAGGATCCGCTTGCGGTCGTCCCCGTGGGGGCTACCGAAACACTCGCAGAGGCACTACCCGTTCCGGCAGCGTTTACGGCCACCACCGTGCAGGAATACAAAGTTCCATTAGCCAGTCCCGTAACCAGAACGGGGCTTGCGGTTCCCACACCCGTAAAGGTCGCTCCCCCGCCCGTGCACGTCGCGAAGTAATTTATGATCGCCGATCCGCCGTTCGAGGACGGAGCGGTGAACAAGATGCTCGCGGTTGTATTGCCCGCCGTCGCGCTCACGTTGGTTGGCGCACCGGGAGGCGTTCCCGTAATCACGGGTCCAGAGCTCGTGCTGGTCAATATCGGAACCGTAGTTAACGTCGTTCCGCTGGTGCGGATGCCGATCATGCTGATAGGTCCCGAGGACGGTACGGAAAACTGTACCATGCCGCGCTTGCCTGCGGTGATCGGATAATTTGCCGGCAACATGAACACTTGTTGTCCGCGTCCCGGGAGCGTGACGGTGGCGGTTTGCAGCACGTTGCCTTGATCGTCATAAATCGCCGTCGGGATGATTGCGGGCGACGCGCTTGCGTTCGTTAACGAGACTCCGGTGTTCAGCGGGCTCGTGTTATCGAACACTAACAGAAACCTTCCAGCCGTGCGCGTTTCGAGCGGCACCGATGCCTCTTGCGCGTACGCGTTCCAGCGGAAGATTTCGAAGCCGCTCACGTTGCCCGTGCTCGTGAGTTGTGCCGATCCAGAGATGTTCGGCGCCACATCATTCGCTTGCGTGGCAACCTCCAGCATCTGTCCGGCGGCCAGCGTTTGCGTCAGTGCCGTCGTCGTTTGAGTTACACCGGTTTGCGGTAACACGAGCGGCACGTTCACCGGATTCCCGTTCTGATCGAAAAAGCTCAGCGTGAACGATGCCGCAGAACTCCCCGTGTTGACGAGATAAAACGTGCTGGTGAAGCCACCGTTGTACGTGACGTCAGAGATCGACCCGCCTGCCGGATCCACGTTCGACAACACCGGCAGCGTAGTCAACGCGGCACCGTTCGCGCGCACACCGAGCACGCTGATCTGCCCTGGAGACGCCGTGGTGAACTGCACACTGCCGCGCAGCCCCGCCGTTTGCGTGTACTGCGTGTCGAGCAAGAACTGCCGATAGCCTTGCGCCGGAAGAAGGATCGTATCCGTGCGGATCTGCGTGCCGGCATCGTTGAGGATCGCCACTTGAATGCTCACCGCAGATACCGTAATGTTCGACAGCGCCACGCCCGTGTGCAACACGCCTGTGTTATCGAAGGGCAGATAGTACGCACTCGCGTTACGCGTTTCGAGCGGCACCACCGCATTCCACTGCAAAGCCGGATAGCTGAAGATCCCGAAGCCGCTCACACTGCCGTTGCTGAGCAGTTGTCCCGAACCAAGCAGCGTCGGCGCCGTTGCAGATCCCGTGCTCGTGATCACCACGCGCGCGTTTGGATTGATTGTGCGATCGAGCGTCGACGCGAGTTCTACTCCTGCGGACGTCGTTTGTTGCGAAGGCGATGTTTGTGGAAACGTCAAAGGCAACGGCAATGCGTTGCCGCTCGGATCCGTGAAGCTGACGCGCGCGATGGCCGGCGTCGTGCCGACGTTCACCGCATCCAGTTCGAATCCCCATCCGCCTTGCGCGTTCACTTGCGCGAGCGACCCCACGGGCACGAGTCCCGAGATCGCTCCTGCCGCGGCCGTTTGTTCGATGTTGAACACCACACCCGCAACGGTCATGGATGCCGAACGCGTCGCCCCCGCGTTCGCCGTCACTTGATAGCTCACGGTTCCACTGCCTGTCCCGCTTGCGCCGCTCGATAGCGTCACCCACGATGGAACTCCTGTCACGCTCCATGCGCATCCCGCTCCGGTGGTCACAGCGATCGTTCCCGCCCCCCCCGTTTCGCCATATCCTGCGCCGCTCAGGTTGAGCGCATACGTGCAGGTGGGTGGCGGAGTCACCACAGCGCCGATGGTGTAGGAATCCTGAATCATGCCGCTCTTCAGCGTGGCCGTTTCATCCTGCGGAAGGAATTCGCGAACGTAATCCACTTTGACGCCGGTGGACGCGACGGTTACCTTCACGTAACCGGCGTCTGGATAGAGCGACTGCGCAGGTTGAGTATAGGCGTCGGCGTTGAATGCGGTGTATGTGTTGTCCCCGGGATTCGGCAAGGCTTGATAATGAACGCCATCCAGTTGCTGATGTACGTAGATGTGATCGTGCGCTCCGAAAAAGATGGTGACGTTGTTGTCTACCAGGAGCTTGTGAATGGGTTCAGGCCAGGAGTAGTTCGAGGTGCCGTCGTTGAACGGTTGCCGATTGGCCGCGAAGCCAGGCGTGCCGTTAGCATTGCTGCCGCCCCATTCATAGAGGGGTGCAACTTCCACACCTCCGCGCCCGGTCCCCATGACGTGATGCGCAAACACGAATTTCCACTTTGCTTTGCTGTTTTGCAAGGTCTGCGCCAGCCATTGGTATTGCGCATTGCCGTGGGATTTCGCCCATTCGTTGCTCTGTTTAGGGGTGCCGGAACTGTTCGCGCCGAGAGGAGTATCGACCATCGCGGGAGAACCCCAATACGGATCGATGACGACGAAGAGCGCATCGCCCCATGTCCACGCATAGTAATCGCGCAGGTATCCGTTGATGTTCGGCAGTTGGGTTTGATTGCCGGTGTAGAAAGTGCCGGTAATGGGATCGTTCGGGCCGGGTGAGGCATAGTACAAGTTCCGGGCGTTTTGCGCCCATGTGGCCACCTGATTCGAATTGTTCGTCGGGTCGGCGGGCAAATTGTAATTGAATAGCGAAGTTTCCTCGTGATTTCCGGTGCCAAGAAACAGCGCGGAGGTGTTCAGCAAATTGAAGTAGGGCAGCTGTAATGTGTAGCGCGCCGAGACGGCAGGTTGCGTGTAAGGCAGCGCGATGGTGTCGACGCTGAAGTCGTCGCCACTGGTGATGTGGAAATCGGGATTCTCGGCGGCTGCGGCGGAAAGGGTCTTGTTGTACAGATCCGAATGGAACATCTTCAGTGTGCGCTCGGGGTGCGAATCGCCCTGGACAGTGAAGACGAACGTACTTCCTGGGAGGCGCTGCGTATGGAAGGAGCGCTCGGCTCCCGCGGTGAACGTCGCACCAGAGCCGGACAAGCGATATTGAATCTGATAGTAGTAGGCCGTGTCAGGCTGCAGACCGCTCAACACCGATTGCGCAACGTAGGCACCGGCGGTGTAGGGATCGGCGGCCGCGGAAACAATGCCCGTAGTTCCGCTGTAGACCCCAGGACCTGTTCCATAGCGATACGAAATGTCGAGAGCTGCGTTTGATTGAATATTGATGGTGGCATTGTGATCCGTGGGCTGCCCCAGGATCTGCGTATAAAGGATGGCTCCCGGCGCGATGTACGTGAAGAGCTTGTTCGGATAGCTGGTACCGTTCGGAGTGGTCACAGCCACGCTCGAGTTACCCGCGGTCCCTGGGCCCGTCGTCACGGTAATCTGCGTATCGTTCTTGGCTGAAATCCCCGTGGCGGGAACGCCGCCAATCGTTACCGCCGTGGCTCCTGTGAATCCAGAGCCTACGATGGTCACTTTTGTGCCGCCCGCCGTGGAGCCCGTATTGGGGGTGATCCCGCCGACGCTCGGAGGAGCGGGCAGATAAGTGAACAGCGTGTTCGCGGGATTACTGCCGCCGGGCGTCGTGACGATAACGCTCGCAGGTCCAACAACGCCGGCAGGCGTCGACAAAGTGATGGTGGTCGGACTGACCACCAGATAGCCGCCCGTTCCCAGGGAGTTTCCGCCGACCGTGACATCGGTGGCGCCAGTGAATCCAGTGCCGGTGATGGTGATCGGCGTCCCACCTGTGGACGGCCCCGAGTTGGGGCTGACGGACGAAACAGTTGGAGCGGCGGCAAATGCGAATACAGTCAGAGTGTAAAGCGAAACACCGAGCGCGAGAAACTTCATCTACATCAATTGGACCATCTCATTATTTGGAATTGGTGAGCGGGTGGCAGCAGAATCCTAAAACGTAGACGCGATGCTGGTGAACGGCAAGACCCATGCCGCCTACGGCGCGCACCGGAGAAAGCCACCCGGACGTGTCTCCGGGTGGCGATGTCGTCGACGTGATCCTACCGCTTCGCGAGGTTCTTTTTGGCCTTGATGGTGTAGGAATCCGCAACCATTCCGTCTTTGTGGGTCGCGTCTTCTTCGTTCGGCAAGTAGGTTTGCACGAACTCGACCTTCACTTCTTCCGGACCGACCGTGACGCGGATGTAGCCGCTGCCGTTGACGACCGTGCCGTGCAGATAGTTATATTCCTTCGAGGTCGGCGCGGCGTCAAACAAGCCGGAGCGCGCAGGCATGGGCCCTTCCTGATAGGTCACGCCGTTCAGTTCCTGATGCACGTAAAGATGATCGTGCCCGTGGAACCACGCGGTTGCGTTATTGGCGACCAGCAGCGGATGCAAGGGCACGCCCCAGCCGGGACGCGCTTTGTCGAAGCCGTAGGTGCCGTCGTAGTTGTAGCCGCCCATTTCCGTGTACTTCACGGTTTCGATGCCGCCGCGCATCTTGCCGTGCATATCGAGTCCACCGATCAGGTTGTGCGAAAAGACGAATTTGTAAGTGGACTTGCTTGCTTCGAGCTCTCTGCGGAACCACGTGTATTGTTCCTTGCCGAGCGTGGTCCACCAATCGCCGTCCATTTCACCATTCGCAGGACGATACCAGTAGGGATCTAGGATGAAGAACTGCGCGTCGCCCCAGACGAACGAATAGTAAGACTGGCGCAGGCCCACGAACTGTTCCGGAATGTTGCCGCCCGTGTAGAACTTGTTCGGCTCCGGATTCGGGATGTAGAGCTTGCGCGCGATCGTATCCAGCACAGCCATATTGTTCGGCGTGCCGTCTAGGCGCTGGCCCCATTCGCCTTCGTGATTGCCGAGAGCCATGAACAACGGTGTCGAGTGATTGACGATGTCGTAGTAGGAACGCAGAAGTTTCACACGATCATCGACGCCGGCTTTCGTCACTGGCTTCAGGCGATCAATCTGAAAGTTGTCGCCCAGGTCGAGCATGAAGTCGGCATGATCCGCCGCCATCTTCTTCAGTGTAAGTTGTTAGGGCTCCGCAACATTCGCACCGGCGAGATGCGGATCGAACTGCAGTACGAACTTGAACGTGCTGCCGGGCGCGCGCTGCGTGTGGAAGCTGAATTCGTTGCGTGCCTGAAACTCGCCGGTGGTTCCTTCGCGGTAGCGCATCCGATAGAAGTACTGCGTATTCGGCTTGAGCTGATCGATCAACACATTAAAAGGATTGTTCGCCGGATGCTTCAGGATCTCCGTCCGTCCGGTATATGTGCCGGGTTTGGTGCCATATTCGTAGAAGACTTCGACGTCTTTGCGCGGCTCGGCGTTCACGGTGATGGCCGTATCGGTGGGGCGACCGAGCATCTCTATTGCGGAGAAAGCGGAATCGTGCGTCCCGAGCGGGATTCTGCCGCCACCCTGGCCGGTGCCGTTGTTGCCCTTTTTCTTGTTCCCGTTGGCGAGCTGCGAGGCGTCCTGCAAATTGTCGGGCGCCGCTTCACTGACGCCGAGATTGCTGCCGGAGACGAACGATTCGATTACTTTCGAGGGGTCTGCGGCTTCCTTATAAGGAAACTGCTTGGTGTCCTTGGGATCGACCGCGACCTTCGCCACTTGCGCGCCCATGTACGTCGCGCAAGCTCCGGCGAACGCAAGACCAGCCGCGCGGGCCAGATTTCGTTTGTTGAACATGTTCTCGTTCTCCCCTTCTGTCTCGTCCCTTTTGGTCGATGCTACCGCGCAATTATTAAGATTTCGTGGACCGCTTAGGCATTTGTTGCGCCAATGTGCAGGCAAGTCGGCTTTACCGATACTCGGCCTTTACCGAATCTTAAAGGAACAGGTTCATAATTTAGCTGATTCACAATAGCGAGTGACTGGCCTTCGTGTGACACGCGTTTGCGGCACAAAAGAGGCCGAAAGAGGAACAATGACCGTGACTCCAATGCAGTGGCGCCTTATGGGGGCCACGATCCTGAGCGTGGGCCTGTGGGCGAGCTTATCTGGCGCCTACCAAGCGCAACAGGAAACGACCGAGGGCACAACCGTGTCGGCAGTGACCCAGGTGCTCAGCCGTCCCACCGATCATTCCATCGGAGTAAATGTGCTCGCGCCCAACGATCTCGAAGCCTACGTGGAATACGGAACCGCACCGGGAAAATATTCCGGCAAAACGGGCGTGTTGAAATCCAAGGGCAAGGTTCCCCTGCAGGTTGAGGTGGATAAACTCGCGGCCAACAAGGCCTACTACTATCGCTTGCGTCACCGCGAGCCAGGCGGCAAGGCGTACGCGGCCAGCGACGAATATAGTTTTCACACGGCGCGTCCGGCGGGCAGCAATTTCATTTTCGACGTGCAGGCGGATTCGCACCCGGAGCGCAACGGCAGAATGTTCATCGCGGAGTTGTATGCTCGCACGATGGAAAACGTAAAGAAGGATCGTCCCGATTTCTTCGTATCGCTCGGCGACGATTTCAGCATCGACCGCGGCATTCAGGGAAAGATTACAGCCGAAAAAGTGAATCAGGTTTATATTAACCAGCGCCCCTACATGGGCGAGAGCGGGACTTCCGCGCCGATTTTCCTGGTCAACGGTAGCCACGAACAAGCGCAACGCTATCTATTGGACGGCACGCCCAATAATCCGGCCATCTGGGCGGCCAACGCGCGCAATCGCTACTTCTCGCAGCCTGCGCCCGATGGATTTTACACCGGCGATAAGGAGAATGTGGAATTTGTCGGACTTATCCGCGACTACTATGCCTGGACCTGGGGCGATGCTTTGTTCGTGACCATCGATCCCTACTGGCACTCTCCGGATCTGATCGGGCCAGGTTTCCTGCCGGAGTCTGGTGTCAAGGGCAGCGAAGCGGCCGAGAGCGATGCGACACCGGCGGGCGGCGGCAAGAATGGTGGCAAAAAAGGTGGCGGGGGCAACAACAAAAAGGGAGGATTTCAGGGTGATCCCGACGGGGCCGGCGACGGCGGCAGAGACCAATGGCGCATCACGCTCGGCGAGGAACAATATCGTTGGCTGCAACAGACTCTGCAGCAGAGCAAAGCGAAGTACAAGTTCATTTTCTCGCATCACGTTTTGGGAACCGGCCGCGGCGCCGTCGAAATGGCGGATCTCTACGAGTGGGGCGGCAGGAACGCCAAAGGCGAGTGGGAATTCGACAAGAAACGTCCGGGTTGGGAACTGCCCGTGCATCAGCTGATGGTCAAGTACGGCGTCTCCGTGTTTTTTCAAGGGCACGACCACATCTTCGTGCGTCAGGCCAAGGACGGCATCGTTTATCAGGAAGTTCCAAATCCCGCCAATCCAAACAACGGCAAAGAGCAGACGGACTTCCGGCCGTATTACAAATCGGGTGATTATCTTCCGGCGTCGGGTCACCTGCGCGTGAGTGTTTCGCCGCAAAATACGAAGGTGGATTACGTCTGGTCGTTCCTGCCGCAGGATGTTTCCAAGGAACATCCGCACGGGGCTGTCGCATTCACGTATGATGTGAAGCCTCGCTAGAAATCCGCCATGAAACATCTCTCCTACTTGCCGACGATTTGCTTGGCGACTGTTTGTGCATCGGCGACCGTTTATGCCCAAGACAACGCGAAAGTGGCGACGGACGTATTCAAGACCAATTGCGCCACGTGTCATGATGCTGGCGCCGATGGCCGGGGCCCCGGTCGCGATGTCCTGCGGCAGATGTCGCCGGAACAGATATTCACGGCGCTTGATAAAGGGGCTATGGCGCGGCAGGCCGCACAGTTGAGCCTTGCGGAAAAGCGATTGCTCGCGGAATTTCTATCCGAAAAACGTTTCAGCAATCTTCCGCCGAATCCGATTCCGAGAAGCGCATTCTGCAGCAATTCCGAAAGCACGTTTCGCGATTCTCTGGATGGGCCCGCCTGGAATGGATGGGGAGTCACGACATCAAACATGCGCTTTCAACCCGCGGCGGGGCTGTCCGCGCAAGACGTCCCGCGCCTCAAGTTGATATGGGCTTTTGGTTTTCCCGGCGAGTCCACGGCAAGCTCACAACCTGTGGTTGTCGGCGGCCGCCTGTATGTGGGCAGCGTCGCGGGAAACGTCTATTCTCTGGATGCCAAAACAGGCTGCATTCATTGGATGTTCGAAGCCCTGGCGGGCGTGCGCGGCGCGGTCACGATCGGCAAGGGTCCGGGCGGTAGGCTGGCTGTATTCTTTGGCGATTTGGAAACGAACGCCTACGCCGTAAATGCCAGAACCGGGAAGCAGCTGTGGCGAACCAGAGTGGACGATCATCCGATCACTCGCATCACCGGTTCGCCTTCGCTTTACAACGGGACGCTGTTCGTGCCGATCGCATCGCGCGAAGAATCGCAACCCGGCAATCCCAAGTACGAATGCTGCACTGCGCGCGGAGGCTTGGCCGCGCTCGATGCAAAGACTGGAAAGCAAATCTGGAAGTCCTACACGATCGCCGAAGCGCCTCATCCCATCGGTAAAAATTCAGAAGGTGCGCAAATGTATGGTCCGGCCGGGGGCGGCATCTGGTCGTCTCCGACGATTGATGCGAAGCGCAAACGAGTTTACGTCGGCACCGGGAACAACTATTCCTTGCCGGTGGCCAAGACCACGGACGCGATTGTGGCTTTCGATATGAAGACCGGCAAGATCCTGTGGGCGCGCCAATCCACCGAGGGAGATGTGTGGAATGGGAGCTGCATGGCGCGATCCGCCAGCCACGCAAACTGCCCGAATACGGACGATCCGGATTTCGATTATGGTTCGTCGCCTGTTCTTGTGCAATTGACGAACGGACGCCGCATGCTTGTGGCCGGACAAAAATCGGGTGTGGCGCACGGGTTCGATCCTGACGCAGACGGCGAGGTAATTTGGAATACGCCGCTGGGACACGGCGGTTTCGATGAAGGCGCAATCTGGGGCCCCGCGGCGGACAACGAAAAGATGTATGTGGCGATCGATACTGCCGCTGGTCACGATGCTACGAAAGGTGGGGGCCTATTCGCTTTGGATCTCGCCACAGGCCGGCAGATCTGGGCCACGCCCTCTCCATCGTGCGGCGAACGCAAGCCGTGCAATCCCAGCCAGACTTCCGCCGTCAGCGTGATCCCCGGCGCGGTCTTCTCCGGGGCCAACGACGGCCATATGCGCGCCTATTCCACAACCGATGGCAAGATCATCTGGGATTTCGATACCGTGCGCGAATTCGCCACCGTCAACGGAGTACCCACGAAAGGTGGCTCCATCAGCGGCGGTGGTGTTGCCGTAGTGGGCGGGATGGTGTTTACAAACTCCGGCTATGCACACCACGGCGGCGTGATTCCCGGGAACGTCCTGCTGGCGTTTTCGGTGGAGTAGCTTGGAGGAGGAATAGCTTGGAGGAGGAATAGCTTGGAGGAGGAATTCGGTGGAGGAGCAAGCCACTCCACCGTGCCTATTGCTTCGTCCGCTTTTGCCTCTTCGGCTGGGCGCGGACGGTTCCGCGCGCTTCCCAGCCGAGGAGACAACTGCCATCGATGTTAGAACGTCACCTTCAGCGCAAGCTGAATCTGCCGCGAGTTGGTGGTCGTCGTGGTGATCT
Organism: uncultured Acidobacteriia bacterium; assembly: GCA_903892565.1. Taxonomy (GTDB): domain Bacteria; phylum Acidobacteriota; class Terriglobia; order Bryobacterales; family Bryobacteraceae; genus Palsa-187. The sequence continues at coordinate 15,465 of CAITIX010000089.1, forward strand.
GGCCGGCCGTCGCGCTGGGCACGCCAGTCGAGTTGTTGGCGGTCGAGACCTGGGTCATGATCGCCGTCTGCTGCGGCAGCCCAAGGTTTGTGTGATTGAAGATGTTGAAAATCTCGGCGCGGAACTGCACCGCGAACTGCTCGGAGATCTTCGAAACCTTCATGGTCTTGGACATGGAGTAGTCCACGTTTTTCAGACCGGGTCCAATGATCGTGTCACGTCCCAGGTTGCCGGGCATACCAGCCGTGGGAGCAGCGAAAGCATTCTTATCGAACCACTGAGTGGCGGTGCCGAGGATGGGATTCGTGCTGAAGCCCGGCTTCAGGTCCGGACGGGCCCCAGCCGTTTGGCCAGTGCCGATCTGATCGAATCCCAAGTAAGGCGTGAACGGGTTGCCGCTCACAGCGCTGAGGATGCCGCTCAATTGCCAGCCACCACCGACCAAATTCGCCGCCTTGTTCTCCAGGCTCGGTGTTTGGTAGACACTGCTGAGGCGGAATGCGTGCGTGCGGTCAAACGACGACCGTCCGTATTCGTTCGCGTAGTTATAGGGATCCTGCGGGAACGGATTGCTACCCGCGCCCTGTCCGGATTGATTGTCGGCCGCCGAGCCGTAATCCAAAGACTTGGAGAACGTGTACGACGCCTGCATCTGCCAACGATTCGTGAAGCGACGGTTTAGGCTGGTTTGCAGCGAATTGTAGTTTGAGCTGCCCCAGGTCTGGCGCGTGATCAGGAAGCCGTAGCTCGGATTGATACGCGGATTGGCAACCAACTTGCCCGCCGCGGACACCGTGCCCAAAACGCGCTGTCCCGCAGCGTTGAGGCTGGGGATCGGAGCATTGGTGTCGCGTTGATCCGTGAGCTTCACGCCGCGAGATCCCACATAACCGATCGACAGGATCATGGCGTGGCCCAGATCGCGCTGGATGTTCAGGTTGTACTGCATCTGGTACGGCGTGTTGGCGGCCTGATAATCCACCAACGAGTTGTAGGTAGGAATCACGTTCTGTGGTGGCCCTGCGAACGGAGTCGGGAAGGACAGTCCGGCCTGCTGCGTCGACAGCGTGTAGGGGAGCGAACGGAAGTACCCA
>CAITIX010000090.1 GCA_903892565.1 uncultured Acidobacteriia bacterium
CCGGATAATAACGTTTGCTTTGCGACAGGCGACTAAACGGAAAAACGGGAAAAACTACGCATTCACGTTTTCCTGAGAAGGTTTCCCGGCGTTTCCCCGAAGGCCCCACCACAAGAGCACAGCAGATCCCTCGGCTACGCTCGGGATGACAAGAAATATGCTTGGGATGAAAGCGGAGGCGTGGCGATCCGCGTAGGTTGAACCGCTCCCTTTGGTCGCGGCTCGGGTCCGATGCGGTGCACGGTTCCGCGGTGTCCTGCCGGGCAAATCGACCGCGTCTTTTTTTTCCAGGCTGGATCGCCACGAGGTTTCGTCATTGCCGAGCACGGTCATTGCCAAGCACGCTCTTCGCGCAACACTGGGTTCGCATGACTGAGCGCTTCGTTCGCCTCGCATTGGGGAACAGCGCGGAACACGAGGAACAGCTCCGCGCTCCCGCACAAATCCATCGCAGAGCGGACGGGGCTGGGGACCTTTGACATCCAAAACGCCGCGGTGTAAGCTCTCCTCCATGCGAAACCACGTCACAAAATCGCTTGGCCTTGTTGCCGCTTTGCTTTTGATCTCCGCCTCCGCTTGGGCTCACCACGGAACGGCGCTTTCCTACGACACGACCCATGTCTGGTCGACGTGGGCCACGGTGGTCGAATTCAACTACATTAATCCGCATCCTTCCATGACGTTCGATAGAACTGATAGAGATGGCAAGGTCGAACGCTGGGTGGCGGAGGGATCGAATAATCCATCGCAGCTGGCGCGCGCGGGTTGGACAAAGTCCCGCAGCGTGGAAGCGATGAAGCCCGGAACGAAGGTGAAGCTCTACGTGGCCACCGCGCGGGCCGGAGGATTTCTCGGCGTCGTTCTAAAAATCGAGAACGAAAAGGGCGAAAGCTTGGTGGGCGAGCGTGAGAACTTGACGGCCATCGATATGGACGGCGTTCCCGGCGGCTTCCAACCCGGCAAGTAGCGAAAGAGCGAAGGAGACTACGATGTCCAACGAAACAGGTTTAGTGCGACTGTCTTCGGAAAGAGTGTTTTCAATGCGATTTGCAGCGTGCGCGGTAACGGCGCTGGCACTTGCGGCGGTGCCGGCGGCATTGCAGGGGCAAACCAAGCCGGCCCAGATCACTGTGGCGCAGAATACGAACAGCGCTCGGGCTGCCACAGGTGAGGCGTCCGGAGCTTCGGGTAAAGATGCTCGCCCATACGATAAGCACGATTTCAGGGGATTGTGGGCGCGCAATCCTCTGCCATTCAAAGAGCCCGCGTGCCCGGAATGCCGTGACAACGGACCGGTCGCCTATGGCTTTTTCGGCGACGTTCCGCCTCTCACCGCCGCAGGGCAAAAGCGCTTCGAAAAGAACTTGCCGTCCAAAGGTTGGGAGGCGGGAAGTCCGGAAGCGCTGGCTCACCCGAACAGCAACGTTGCGTATCGCCGGGCCGTTGCGCCGGGGCTTGGGAACGATCCCGAAGAACGCTGCGAGCCTCTCGGCGCGATGCGGCTGGTAGTGTTTTCCGGCGGCAATGCGGCCATGCACATTGTGCAGGACAAAGAACTCATCGTGCAACGATTCGAATGGACCTGGGACAACCGCGAAATTTGGACCGATGGCAGAGCGCTTCCCAAAGTGGACGACTACCTGCCGCGCTTTAACGGTTACTCCGTGGGCAAGTGGGAAGGCGACACGCTGGTGGTGA
>CAITIX010000091.1 GCA_903892565.1 uncultured Acidobacteriia bacterium
CCGCCGCCGCGCGCGACGATCACGACTTCGGCCCAGCCGGATCCGCTGAAATATTCGATGCCACTGGCGACTTGTTCGGCGGATCCTTCGCCTTGCACTTGCGCCGGATACAGGCGAATATGCTTGCCCGGCGCACGTCGCTCGATCACGTTGAGCATGTCCTGGATCACGGCTCCGGTGGGCGACGTCACGATGCCGATGCGTTCGGGAAACGCAGGCAGTGGCCTCTTGCGTTCGGGCGCGAACAATCCGTCCGCTTCGAGTTTTTTCTTCAGCTGCTCAAAAGCAAGCTGCAGCGCGCCGTGTCCTTGCGGTTCAATCGTATCGACGATGAGCTGGATCTCGCCGCGCAGTTCGTAGAGATCGACACGGCCACGGGCAAGCACGGCAACTCCGTCTTGCGGCTTGAACTTCAAGTAGCGCGCCGTCATTTTGTAGCAAACGCACTTGAGCTGGGCGGTCTCGTCCTTCAACGTGAAGTAGTAATGACCGCTCGGCGCGAGCTTGGTGCCAGAAATTTCTCCGGCAACCCAGATATCGGTGAAGTATTCAGAGAAAACGCCGCGCAGAGCGGTGGTCAGTTCTCCGACGGAGTAGTAGTGCGGCTCGGGCTTCCAGTCCAACGCGATCTGTTCCACTATTACAAAAGTATACGTTCAGGCCCGCGGGTGTTCGGCGTGAAGTCCGCCAGACGGGTATCATGAAGGTACGTATGAGCCACAAGCCGAAAACCCCGAAAGACGTCTTCGATTACGTCAAGCAGCATGAAGCCAAGCAGCTCGACTTGCGTTTCACCGACTTGCCGGGATTGCAGCAGCACATTTCGTATCCGGTCAGCCAACTGGACGAAGCGTCGTTTGCAGAAGGTTTCGGCATCGACGGCTCCAGCATCCGCGGCTGGGCGGCGATCAATGAGAGCGATATGCTCCTGATCCCGGATCCCGATACCGCGTTCATCGATCCTTTCTACGAAACGAAGACGCTGGTGATGACAGCAGACGTGATCGATCCGATCACGCGGCAGCACTACGACCGCGATCCTCGTTGGATCGCCAAAAAAGCCGAGATGTATTTGAAGAACTCGGGCATGGCGGACACGGCGTTTTTCGGAGCCGAAGCCGAGTTCTTTATTTTCGACAGCATCCGGTTTGACCAAACCGCGAACACCGGCTTCTATTTCATTGACGCCGAGGAAGGCCGCTGGAATTCCAGCCGCGTCGAGCACAATCTGGGATATCGTCCGCGCTACAAAGAAGGCTATTTTCCGGTTCCTCCGACCGATCATTATCAAGACCTGCGCGCCGAGATGGTGCAGATCATGATCAAATGCGGACTGGACATCGAATGCCATCATCACGAAGTCGCCACCGGTGGGCAGTGCGAGATCGATCAGCGTTTCGATACGCTGCTGCGCTCGGCCGACAACATGATGCTGTACAAGTACGTGGTGCGCAACACGGCGTATCAATACGGTAAGACGGTCACGTTCATGCCGAAGCCGTTGTTTGGCGATAACGGCAGTGGCATGCATACGCATCAGAGCTTGTGGAAAGATTCCAAGCCCTTGTTCGCCGGCGATATGTACGCGGGCTTGAGCCAGATGGCGCTGTGGTACATCGGCGGATTGCTGAAGCACGCACGGGCGCTTTCGGCCATCATCGCGCCGACCACCAATAGCTATAAGCGACTGGTGCCCGGCTACGAAGCTCCGGTGAACCTGGCGTATTCGCGCCGCAATCGTTCGGCTGCCGTGCGGATCCCGATGTATTCGGCGAGCCCGAAAGCCAAGCGCGTGGAGTTCCGTCCGCCCGATCCGTCGTCGAATCCGTATCTAGCGTTTGCCGCGATGCTGATGGCCGGTCTCGATGGCGTGATCAATAAGATCGATCCGGGCGAATCGCTCGACAAGGATATCTACGACCTGACGCCGGAAGAAATGAAGTATGTTCCGTCGATGCCGGCGTCCCTGGAAGAAGCGCTGGGCTGTCTGGAAGACGACCACGCGTTCCTGTTGAAGGGCGACGTTTTCAGCGAGGAATTGCTCGAAACGTTTATCGCTTACAAACGCAAGAACGAAGCCGATGCGATCCGTTTGCGGCCGCATCCTTACGAATTCGCGCTGTACTACGACATCTAGAGACTCGACCTTTAGAGACTAGACCTTGGACGGCAACCAAACCACGAGCTCGAAAACCACGAGTTCGAAAACCACGAGTTCGAAAACCACGAGTTCGAAAACCACGAGTTCGAAAACCACGGGCTCGATCCTGCAAATTAGCGTCTCTTCGGGCGGCGTGCCGAAGCTCGCCATTCCGCAGGGCGTCGTTACTACGCTGGGCCTGGAAGGGGACGCCCACGGGCATCCTGAGATCCACGGCGGACCGATCCAAGCTCTGCTCTTCATGACCACTGAAGGAATTGAAGAGTTGAAGCAAGGGGGATTTCCCCTGTTTCTGGGCGCACTGGGCGAAAATATCACCACTACGGGGCTGGACCGCCGCGAGTGGCGTCTGGGACAACGCTGGCGGGTGGGCGCCGAAGTGGTTGTCGAATTCACGAAAGTTCGCATGCCCTGTAAAGCACTAAACCGCTACGGGGCGGGTACGATCCAGAAAGCGATCTACGACGAAGTGGTTCAAGCGGGCGACCCCTCCTCACCGCATTGGTGCTTAAGCGGATGCTACGCGCGGGTCCTGAAGGGCGGTACAATTCGCCCGGGGGATCCGATCGAGCCCGCGTGAAAGAACGCCAAGATGGGGTCGTTCCGTCTGGCGAAGAAGCGACCTGAATCCAATTCCGCACAATGGATCGGCTGAAACAGCTTACCTACCGAGATCGCTCGCGCGCGCTGCGCGAGATCGGCGAACTATCCCGGGCGCTTCCGCCTGGCGTGGTGAATCGTTTCGATCTGCTGTTGGCTTCGTCCCCTGCGCCGGAAGAAGGGCTGCATCTTTTTGCGCGCCTGTGGGAGCAGCACGCGGATTCTTTCCGCCGATTGATGGCCTCGACGCAAGGCATGCGTTGCCTGATCGCGGCCTTCACCTATAGTCCGTTCCTTTCGGAAGAGGTGCTGGAGCATCCGCAGTGGGCCGAGGAACTTTTGGAGGGGGACGCGTTGCAGCGTGTCCGAACCGCAGACGAAATCCGTGAGATTCTGCGGTCCATACTGCCGCCGGGGCCTGCCTCGCCGGTGGATTTGGCGCGTTTCCGTCGGCACCAAATGCTGCGGATTCTGGTGCGCGACGTCTTGGGACTGGGGAGCTTGCCGGAGATTACCGCAGAGTTGACGGCGCTGGCCGACGCTATTTTGGAGATCGCGCTGGCCAGGATCGAAGCTCAATTGTCCGCGGAGTATGGAATTCCTCGGACGCCATCGGGGACGGAAGCCCGCTTTGCGGTGATCGCGCTCGGCAAGATGGGCGGGCAGGAATTGAACTACAGTTCCGACATCGACCTGATGTTTCTCTATTCCGAAAATGGCGAAACGTCAGGGCCGAACGTCATCACGAACAAGGAGTTCTTCAAACGCATCGCAAACGCTTTGACGGATCTGCTGTCGACGTATACGGCCGAAGGCATGTGCTACCGGGTGGATCTGCGGCTGCGTCCCGAGGGCAGCCTGGGCGAAGTCTGCATTTCGCTGGAAGGCGCACGCCAGTATTACCAGCAGCGGGCGCGCGACTGGGAACTACAAATGATGATCAAAGCGCGCGTTGCTGCCGGCGACCGCGCCACGGGCCGCGCACTTCTGGAATTGGTCGAATCGAAGACCTACGCGACGTCACTGGACTTCTCGGCGATCGAAGAATTATCGGCGACGCGGGAACGATTGACGGAAAAGCTCGTGGCGAGGCAACGAGCCAAGAAACGTCCACAAAGCAATGGGAACGGGACGGCGATCGACGTAAAGCTAGAGCGCGGCGGGATTCGGGATATCGAATTCCTGGTGCAGTGCTTGCAGCGTTTGTATGGCGGGACGGATAGCTGGGTTCGCCACGGGGGGACACTGCTCGCGCTGGCGCGTTTACAGGACAAAGGCTTTCTGTCCGATGCCGAATATGGAAGGCTCGCCGCGGCGTATCAGTTCCTGCGACATTTAGAACATCGACTGCAGTTCGCCGACGATCGCCAGACGCACACTATACCGGCCGAGGAAGACGCGCTGGAGTTACTGGCGCAGCGTATGCCTGGGGGCGTCGCGTCCGCGCAGAACCTGCTCGAAACGATGCGGATGCACTTCCGGCAGGTGAAGGAAATTTACGACCGCGTGGTTCACTCGGGCTCCGCTGCGAAGGAATCCGCCGATGATGTCCCGGCGGCGCAGGCGGCCAACGTCGTACGCGTGCTGGAGCAGAGGGCGCCGCGACTCTTCGAAGCGCTAGCCAAGGCAGATCTGCATCGCGGAAGGCGAGCGTTTGAACATTTTCTCGAACGGATCTCGACGGAGTCGAACCTTCTGGAGCGCCTGGATGCTCGGCCCGAGTTCGCGGCGCGCACGCTCGATCTATTCGAGCACAGCCCCTATTTCGCGGAAGAATTGATTCGTACGCCGGAACTGGTTTACGAAATCGAACGTGCGGGAGCTGCCACGGCGAATACGGCCTCGCCCTCTTCGATGGTTGACCTGCGCCGTTGGTATCGCCGCCAGATGATGCGTATTCAGTCCGCCAGTGTCTGCGATGCGCAGCCGATTTTCGACACCCTGGCGAGAACGTCGGATCTAGTGGAGGCCGTCATTGCGCGTGCTTATGAGATCGCCATTCGCGAAACGTATGCGAGTCATCCGCCGGTGGATCCCGCATATCATCCGGCGGACCAACTTTGGGTGATGGCGCTGGGCAGGCTCGGGATGCGTGAGTTTGATATGGCCTCCGACGCGGATCTGGTCTTCGTCCTTGCCGATAGCGATGCCGGGGAGTTGTTGTTCTGGACGCGGGTGGCTGAGCGTTTCGTGGATTTGCTCACGGCATACACGGGGGAAGGGGTCCTGTTTGCGGTGGATAATCGGCTCCGTCCGAATGGCTCTGACGGGCCGCTGGTGCAGACGGAATCCGTACTGAAGGATTATTTTGCCCATGCGGCGGGCGCGTGGGAAGGGATCACGTACATGAAGTCCCACGCCGTCGCAGGCGATCCCGATCGAGCGGAGTTCTTTCTTCACGAACTCCAGGAGATCGATTGGCAGCGGTACGGGCAGAGCGGACGGTCGCGAACAGATCTGAAGCAGATGCGCATGAAGATCGAGCGGGAACATGGCGCGCAGCATCCGTTTAAATCGGGTCGAGGCGGCTACTACGATATCGATTTCATCCTGATGTACCTACGATTGAAGAGCGCGGGCGTTTTCTATAAGGTGCTCAATACACCGGCGCGCATCGAGGTCATCCAGCACATGGATCTTGTCGATCAGGCAACGGCGAAGTTCCTGGACGAAGCCGCGACGTTTTATCGTGCGCTGGATCACGGAATCCGCGTCCTCACGGGGCATGCACAGGATCGCCTGCCATCGTCCGAGGCGCAAGTGGAAACTCTGCGGGAGCTTTTGTCGCGGTGGTCGCCGATCCCTTTGAGCGAGGTGGATGAGATCCAATCGCGTACGCGCAGCGTGTTCGAGCGGATTTTCAGTTAGTGGTCGGTCGCAGAGAAAACATTTCCATCCTGTCCGCTCCCCAATGGTCGCGGTTCGGTGCTAGGCACGCGGAGAAAACCGGCACGTTTCACATAACGAGCACCGAACCCCGACTGTAAGGGAG
>CAITIX010000092.1 GCA_903892565.1 uncultured Acidobacteriia bacterium
GGCGTCCCGAAGAGTCGGGACGCGGCACGGCACGGCCGTGCGCCACGTCGCACGGGCTAGATCACGCCGAAATCGGCGCTGGGATTTTCTTGCAGGAGTTCAAGAAATGCTTGCGCTGCTGGGTGGAAGCGCTTCTTTTTACGGTGGATAATCCCTAAGGGGCGGAACAGTTTCGAGGCCGCGATGGGGATGGCAACGAGGCGGCCTTGCATGACTTCGTCGCGCATAATGCGGGCGGGCAGGATGCTGATTCCGGCGCCGTGCGCGACGGCTTCCTTGATCATTTGCAGATTATCGAAGTGCAGCGTGCGGGTAACTTCGATGCCCTTCTCTTTCAAGAAGCGGTCGACTTCGCGGCGGATGGGGAGATCTTCGTCGAAGCCGATGAACTCCAGTCCGTTGAGATCTTCGGGTAGCACCTGGGTGCGCCGGGCGAGAGGATGATCGGGCGCGGTGGCCACCAGCATCTCTTCCTGACGCCAGGGGATGACGGTGATTTCGCGGCTGGGTTCGGCGTAACTGACTAGGCCGAGGTCGGCTTGGTCGGCCAAAACGGATTCGTAAACCTTTTCCGGGCGCAGGAATTCTACCGACAAATTGGCGTGCGGCTGGCGGCGGGAGAACTCTTCCTGCAATTGCGCCATTTCGCTGAGGCCTATCGAATAAATCGATGCTACGTGGACGGTGCCTTCGACCTCAACTTTCAGGCGGTCGAGCGCGACTTCGAACTCTTCTTTGCGGCGCAAAACGTCGCGGCAAAAATCGGCGTAAAGATGTCCGGCGGGGGTTACCGCAAGAGGTCGCGTGGCACGGTCAAGTAGTTGAGTTCCCAACCACTTCTCCACGTCCTGGACGTGCTGGCTGGCGGCGCTTTGGCTGACGCTGTTCATGGCCGCACCGCGGCTGAAGCTTCGCGACTGGGCGATGTCTTTGAAAAGCTTAAGGCTTTCGTAATTCAACGCCCCATCGTAACATCAGTTTCGGTAATAATGCAAGCATCATATTTTCGGTTGACGTGATAGTAGCGAGCGCGGTACTCTAAGGTATGCAACCCCCTTCAGCGCAGGGACTCTACCACCCTCGTTACGAACATGACGCTTGCGGCGTTGGGTTCGTGGTGAACCTGAACGGAGAGAAGTCGCACGACATCATCCGTAAAGGTCTTGACGTACTCATCAATCTCACCCATCGTGGCGCATGCGGATGCGACCCGGAAACGGGCGACGGCGCAGGCATTCTGATCGAGATCCCACACGACTTCTTTGCGAAGGAATGCACGAAGCTCGGCTTTTCCCTACCCGATCCGGGAGGGTATGCGGTCGGGATGATGTTCCTGCCGGTGGAACAAAAGCAACGCCTCTTGTGCGAAGGCATTTTCGAACGCATCGCGCGAGAAGAGGGCCTGAAGGTTTTGGGATGGCGCGACACGCCCTTGAAGGGTGACGCAATTGGGCGGCAGGCGCGCGCGACGCAGCCTTATATTGAGCAGGTGTTCGTGCGTCCGGGCGAAGACGAAGCCGGCAAGGCGATGACGCAGGATCAGTTCGAGCGCAAGCTGTACGTGGTGCGTCGTCGGGCGGAAGCGGAAATCGCAGAGAGCGATATGCACGAGAAGAATTTCTTCTATGTGCCCTCGCTTTCCTCGCGGATCATCGTATACAAGGGGCTGTTGCTGGCTCCGCAGATTTCGGAGTTTTACAAGGAACTGGCCGACACGTCGGCAAAGAGCTCGCTGGCGATGGTGCACCAGCGCTTTTCGACGAATACATTTCCGACCTGGCAGCTGGCGCATCCGTTCCGCATGATTTCGCATAACGGCGAAATCAACACGATTCGTGGGAATGCGAATTGGATGCATGCGCGCGAGAGCGTGCTGAAGTCCGAGAATTTCGGCGAGGACATCTCGAAGATTTTCCCCGTATGCGTGGAAGGCGGTAGCGACACGGCGACGCTCGACAACGCGGTGGAGATGCTCACGCTCGCGGGTCGCGAACTGCCGCACGTGATGGCGATGCTGATCCCAGAGGCGTGGGATGCGGATACGACGATGTCCGCGGAGAAGCGCGCGTTTTACGAATTCCACGCGTCCTTGATGGAGCCGTGGGATGGTCCGGCGGCGGTGGCGTTTACCGATGGCAAGTGGTTGGGCGCGACGCTCGATCGCAACGGCCTGCGTCCCGGACGTTATCTGGTGACCAAAGACGGGCTGCTGGTTATGGCGTCGGAAACGGGCGTGCTGCCAATTCCGCCAGAAGACGTGGAATACAAGGGCCGCTTGATGCCTGGCAAGATGCTGCTGGTGAATCTGGAGGAGCATCGCATTGTTCCCGACGAAGAAATCAAGAGCATGCTGGCGAATCGCCAGCCTTACGGGGAGTGGCTCAAGCAGAATCAGCTGACGCTGGATGCGCTGCCGAAGCCTTCGCGCGTGTACGGCTTCGATCCCCAGACGATTCTGGAGCGGCAACGCGCGTTCGGATATACGGAAGAAGATTTGCGCATTCTGCTCACGCCGATGGCGGTGAACGGAGAGGAACCGATTGGCTCGATGGGCACGGACACGCCGCTGGCGTGTTTATCGGATCGTCCGCAATCGCTGTTCCATTACTTCAAGCAGTTGTTTGCGCAGGTGACGAATCCGCCGATCGATCCGATTCGCGAAGAGATGGTGATGTCGCTGACGAGCTACATCGGCAGCGAGCGCAATCTACTGGAAGAAACTCCGCAACACTGCCATACGCTGAAGTTAGAGCATCCTATCCTGACGAATTTCGATCTGGAGAAACTGCGTCGCGTAAGCTGGGGCGACTTCCTGGCGACGACGGTGCAGACGCTGTATCGCGTGTCGGGCGGCGAACAAGAACTGGAAAGCGCGCTGGAAGCGATTTGCCATCGCGCGGATCTGGCGATTCGCGACGGGTATCGCATCCTGATTTTGAGCGATCGTGGCGTGGATAAGGAGTACGCTCCGATTCCGGCGCTGCTGGCGCTGACGGCGGTGCACAATCACCTGGTGAGGGAACGCACGCGTACGCAGGTGGCGCTGATTATCGAATCCGGCGAGCCGCGCGAAGTGATGCACTTCGCGTTGCTGATCGGCTATGGCGCAAGCGCGGTTAACCCTTATCTGGCGATTGAAACGCTGGAGGACATGGCGCAGAAGGGCCGCCTGGGAGAGGCGACTTTCGAGACGGCGCTGAAGCATTACAAGAAGGCGATCAACAAGGGCCTATTGAAGGTCTTCTCGAAGATGGGCATTTCGACGCTGCAGAGCTATCGTGGCGCGCAGATCTTTGAGGCGATTGGCCTGAGCAAGAAGCTGATCGATCGTTATTTTACGGGCACGGCATCGCGCATCGAAGGCGTGGATCTGGGCGTTCTGGCGCGCGAAGCGTACATGAAGCACGAGCATGCGTTCCGGCCGATTACGGAATCCGAGACGGAGCTCGAAGTGGGCGGCGCGTACTCGTATCGCATCAAGGGCGAGTATCACTTGATCAATCCGTCGACCGTCAGCAAGATGCAGCACGCGGTGCGCGAGAATCGCTACGACACGTTCGAGCAGTATACGGATCTGATCGATAACAACAATCGCGACCTGTGCACGCTGCGCGGGCTGATGGAGCTGAAGTTCGCGAAGAAGCCGGTTCCGATTGAAGAAGTAGAACCGGCGAGCGAAATCGTAAAACGTTTCGCCACGGGCGCTATGTCGTTCGGGTCCATTAGTAAAGAAGCTCACGAGACGCTGGCGATTGCGATGAACCGCATCGGCGGGCGCTCGAACACGGGCGAAGGCGGCGAGGACGAAGCTCGGTTTGAGCACGACGCGAACGGCGATTGGCGCCGGAGCTCGATCAAGCAGGTGGCGTCGGGACGTTTCGGCGTGACGACCAATTATTTGGTCAACGCCGACGAACTGCAGATCAAAGTGGCGCAGGGAGCCAAGCCCGGCGAGGGCGGCCAGCTTCCGGGTCACAAAGTGGACGACGTGATTGCGCGCGTCCGTCATTCGATTGCGGGCGTGGGACTGATTTCGCCTCCTCCGCATCACGACATTTATTCGATTGAAGATCTGGCGCAGTTGATCTTCGATTTGAAGAACGCGAATCCACGGGCGCGCATTTCGGTAAAGCTGGTGGCCGAGGTAGGCGTGGGCACGGTGGCCGCGGGCGTGGCGAAATCGCATGCGGATCTGGTGCTGATCAGCGGATACGATGGCGGCACGGGCGCATCGCCTTTGACGTCGATCAAACACGCGGGCATCCCGTGGGAACTGGGGCTTTCGGAAACGCAGCAGGTGCTGGTGATGAACGATCTGCGCAGCCGCATCCGCGTGCAAACGGACGGCAAGCTGCAGACGGGCCGCGACGTGGCAATCGCAGCGTTGTTGGGCGCGGAAGAGTTCGGGTTCTCGACCATGCCGCTGGTGGCGATGGGCTGCATCATGATGCGCAAGTGCCATCTGAATACGTGTCCTGTGGGCATTGCGACGCAGGATCCGGTGTTGCGCAAGAAGTTCGAAGGCAAGCCGGAAGACGTGGTGAATTTCTTCTTCTTCATCGCGGAGCAGGTTCGCCAGTTGATGGCGAAGATGGGCTTCCGCAAGATGGACGATATGGTTGGTCGTGCGGATTTGATCGAGATGCGTCCCGCGGTGGATCACTGGAAGGCGCGGGGTCTGGATTATTCGCAGCTGCTGTACGTGCCGGAAGTTCCGTCGCGCGTGAGTCGGCGCTGCACGATCGCACAGGATCATGGTTTGGAAGAAGCGCTCGATTACAAACTGATCGACTACGCGCGCGGAGCTATCGAAAAAGGCACGCCGGTGGAATTCAAACTGCCGATCCGTAACGTGGATCGCACAACGGGCGCGATGCTTTCGGGCGAGATTGCGCGCAAGCATGGATCGAAGGGCCTGGAGCCGGATACGATTCACTTCTCGTTCACAGGTTCGGCGGGACAAAGCTTCGGAGCGTTTTTGGCGCGCGGCGTGACGCTGGAGCTCGAAGGCGACGCGAACGACTACGTCGGCAAGGGGCTTTCGGGCGGGCGCATTATCGTGTATCCGTCGCGGAAATCCACGTTCCTGCCGGAGCAGAATATTTTGATCGGCAACGTGGTGCTGTATGGCGCGACGTCCGGCGAAGCGTTCTTCAACGGACGCGCGGGCGAACGGTTTGCGGTTCGCAATTCGGGAGCTACGGCTGTAGTGGAAGGCGTGGGCGATCATGGTTGCGAGTACATGACCAACGGCCTGGTGATTGTGCTTTCCGACACAGGCAAGAATTTCGCGGCCGGTATGTCGGGCGGGATCGCGTACGTGTTGGATGAAAGCGGCGAGTTCCAGGCCAATCGTTGCAATCAGACGAGCGTGGATCTGGAGCCGGTGGAACACGAAAAAGACAAAGAGCTGCTGCGGTACTGGATTGCGCGGCACGCGGAAGAAACGGCGAGTCCGCGGGCCAATTGGATTTTGGAGAATTGGGACAGCATGCTCGAGAAGTTTGTGAAGGTGTTCCCGCACGAGTACAAACGCGTGCTGGGCGTGCCTCGGTATAAAGCAGCGGCTCGCGGGTAATACATAAGTCAAAACTATGGGAAAACCAACCGGCTTCATGGAATATGCGCGCGAGGTGCCTACACGGCGCCCCGTTGCGGAACGCGTGAACGATTATTTCGAGGTGTATCAGGAGGTCCCGGCGGAGAGAGTTCGCACGCAGGGCGCGCGCTGCATGGATTGCGGCGTGCCGTTCTGCCACAC
>CAITIX010000093.1 GCA_903892565.1 uncultured Acidobacteriia bacterium
CTCCCAGGCCGGATTCCAAACCAGTGTCCGCAAAGGCATTTCAACTACCGTCGGCGGCCAGGCGGTTGTTGACATCACGCTGGCTGTCGGTCAGGCGCAACAAGTGGTAACGGTCGACGCGCAGGTTTCGCAGGTCGACACCACGACGTCCGCCATCAGCAACACGGTGACCCGTGCACAGATCGACGAACTCCCGATGGGCGCGCGCAATCAGACGGATCTGCTTTCGCTCGCACCCGGCGTCGGTTATTCGATCGCCGTCGGTGGCGCCAACTACGGCCGCCAGGAAAACTACTCTATCTCGGGATCGCGCGCCAATGGCATCCAGTTCCTGATCGATAATACAAATCTCCAGACGTACAACGGACACTCCACCGGCTCCGCCGCGACGGGCCAGACGCTTGGCCTGGACGCGATTGGCGACTATCAAACGTTGACCAATACCTACAGCGCCCAATTCGGCGGAAACGGCGGTGTGGTGAACGCCGCGAGCAAGTCCGGTACAAACAGCTTCCACGGCTCTACCTACTTCTATATCGCCAACAGCGCCATGCTCTCGGCACGCAACACGTTCGCGACGTTCATCCGTCCGGGTGACGACATCGCGAAAGCTCCTCCCTCGCATAAAGGAATCTTCGGCGGCAGCCTCGGCGGCCCCATCAAGAAGAACAAGGCGTTCTTCTTCGTGAACTACGAAGGCGTCCGTTTGGGTGGAGAAAGCTCGAACATCCTCACGGGTGTGCCGGATATCAACGCCCACAATGGATATCTGCCGTGCTCCGTTGCCACAAAATTTACCTGCGGCGCAGGCAACCTCGCGTTCGTTGGACTGCCAGCGTCCATCGCTCCTTTGATGGCGCTGTTCCCGGTTGGCGCCACCACCAGCGCCGGTGTTGGAAACTTCACCAGCGTGAGTCCGAACTCCAGCCAAGACGATTACCTGCTGACGCGTTTCGACTATACCTTGGGTCCGAAAGACAATCTCTTTGTTCGCTACGTGCGTGATACCGCCTTGGCACAGACCCTCGCGCCGAATGGCTCGACGGTACCGCTGGTTGGGGAAGCCGATCGCACCGCGAATCACTTCGTGACCATCGAAGAAGATCACGTCATTTCTCCCACCTTGATCAATCTCGGGCGCATTAGCTTCCTGCGTCCGTTTGAAAATGCGGCGACTACGACGGATCCGATTCCGGCGTTGGCCGCCATCAATCTGCCCGGAGCTTCGCAGGAAACGCTCTCGCTCGGCGCCAAGTTGACCATTGGACCGACGAACCTCGTCCCCTACCGTCAGGCCGAACAAACCTATCAGGCCATGGATGACGTCATCTGGACACACGGCGCGCACAGCATCAAATTTGGATCGCTCTTCGCCGTGGTTGCCGATTTTACGAATCAAGGCAACACCGGCGCGCAGTGGACTTTTGGTAACGTCCTGGGTTTCATGACGGCCTCGCCCACGACGCTCGCAGGCGCACTGCCCGGTCACCTGGATAACTTCCGTGACGCGATCTCCAAGCAGTTCATGCCCTATATCAACGACGAGTGGAAGGTGACCCGCAAACTCACCTTGAATCTCGGGGTGCGTTATGAGTGGCTGAGCAACCCCGGCGAACGCCACAACTTGCTGTCAAACGTCACTAACGTTCTCACCAACACCAATTGGGTTTCCGTGCCGACCGTGATGCCGAATAATCCGACGACGCACAACTTTGCTCCGCGCATCGGCTTTGCCTACGATCCTTTCCCCGATCACAAAACCTCCATCCGCGGCGGATTCGGCATGTTCTATAACGAATTGACCGCACACATCTGGCTCGATACATACTGGTCGACCTCGCCGTATCAAGCTCTCACCCAGACCTTCTGCACGGCCACGCCTTGTGCGGCCGGCACTTCAGCGCCGACCTGGCCTGTCCCGTTTGCCGCAGGCAATTTGGCGGGCGGGGTTCCGACGGCCACGCAGTTTGGCCTGAACTGGACGCAACCGCTCCAGACGCCCTACATGATGCAGTACAACCTGAGCATCCAACGGGAAATCGCCAAGGGAACCGTCTTTAGCGCGGCCTATGTCGGTTCGCACGGGGTTCATCTTCTGGGGCAGACGGACGCCAACTTCCCGTTGCAGATCAACGGCACCTACGGCACGCCGGGCGGCAGCGGAACGGTCACCCCGAATCCGCGTCCGAATCCCAACTTCGGCAATCTGAATCTGCGCAGCACGTGGGCCTACTCGCACTACAACTCGCTGCAGACCAGCCTGAATCGCCGCTTTGCGAATCACTTCCAGGCGCAGGTGTCGTACACCTATTCGAAGTCCATGGACGTGGGTTCCGGCGACCAGGGTCCCGACAGTGCCAACGGAGGAAATCAGATTGCGATGAATCCGTTCAACACGCGTACCGAATATGGACGCTCCAATTTCGATTACACGCACATCGTGAAGATCAACGGCGTTTACGAGCTGCCGTTCTCCAAGAATGAGTTCGTCAAGGGCTGGAGATTGAGCGGTGTGATCACGGCGCAAAGCGGCACACCGTTTACCTTGTTCGACGGCTTCGACCTGATTGGTTCCGGCCAAAGTGGCAAGAACGCTCCGGGCCGCCCAAACCTGAATCCCGGATGCAGCGGGAATCCGATTATCGGCAACGTGAACCTCTGGTTCGATCCGACATGCTTCTCCCTGCAGCCGCTGGGAACGTTCGGAAATCTTGGACGCAACACTGCCGTTGGTCCGAACATCCGCAACATCAACGCGGCGCTCTTGAAGCGTACGGCGATCCACAAGATCTCCGAGCAGTTCGTGCTGGAGTTCCGCGCGGAAGTCACAAATCTTTTCAATCACGCCAACTACGGGTTGCCGAACCAACTCCTGTACAACAACCTCACCACGGTCAATACGACCGCGGGACAAATCACGACGACCACGACCGGCGCCCGTCAGATGCAGTTTGCCTTGAAGGCGACGTTCTAAATCGTCGGATCCGGGAACGGGCGTAACGCCATCCGCCATTTCAGCCTCTCCCCTGGGTTCGAGCCCAGGAGCGGCTGGATGGCGGATCTTCTTTCTTATCAGTCAGTCCTCGACGCTTTCTCATTTTAAGGGAC
>CAITIX010000094.1 GCA_903892565.1 uncultured Acidobacteriia bacterium
TATTGCGTTGGTCTTTGCCTTCGCCCAATACGATTTCGTCCACGCCCGGCTGGAAGTTATTGAGATCCACCCCATCGGGCGTCGCGTCGGCCTGTGGCTGCCCATTCAGGGACAGCTTCCACGGCCCGCCATTCGTAATCACACGCGCTTTCGATCCCAAACTCGAGACCACCATCGCGATCAAATTCTTCGCCACCACCGGACCCTGCAACGCCGGCTGCTTCGCGTCCGCGATCTCCACCGCAAACGACGCCTCACCCGTCGCCGATTTCACCTTCACCGTGTGCACTCCGAGCGTCGCCTTTTCCAACAAGAACTGCCCGTCCTGCAAATCCACCGGGGGTTGATCGTCAATGGAGATTTTGCCCCGATCCAAATCGGTCAACACGCGCACCGATTGCGATTGCGGCTGCAGCGCGAGGCTCAGTGCGGCGGGTTTCCCCGATTGCACCGTGATGCTGCTGGCCGCCGCCTCGTAGCCATCCAGCACCGCTGTGACTTGATAGCTCCCCGGAGGCATCGAAAGGTTGCAATTCGAAGTGCACATCGGCTCGCCGTTCACGCGGACCGACGCGCCTGCCGGCGTGGTCGCCACTTGGATTCCCACTGCCGCCGTAAGGCGTTTCTTATACGCGCGATTCCCGATCCAGGCTCCCAGGAGCGCCACCACCAGCACCGCGAGCAGAGCCAACCGCGGCATCCGCTTGCCTGTCCCCTTCACCGGCGGACGATTTCCCACGGTCGCATCCGCTGGCGCCTCGTGAACCGGTTTCGTCGGCGGAGGCACTTCCATATGCGCCGTACCACTCGCAGGTGTGCCGATCGCAGGTGTTCCGGTCGTTGGTGTGCCGAGAACAGGGGTGACGATGCCGGCGGCATTGCCCGACGTCGGCGCCACTGCTGGCTCTTGCCGCTCCGCCGCAGGGACGTCTCCACTCGCCGCTGTACCCGCTTCGCCTGCCTGTGGTACCTGCGTTCTCGCTGCCCATGTGACCGGTGCAGGCGGAATGTTGATCCGTGGCTTGGGCGACGGCACGCCTGTAGCCGGAGTCGGAGCCGGAGTCGGAGCCGGACTTGGAGCAGGTGTCGGAGTAGAAGTCGGACCAGAAGTGGGACCAGGAACCGGCGGTATCGAAATCGTTCGCTTCGGAGCCTGCGGAGGCAGCGGCGGAACGGTTAACGACGGGCTGGGTCTAGCGGCAGGCCTACCAGCAGGAGCAGCAGCGGAATCCACCGCCTGCTTCAGGTGCCTTCCCCTCTCAATCAATCGCTGTTTGATTTCGCTAACTGCAATTTGGACTTCAAAGTCGCCGGAATGCAGGCGCCCCATCTGATCCACTCGCTGGAAAATCGGCTTCAACCCCTCGAGATCCGGGGTCTGCTCGACCTGCTGATCCAGCGACTTCAATTCGTCCAACGGATTGACGCTGTCGGCGCTCACGATGCTATCGTACACCACGCCCGTTCCCGAAGGAACGTGGGGCAAGCTTTAGCTTGCAGCTGCTTTAGCCTGCTTGACCAACTCGCTATTATGAAACCCATGCCTCCACGCAGCCAGCGCGCCAACTTCTGCGTGTCGCTCCTCTTTACGATCTTCGGAGGCCCCGGATTCATCGTCGTCTATTTGCCTGCCGTCATCACCCGTTGGCGCGTTCCCTCTTCCAGCAATTCTCTGCGAATCGTTGCCTGCACCATGATCGTCCTCGGCCTCCTGCCCCTGTTCGAATCCATCTCGCGCTTCGTCTGGGCCGGTCGAGGAACCCTCGCCCCATTTGCGCCCACCGAAACCCTGGTCGTCTCCGGCTTGTATCGCTTCGTCCGCAACCCCATGTATGTCGCCGACCTCTGCGTCATCCTCGGCCAAGCCCTCCTGTTCCAAAGCCCCGGCCTCGGCTTGTACGCCGTCCTCATCCTCCTGGGACTCCATCTCTTCATCACTCGCTACGAAGAATCAACCCTCCGCCGAAAATTTGGCCCCACATACGATCAATTCTGCCAGAATGTCCCCCGCTGGATTCCGCGAATCACTCCTTGGGCCGGATAGTTTCTATCTATTTTTCAGTAACTTATAGATTTCATCGCCCGCACCACACGAAGCATCTCATCACAATGTTGACAATAAGACACTAAGCATGCATAATGTCATTAGGCTAAAGCAAGCCGCGAAATCTAGCGAGCAAGAGACGCAGAGGATACTATAACGTTATGAGTAAAATCATTGGAATCGACCTTGGCACCACCAATTCGGTGGTTGCCGTCATGGAAGCTGGTTCGCCGGTTGTCATCCCGAACCAGGAAGGTGGCCGCACCACCCCTTCCGTCGTTGGATTCGCCAAGAATGGCGAACGCCTCGTCGGCCAGGTGGCCAAGCGCCAATCGGTGACCAACCCGGAAAACACCATTTATTCGATCAAGCGCTTCATGGGCCGTCGTTATGACGAAGTGAGCGAAGAAACGAAATTGGTGCCGTACAAGATTGTCGCGGGCGAAGGCAATGACGCGCGTGTCGACATCAACGGCAAGAAGTTTTCTCCGCCGGAAATTTCGGCCATGGTGCTCGGCAAGCTCAAGGAAGCGGCGGAATCGTACCTCGGTGAGAAAGTGACGAAAGCCGTCATCACGGTTCCCGCGTACTTCAACGACGCGCAGCGCCAAGCCACGAAAGATGCCGGTAAGGTCGCCGGTCTCGAAGTGATGCGCATCATTAACGAGCCGACGGCAGCCGCGCTCGCCTACGGTCTCGA
>CAITIX010000095.1 GCA_903892565.1 uncultured Acidobacteriia bacterium
TCTGGCAGGCGACTTTTCCTGTTCCGTGCCCATGATCATGATCGTGCGCGGCAACAATATGATGCCGGAGAAAAGGGTCTTCCGGCAAACCAGCTGGTTTACCAGAAGCGGCAGGTTGAACTTCTGGCCACCAGCGGCCAGAGTCAGGATGCCGCCCGTAAGCTCGAAACCATTTTGGCCGCTCATCCGAAGGACGACGAAGCCATCGCGATGCATGCCGCATTGCTGCTGCAAATCGGAAATGCGCAGCAGATCAAGTCGGCCGAAAGCGACTTGCAATCGCTGGTCACGAAGACTCCCGATAATCATCTGCTTCGCTTCAACCTGGCCCGCGCGATGTTGGCACAGAATGAAATCGAACCGGCCCGGTTGCAGCTGGAGGCGGCCATCAAACTCAGGCCCGATTTCATTGTGGCGCGGGAGTTGTTGGCGAAGATTTATTTGAGCAAAGGGGATGCCGGTGGCGCATTAAAAGGCGGCGGACGATATTATCGCGATTAGCGCGAACGATATGACAGCGCATCTGGTCAAGTCCAGTGCCCTCATCGGACTGGGCGAACAGGATAAGGCTCGTCAGGAGCTGGAACTGATTCGAAAGATTTCTCCGGAGAACGTCGATGCCCGGTATCAAATGGGATACATGGCGTGGCAAGCCAAGGATTTCAAGCAATCTGAGCAAGTCTTTGGCGAACTTTACAAGAGCAACCCCAAAGATCCTCGCAGCCTCATGGGTGTTGTGGAAACTTACGCCAGCGAAAATAAGTTAAGCGAGGCGGTCAAAATGGTGGAAGAAGCGTCCGCCAAAGCCCCAGACCGCCGCGATTTAAAACTCGCCGTTGCGAATCTTTATGCGCGTGATTTGAAGTATGACGAAGCCGCGAAGATTTTCTCGAAGCTGCTCGAATCGGATCCGAAGTCTTCGGATTTGCTCTCGCGCCTCGGTGAAGTGCAACGGCGCAAGGGTGATGTCAATTCCGCGATCGAAACATTCCGTCGCGCAAGCCAAGCGGCTCCGTCCGATCCGCGACCGCTCACCGAGCTTGGACTTTTGCTCGATGGCACGGGACGCCGGGATCAGGCCAAACCGATTTACGAGCAGCTGTTGAAGCTACAGCCGGATCATCCGATCGCGCTGAATAATCTTGCCTTCATCAAGGCGGAAGAGGGCGTGGACTTGGATGGAGCGGTGAGCATGGCACAACGTGCTTTGCAAAAGGCGCCGGCTTCCACCAATATCAAGGACACTCTCGGATGGATCTACATCAAGAAGAACTTGAGCGACGACGCCGTTCGGATCTTCAGGGAACTGGTCGTGGTTGAGCCTGGCAACCCGTCTTTCCACTACCACTATGGAATGGCGCTGCTGCAAAAAGGCGATCGCATCGGCGCACGAAAAGAACTCGAAGCGGCCATCAAGGACAATCCTTCGAAGGACGACGCTACGAAGATTCGCGAACTGCTCGCGGCGAATAAATAGCGGATTTCACCGTTGCGGAACTCGCCCATTATTTCGTATACCGCACCGTTTGCGATCTACATTGCATTTCTCGCCTTGCATTCGGCTTTCGTACTGCCCCCGCGGGTGGACGAAGTATTGCGATTTGGCATATTATCGCTGGTCATCTGGCTTTTCTCGCGACGCGTGGTCGACTTTCGGGTCAAGAGCTGGATTGGCTCGGCGGCGCTCGGATTCGTCATCTTCGTGCTGTGGGTGCTACCGGATGCGTTGCTTCCGGGATATCGCCAATCTGTGATGTTTCAAAACGCGATCACGGGGAAGACGGCAAGTTCGCTGGCATCTGGAGCGATTACCGATCCGTTGGTGCTCGTGCTGCGCACGCTTCGCTCTGCCGCGCTGGTGCCGATTCTCGAAGAGTTGTTTTGGCGGGGTTGGCTGATGCGCTGGCTGATCGATCCGGAGTTCGAAAAGGTGCCGCTCGGAACGTACGCGACGGGCGCGTTCTGGATCACGGCCGCGTTGTTCGCCGCAGAACATGGTCCTTACTGGGACGTCGGCCTGGTGGCTGGAATATTATTCAACTATTGGATGGTCCGCACACGGAGTCTGGGCGACCTGATTCTTTCTCATGCCGTCGCGAACCTGGCGCTGAGCCTTTATGTGATCGGCGCCGGCAAATGGGAATACTGGCTCTGAGGATCACGCGGTATTGCCGGCAACCGTGGCCGGCGGATTACAGCTTCTTAAATAAATTGTCGAACGCCGCCCGAGCGTCGCTGGCGTCGCGAGGAGCACTGGCGCTCGGCGAGTTCCCTCCCCCGGCATGCGGGGTCTGCGAAGGCGGCGGCGCTGCGGCACCGGCTGCATCTCTGGCCACGGTGACGCGCGGCTTAAACAGCGTGCATTCATTGGCCTGATCTTTCGGCGAGATCCTCACCGGCACCGGCTTCACGCACTGGAAGCGCGTGGACGGCTCGAAATAGGAGCACTGCTTGCAGCAATGCAGGGCGACGCCGCACTTGGGGCATTTGCTGGTGAAATCGGCGTCCGGGAGCAATGGCGTGGAACAGTTGTAACAGCGCGAGGCCGTCACAGATTGCACCAGACGTGGAAGCCGGGGGCCGGTGACGTCGATCGGAGGCCGCGGGCCTTGCGGCCTCGGCCGATCGTCGTGCCGATCGTCATGTCCTCGAGGTTCGCGGTTCGATTCGTTATAACCGCGTTGTTGGTACTTGCGTTCGCCGTCCATAAAATTAGTGGGCTGACCTTGCTCCTTTGCAAAAAGGGTGCGATCTATTTGGGGGAAAGTATTGGCTTCCGGCCCCGCATCAAAGAATGCGGAAAATGTTTGGACTCCCCGAAGAACGAACAGAACGCCCTGTCCGTTTCAAAGAGTTTACAAACGACCGGCACACGACAACGTCCTTACGATACCAAATCTGGGAACCTGCGAGATTGGTGTTTCGTTCGGTATCTTGCGGGGACCACTTCGAACCTTAGAGTACGATCCAATTACACGTTCGGAATCAAACCCGCGCAACATCTACACACTATCTAACACGGAACAGGAGAAAGAATCCAGTAAAATCTTTCACGATCCCATTTACGCACGACAAATCGGCTGATGGCGACAGATTCCTTAGCCTTCCCGTGCCAACTAGGCGTTGATCCACTTGAGAGGCATGTTACAGGGCCTGTTTAAGGGGTCATCGCTGTGATTGGGCGTCACGCGCACGGCGTAACCCAGCCGCCCGGTGGCCAAAGGCGCGAAATCCCTCCCAAACAAATAGTGGTTTTCATGTTTTTCGAGAGGATCGAGCGTCAGCACCTGCGTATCCACCAATTCGCCCCGCGGCCCGAGCCTGCCAACTACGGCTTCCACGCGCACGTCGCCCGGGACAAGGCCGGCCAAATCCAACCCCGCACGCAAAGGGATCGCCACGCCACTCAGGACCGTGGTCGCTGGGCCCGACTCGGCGTGTGTAAATGCAACGCCTGGCCATTTTTTCTCGAGTTCGTTATACCAGCGGACGTATTCGCGAGCAGCCGCAAAATGATCGCGCGAGATCTCTTCCCACTTGCGGTGCGCCGGTTCGTAAAACTCGGAATTATATTCGCCGATCATGCGCTGGCAATTGAAGTGCGCGCTCACGTGCAGCAGGCACTGGCGCACGCGGCGCATCCAACCGAGCGGAACGCCATGCTCGCGACCGTCATAATACAGCGGCGCGATCTCATGCTCTAACAAAGAATAGATCGACGA
The DNA here is from genome assembly GCA_903892565.1 of uncultured Acidobacteriia bacterium. Classification (GTDB taxonomy): domain Bacteria; phylum Acidobacteriota; class Terriglobia; order Bryobacterales; family Bryobacteraceae; genus Palsa-187. The sequence continues at coordinate 3,723 of CAITIX010000095.1, forward strand.
CGCATGCGCATCGTCGCGGTCCGGAGAATAAGGTTGGCGATCGCCAATGGCCCAGCCACCGGATTGTTCCGCCGCCTCGTCAAACCAGCCGTCTAAAATACTGAGATTTAATACGCCGTTCACCCCGGCCTTCATGCCGCTGGTGCCGCAGGCCTCTTCGCCGCGGCGCGGCGTGTTCAGCCACAGGTCAACGCCTTGCACGAGTTCCCCGGCGACATCCAAGCTGTAGTCTTCGACGAAGACCACTCGCCCGGCGAGTTCCGGATCGCGCGAAAATTCGACGATCTCGTGAATCAGCGTTTTCCCGGGAAGATCCTTTGGATGCGCTTTCCCGGCGATGACGATTTGCACCGGCATCTTTTCGTTCAACAGAATCTTCTTCAGCCGCACCAGATCTTTGAACACGAGCGTGGCACGCTTGTAGGTGGCGAAGCGTCGCGCGAAGCCAATCGTGAATGCCTCGGGGTCCAGTACTTCCTTGGCACGCTCAATTTCGGGCGCAGGCGCGTTGCGGGCCGTTGCTGCGGCAACCATGCGATCGCGCACATAAGTAACCAGACGACGCTTGCGGCGGCGATGCGCTTCCCACAACTCGGAGACGGGAATTTCGGCGGTTTGATTCCACACTTCCGGTTCGGCGTGACCTTCGCGCCAGTCCGGTTGCAGGTAATGATCGTATAAGGACGCCAGATCTCCGTTGATCCAACTGGTGAGATGAACGCCGTTGGTGATGGCGGCGATGGGCACTTCCCAAACAGGAAGATTGGGCCACAGGCCTTCCCACATTTCCTGCGACACTTCGCGATGCAGGCGGCTCACCGCATTGCGATACGCGGACGTCTGCATGGCGCTGATGGCCATGGAAAATGGTTCCTGCTGATCGGTCCCCGCGCGGCGTCCCAGAGCGAGGAACTTCTCCAAGGGGATTCCAGCACGGTCGCAGTAGACGCCGAAATATTCGCGCATCATCTGCGGATCGAAGATATCGAGCCCTGCGGGCACGGACGTATGCGTAGTAAATACATTGCTGCTGCGCGAGGCGTGCAGCGCTTCTTCGAATGACAGCCCCTGCTCGGTCACCAGGACACGAATGCGCTCGATGGACAAGAATGCCGAGTGCCCCTCGTTCATGTGAAATACGGTGGGGCTGAGTTGCAGTTCCTTTAATACGCGCAGTCCGCCGATTCCTAAAATGGTTTCCTGACGAATGCGCGTGTGGAGATCGCCGCCGTACAGTTGCTTGGTGATGGCACGATGCTCCGGCGCGGCATTTTGCGCGACGTTGGTGTCGAGCAGGAAGAGTTTCACACGGCCCACGTCCACGCGCCACACTTTCACGAACACTTCGGTATTGCCGACAGGAATGCCGACCAGCATCTCACTGCCGTCGGCGCGCGTTACGGGCGTTAACGGCAGCGAGTAAAAATCGTTGATCGGAGTTCTTTCCTGCTGCCAGCCGTCGGAATCGAGCGATTGCTGAAAATATCCATTCTGATAGGCGAGTCCCACGCCGACGAGCGGCACCACCGAATCGCTCGAGGCTTTGAGATGATCGCCGGAAAGAACGCCGAGGCCGCCCGAATAAATCGCCATGCAATCCAGCAAGCCGTACTCCATGGAGAAATACGCCACCAGCATGTTCGAGGACGGCTTCGTGGCGAGATACGCATCGAGGATATCGCAAGCCCGGCGATACAGCACCAGGAAGCGGGGATCCGACGCGGCGCGTTCCAGCGCCGTCTGCGAGACGCTGCCGAGCATAACTACAGGATTGTGGTTGCTCTTCTTCCAGGCCACGGGATCCAGGCGTCGGAACACGGCGCGCACGCCGTGGTTCCAGCTCCACATGAGGTTGAGCCCCATTTCCGGAAGGCGATCCAAAGCGGCTGGAAGCACAGGCTTGACCAGGAATTCTCGAAGCGGACGAACTTCAAATGACATATTAAGTGGTTGACCCCGGTTGATAGATTTTCAGAATAGCAAAGCGTCGCGATCTCTACTCCTCACGCGGTGCATGCTAAAATCGGACTTCCCCCGCAAACGATCTCCATGCAACGCGCCGGCAGACTTATCGGCAAACTCAAGATGTCCCGCGACTCGGGTGATTCCGAAGCGCGGGCAATTGCCGCGTGGCGCGTGGCCGCCGGAAAAAAGATCGCCGAACATACGCGTGCCACGGCGATCGTACGAACGTCGCTGATTGTGGAAGTGGAAGACGTGGTGTGGCAGCGTCAGTTGAATACGCTGCGCCATTTCCTGATCCGCAATCTGGCCGAGGTGTTAGGGGAACCCTTGATTACCGAGATCGACTTTCGTCCCATGCCGCGCCGCATACAACCGCAACGAGCGGAAGTGGCCCGGCCGGGGCAGATTGAAGATCCGGTGCTCGACCTACTTTACCGCCAATCGCTTTATCGCCAATCGCGAAATAGGAACTCTGCGTGAAATTATCCGAACAAGATGTGCAACGTGTAGCGGAGCTGGCCAATCTGGCGCTGACGCCGGAAGAGATCGCCCGCATGACGCGCGATCTGGATGGCATTCTGAGCCACATCGATAAACTAAACGAGCTGGATACGACGAACGTCGAACCTATGGCACAAGTGCTCTTCGATGCCGGCGAGACGGCGACGCTGCGCCCGGACGTGGAACGTACCCCTCTCTCGAATGCCGAGGCCGTGGCCAACGCGGCGGTTTCCGGAGGCGGGTATTACAAGGTCCCACGCGTGATCGAAAGATAGCTAATGAGCGCACATTCTATTTCCTCCATTCGCGAAGGTCTGGCCGCGAAAACATTTAGCGCCGAAGAAATCGCGCGCGAAGCGTTGGCGTTCGCCGAGGCTGAAAATCCCAAGACCAACGCGTATCTCGCGCTCTCGCCGGAACGTGCGTTAGCCGCCGCGCGTGCGGTGGATGCCAAGCTCGCGAAGGGCGAAGACCCGGGTGCGCTGGCGGGCGTGCCGGTGGCCGTCAAGGACGTCATCGTGACGCGCGGGTTGAAAACAACCTGTGCCTCGAAGATGTTGGAGAACTATGTTCCTCCGTACGATGCAACTGCCGTTATCCGCTTGGAACAGGCGGGCGGCGTGATCGTGGGCAAGGCGAATTGCGATGAATTTGCGATGGGCTCTTCGAACGAAAACTCGGCGTTCGGACCGGTGAGGAATCCGATGGCGCTCGATCGCGTTCCGGGCGGCTCGAGTGGCGGCTCGGCGGCCGTGGTGGCGCAAGGCACGGCAGTGGTATCGCTGGGATCCGACACTGGTGGCTCGATTCGTCAACCGGCTTCGTTCTGCGGAATTTCGGGCGTAACGCCGACCTATGGGCGAGTATCGCGTTATGGATTAACGGCGTTCGCAAGTTCGCTCGATCACATCGGCCCGTTTGCGCGCTCGGTGCGCGATGCGGCAACGCTGCTTGGCGTGATCGCAGGACGCGACGAGATGGACGCGACGTCGGCGTTTTCTCCCGTGCCGGATTACACAGCAGCACTTACGGGAGACGTTCGTGGACTAAAAATTGGTTTGCCTCGCGAATACTTCGAAGGGCTGGCAAGCGAAACCGGGGACCGGATTCACGCGGCGGTGGAAACCTTGCGCAAGCTAGGCTGCGAAGTGGTGGATATCCAATTGCCGCACACGCAGTACGCCATCGCTTGCTACTACATCATCGCGACGGCCGAAGCGAGTGCGAATCTGGCGCGCTACGATGGCGTGCGCTATACGCTGCGCTCGGCATCGGCACAGACGTTGAGCGATATGTATCGCTTGTCGCGCGAAGAAGGTTTTGGAGCGGAAGTGAAACGCCGCATCATGCTGGGAACGTACGTGCTCAGCGCCGGTTACTACGATGCGTATTATTTAAAAGCCCAACGCGTTCGAACGCTCATCGCGCAGGATTTCGCGCAGGCGTTTGAGAAAGTAGACGCGATTGTGGCGCCCGTATCGCCCTTCCCCGCGTTCAAGCTCGGCGAAAAAGTGGACGATCCGGTTTCGATGTATTTGTCCGATATTTATACGATCACGGGATCGCTCGCCGGCATCCCCTGCATGAGCGTCCCGTGCGGCAATACGTCTGAAGGACTTCCGGTCGGTCTGCAGATCCTTACGAAACATTTTGACGAAAGTACGATGTTCCGTGTTGCGGACGCCTACGAAAGAGCATCAAAGTAAAGCAAAACGCCGGTTCAAGCAAGCGGCCGGCAACAAACAGCGGTACCTTTAGAACTGAGGAGACGAAGAAATGGCATTTACCCTACCTGCATTGCCCTACGCGACGGACGCGCTAGAGCCGTATATCGACAAGATGACCATGGAGATCCACCATGGAAAGCATCACAACGCATACATCACGAACGTGAACAAGGCGCTGGAATCCGCGCCGGAGCTGGCATCGAAGAGCCTGGAAGAGTTGCTGGCCAACAACTGCGCCATCGTTCCGGATGCCATCAAGACGGCTGTTCGCAATAACGGCGGCGGTCATTACAATCACTCGATGTTCTGGACGATCCTGGCGCCCGGCGCTGGCGGAGCTCCGGTGGGCAACCTCGCCGCAGCGATTACCGCGGCGTTCGGCAGCTTCGATGCATTCAAGGAAAAGTTCAACGCCGCGGCAACGACGCGTTTCGGATCGGGCTGGGCTTGGCTGGTGAAGGCCGGTTCGGGCGTGGAAGTCTATTCCACCGCGAATCAGGATTGCCCGCTCATGGAAGGCAAGTTCCCGGTGATCGGCCTTGATGTTTGGGAGCATGCGTATTACTTGAAGTATCAGAACCGCCGTCCGGATTACATCGGCGCGTGGTGGAATGTGGTGAATTGGGCGGAAGCCGAGCGTCGTTTCAACGCCGGCAAGTAGCCGCATTCGTTCACATCTTTCCTTTAACAGTGGAGCCCCATGCTACGGCGTGGGGCTTTTCTCTTTGTACACACCTGCCCTCTCACCACGTTGCTCCGCGCCGCCACGTTACTCCACCGCTCGTCTAGGTACCTCGCACCTTGCCAGCTCAGTAGTTTCCCCGAGAGCATTTTGGGAGGATCTTACCGATATTAGAAGTGACTACAATCCTATGTCTGCTCCACTTGCCGGCAAATTCGTAGACCATTACGCGATTCTTGGGGTCGACCCAGGCGCGGACACCGAAGCGATTCAACTCGCTTACATGAAGTTCTACGAGAAGTACGGCGCTGACAACATTGATACGGCGGACGCCGCGAAACTGGATCAGATTCAGGCCGCGTATGAGACTTTGTCCGATCCGGAATTGCGCAAGGAATTCGACGCCATCAAAGGCGTAAGCCGCGATAGCGGCAAGCCCATGTTCACCGGCATGAGCTTCTTCGACATGCTCGGCCAAGAGGTCGGGCTCCGGGGCGCGCTGCTCAGTGTCCTTTACGATCGTCGCCGCGCGAAACCTTTTACGCCCTCGCTTTCCATGCGTCAGTTGGAGAGCATTTTGGACGCGTCGGTGGAAGCGATGAACTTTGCACTGTGGTACTTGAAGCAACGAGGCTTCGTGGGCTCCGACGACAAGAGTAGTTTGCTGATCACCGTAGCCGGAATGGATTTCCTGGAACAGAATCGCCCGAATCCGGAAGAGGTGATGCCGTTCATCAGACTCACGGCCATCATGGGCGGGGCGCAAGCAGAGGCGGCCGCAGCTGCGCGTGCGACGCCGGAACCGGAGAAAGCCCAGCTAGCAGGCGCGGAATCCGCGACACTGCTAGCCAATGCACCGGAAGCCGCCGCGATCGAATCGAAGCCCGTGGAGCCAAGTGCCGTTGATCCGCAGCCTGTTACGGCGACCCAGCCGGCTTCCTTGCCGAAGCTGGATGCAGCGTCGATTCGCAATATGCTAAATCGCGCGCAGCCGACACGTTAAGGTCGACTGGCGCGCGAAAGATGTCCGATAGAGAGCCGCGCAAAGACTAGCGCGGAGCCGAAGCAACGTAGGCCGCGACGTTCAAGATGTCGTCGTCGTCCAGCTTCTCAACGACCTTCTTCATGAGCTGATCGAGCCCGCCGTTGGCGTTGCCGTTCTTGAAGGCGTATAGCATGCGCGTAACATAGGTGGGGTGCATGCCCGCGATGCCGGGGACGTCGCCGATGCCATGTAGATCCGTACCGTGGCAGATGGTGCACTGAATGGTCTTGCCCTTGCCACCGGTCTTCGCGAGCGTTTCACCCTTCTTGATGCTGCCCTTGGGAGCATAGGCGGTAAAGCCCGTATGAGGATCACGCAATTCGATTCTTTCGGCGTCGTTGGGCAACGGGATAATGCGCTTCCCGAGAGGTTCCGTGCCGCCATCCACCGCCGGCAAGCGCATGCGACCGCGCGTCACACGGCTCTTGGGAACGGTGTCTGCTTCCACAACCTTCGTCCACAGCGTGGGCTTCAATGACGCGAAGTATTCCGCAGCCTGGCGAACTTCTTCGTCCGTCACCTGCTTGGCGATGCCGTTCATACGCGCCGGATCCTTGCGCGCGCCGCTCTTGAAATATTCCATCTGGCGAATAATGTAGTTCGCCGGAAGGCCGACGAGCGCGGCGGATTCAGGATGTCCTTCACCGTTCATCAAATGGCAGGAGCCGCACGCGAGGCCGTTCGGAGCATTGCCGTGCATCACGATCTTGGGCGGCGCGGGGTGTTCGCTGGGGAACCAATCCGGTGGATTCAGAAGATCGTCGATCTGTGGGACGGTGAGGGACAGCGTGCTGCCCGGAACCTGATGCAGCTTCTTCATATCGACATCCGGCTGCACTTTATCGGCGACCGGAAATGCCCAGCTGACGTCCTTCCCTTCGGGCGCTTGCGCGTGCATTGCGAGCGCTCCAAAAACGCCGATGGCCAGAGCCGGCAGACAAATTCCAAGAAGATTTCGTTTAAACATAATGAGTCTCCAATGAGATCGAGGACCGATTCCATAGGATACATCAAATGCGAGCGGTGTTTCGCTATCGCGCGCCCATGGTCGCAGATCGCGTTCTGAGTTTGGGTGGTCGCGTCTTAGTGCGCTGGGATTTCGTGGATGCCCTGGATGTGCGCGCGGTCTTTTTCATTCTCGTTGCAATACGCTTCGAGAATGTCCGAATCCGGCGTCAGCGCATGCGTGAACTTGATGGAGAACGGCTTGGTATAAAATTCGGGATCGTTAAACGTCATCTCCACGTCCATGTGGCCGTAATCGCGACGATGGTAGCGCTCGGTCAAGTGCAGCTTTTCGCCGTGGGAATGGCCGCTCATGTCGAGCCACGTGCGATCGTTGAACCCTTCGGTTTCCACCACCAGCGTGTCGCCGTCCCA
>CAITIX010000096.1 GCA_903892565.1 uncultured Acidobacteriia bacterium
ACGGGATCGTCCTCCTGGGACGCACCGGCAAAAACGTTGGCGAACGGGACGTCGCCGACAACGTGGCGAGTGACGTTAAATTTCGCTGCGCTGCAGGGAACACTGACGCCAGATCTTAGCGGACCGCTTTTCAGTATTCCCACGGAAAATGTTCGTAAGCTGCGTTGGACGTACGCGGCGGACTTGCAGGCGGCAAGCTTCGTTCGCAGTGACTTTCAGGTGATCGTCTCCAATTGGACGGTGACGGGCACAAATCTCGCTTATTCTGTACCCGGTCCTGGAAGTTGGCGGGCGGAGGATCATGACGCGGATGTGATCAAGGCCGGATCGTGGGTAGATCATCTGACTGATCCAATAGTGCAGGCGGAGATTGAGCCGCGTGGAAATTACTCTGGTGGAACGATTCACCTTTCCACAACACCAGGTGATACGGTGTCGTACAGCTACGAGGCGGCCGGAAGCCACCGGCTCTATGTTGGATTGAGGTCGTTGAGCGGTGGTGGTTGGGTGGATATTTGCGTTGATGGCGGAGCAACCAATTCGGTCAGCTTGAATATCGGTGGCGAAGACGTCCTATTCCGATATTTGGCAGGTGTTCTGGCCGCTGGACCCCACACGATCACTGTGACGAATACGAGTACGGGCACTGCGCCCGCATATTTTGATTTCTTCGAAATCGCTTATCCGGTTAGCGATCTGCCCGTGATTTCAGCGAACCCTCTAGTGACGCTTGCGACGGATTGGGACACGCTGCATTCAATTGCACTGGCTCCGGAGCGTACGGCGTGGATGTTGAATTCTCTCGGATTTAAGGGCAGAGCAAATCATTACGTCGGCGCGCTGTGGTTCTACGAACTCGCAGCGCAAGGACAGAATTACGCATCCGCGACGGTCACATTTTCCGGCACACCGCAGCCGAACTACTACGTAACTTTGACACTGGGCACGGTGGGGCAGCCCTCGTCGACAGACTCAGTTTTGCAGAAGATCATCCACGTAGGCGATACGGCGGCCACAATTGCCTCGGCATTTGCGCTAGAAATCAATCGCGGATACACAGCTGTGTGGGCTAGCGCCTCCGGCAATGTATTGACGATCACATCGCGAACGATGGGTGTCGCTGGAGAGGCGACGACTGTCGCATTTACGACGACCAGTTCTGGATTTACCGGAACGCTTTCAGCATCTAGTTTGACCGGCGCCGCCGATGTGACTTGGCGAACCGATTTGTCGGCGTCTCCGCGAATCAATCGCGCCGCGCGGGATTGGTCCACCAGTTTTTTCACGGCACTGAGAAGCTATGGCATCGATGCAGCGGCGGCGTTCAGCACGGAGTTAGGGAACGGCGATCCCTCGGTTGCCGCCGGCATTGCGCAAAGGGGACCATCGGGTGATCCCATTACGTTACCGACACCGTCCTTACAGACGAATTTCTCGCCGACAAGTCTCGCATTCTGGAAAGAGGTATACGCCGAAATGGCCGCGATACAGGCGGCGGCCGGACTGACACCGTTTCTGCAATTCGGGGAAGTGCAGTGGTGGTATTTTCCGAGTGACGGGGTCGGTCATAGCTATTCGGGCATGCCGTTCTACGATGCCTGGAACACGGCACAGTTCCTGGCGGAATACGGCCACGCGATGAGCGTGATTACGACGAATACCGTCAACCCGGAGAGCTATCCGGACGAAGCTGCGTTTCTGTCGACCGTGTTGGGAGATTTCACAACGGCCATCATGACGTATGTTCGCGGATCGCAGCCTAGTTGCCGGTTCGAAGTGCTGTATCCAACGGATGTAAATCAGACGAGCTTCAATCAGGCGATCAACTATCCGTCGACGTGGACGCCGTCCGCTTTGACGGAATTAAAGACGGAGTCCATTGGCTTCACGTTGGATCGCAATCTGAATGAAAGCTTACAGACGATTGAATACGGGGCGACGCATGGATTCCCGGCATCGCAGCGAAGTCATCTCGTGAGCATTGGCGATGCCACTACACCATGGCTCACGGAAGTCCGTATGGCGATGGGCGCGGGATTTGAGAGCGTTGTTCTATTCGCGCTCGATCAGTTCTGCTTGATTGGCTATCCTGTACCGCTTGCTCGAAGCCTCCGGCGAAGCACTCGCACCAAAGCATAACCCCCGCGGGCTGGCGTCACCCCGCTGATTCACAGTACACTTCGGTCGTGCAGATCGCGACGATGGCTCGATGAAGCTGGCGGAAATTCAAGAGGCATTAAAGGCCGAAGGCCTGGATGGATGGCTGTTCTTTGACCATCACAAACGAGATCCTCTCGCGTACCGCGTTCTGGATTTCGAACCGTCCTCTCCCGTCACGCGACGTTGGTACTACTATGTTCCGGCGAAGGGCGAACCGCGTGGACTCGTCCACAAGATTGAGGCGCAAACACTCGACCCACTTCCCGGAAGCCACGAGCAGTACGCCAGCTGGCAAGAGATGACCGCTGGTTTGCGGACGCTGCTGCACGGGCCTCGCAGGATCGCCATGCAGTATTCTCCGAAATGCGAGATTCCCTATGTCGCGATGGTCGATGCAGGAACCATTGACGTTATTCGGGGATTCAATATCGACGTTTTCAGTTCTGCCAATCTCCTCCAATACTTCGACGCCAGGTGGACGACCGATCAGCTGGAAACGCATCTCGAAGCCGGCCGTAAGGTGGATGCCATTCGCGGTGCCGCTTTTCTGCATGTTGGCGAGGCGCTTCGAGCGGGAAACCGGATTACAGAGTGGGATGTCCAACAATTCATCCGTGCGAGGTTTGCCGAGCAGGGACTCGTGACGGATCACGGCCCTGATGTCGCGGTGAATGCGAACGCGTCAAATCCACACTACGAACCAAAGCAGGATCTCTGCTCGGAGATTCGCAAAGGAGATGTTCTGCTCATGGACATGTGGGCGAAGTTGGATCGCCCGAGTTCCGTTTACTATGACATCACCTGGGTTGGTTTCTGCGGAACACGCCCGTCAGCCGAAATCGAAAACGTCTTCGGTGTTTTGCGCGATGCGCGGGATCGCGCAGTGGAGTTTGTGAAAGACGGCGTCGCGGCTGGCCGGAAGATGCGCGGATATGAAGTGGACGATGTGGCTCGTTCGCGGATCAAGAGCGCGGGATTCGGCGACTATTTCTTTCATCGCACAGGGCACTCCATCGGAAACGATGTCCACGGCACGGGTGCGAACATGGACAACCTGGAGACACACGACGTCCGCGAGATCATCCCACAGACGTGCTTCTCGATTGAACCTGGGATCTACCTTCGGAAGTTTGGCATGCGCCTGGAAGTGGACGTTTACGTGGGCGAGGGAGAGGCTCGCGTCACCGGCGAAATCCAGGATAAGCTCATTTTGTTATCATGTTGAAGAATTCCCTATGAAAACTTTATTGATTTCTCTCGTTGCCTGCGGAGTTGCGCTGGCACAAGCTCCGGCTCCGGCTCCCGCGAAAAAGGCCGCACCCGCGGCTGCTCCGGCTGCGATCAATTTGTCGGATCCGAACACGATGAAGGCCAAGGCCCCGGACGTTTTCAAGGCCAAGATCACGACCAGCAAGGGCGACGTGATCATTCAGGTGAATCGTGGCTGGGCGCCCATGGGTGCCGACCGTTTTTATAATCTGATCCGCGCCAACTTCTTCAAGGATGCCGCGTTTTTTCGCGTTGTTCCTGGGTTCATGGTGCAGTTTGGTATTCCGGCACGGCCCGATCTGGCGGCCATTTGGGAGCGTGCGCGCTTGATTGACGATCGTGTTCTGCAGTCCAACAAACGCGGAACCATTACCTTCGCGACGGCAGGTCCAAATACGCGTACCACTCAGCTCTTCATCAACTTTGGAAACAATACATTTCTGGACGGCCAGGGTTTCGCTCCCTTTGGCGAAGTGGTCGAGGGCATGGATATCGTCGACAAGATCTTCTCGGGCTACGGCGAAACGCCGAACCAGGGCGCGATTCAGGCGCAAGGCAAAGCATATCTCGACAAGAACTTCCCGAATCTGGACAAGATCATTACGAGCGTGATTCTGCCTGCCGACGCTCCTGCCGCTCCCGCTACTCCCACGAAATAGATACTGCGGCTCGTTATTTCTAAAACTGTCTACCGTTTTGGCCCACCCACAAGGTGGGCCAAAAATGTTTTATCCTGACCGCAGTGGATGCCTTGTTGTGCCTGTAGTTCTCTCGTGTGGAAATCTTCTGGAAATCCGTTGTATAAAACAAATTCGCCAGATCGATCCCGTCGTGTGTATCGTTGTCAGTGTTAGTACCGCTCCGGAGTAACTGTCATGGCTGCCGTCGATCTCGCCTTTGAAAAAGGTCTACCCTCGAACGTCGATGCCGAGCGCTTCGTGCTTGGCTCGATCCTGCTGAATCACGACGCCTATTTTCAGGTCGCAGGTGCCGTGGAGCCCGAGGATTTCAGCCTCGAAAAGCACCGCCGCATTTTCGGGCGGATGAAGGAGCTATACGGCCGCGGCGAGAAGATCGATCGCCTCACCGTGGCGAACGAGCTCATGAAGCAGGGGCAGCTCGAATCCGTCGACGGCCTCACGTATCTCGTTTCGCTCGACGAAGGCATGCCCGAGATCGCGAATCTGGATAGCTATATCCGGATCGTCAAGGACAAGTCGGCGCTCCGCAAAATGATTTTCGCGGCGCAGAAGGTGATTGATCGCTGCCTGATTGGCGAGGAAGAACCCGACGAAATTCTGGCGGGCGCGGAAGAGACGCTGCTGAAACTGGGTGAGGCGCGTAGCGGCGACCAACTGCAGGATTCGGCGACCATCATCGAGCAGTTTCCTGGCGGTATCAATGCGTTTCTCGATCCCAGCCGCCGCGTCAGCGGACTGAGCACGGGTTTTACGAAGTTCGACGAAATGACCGGCGGATTGCACGGCGGTGAGTTGATCATCCTGGCAGCGCGTCCTTCGATGGGAAAGACGGCGCTCGCCTTGAATGTGGCGCAACACGTGGCCACGCATCCGAAAGTACGCAAGCCCGTCGCCGTCTTTTCGCTCGAAATGTCCTCGGCGAGTTTGCTCACGCGTCTGCTGTGCGCTGGCGCGCGCGTGGATCAGCACAAGTTTCGTGCCGGATATCTCAATGCGGATGAGCGCCGTCGTCTGCAGGTCACTCTGGCGGATCTCACCGAAGCGCCTCTCTTCATCGACGACACGGCTGGCGTCCACCTGATGGACGTCCATGCGAAATTGCGGCGCATGAAGGCGCAGCACGGGCTAGCCCTCGTCGTCGTCGATTATCAGCACTTGATGAGCAGCCGCGGTCGGTCCGAAAATCGCAACCAGGAAGTCAGCGCCATTTCGCGAGGCTTGAAGCTGATGGCCAAGGAACTGGACGTTCCTTTTCTGGTGCTCTCTCAGTTGAGCCGTGCGACAGAAACTCGCGTGGGCGATCATAAACCGCAGCTCAGCGATCTTCGCGATTCCGGATCGATTGAGCAGGACGCCGATCTCGTCGGATTCATCTTTCGTGAAGAAGTCTACAAGCGCGACCGTGAAGATTTAAAGGGCATGGCCGATCTCATCATCGCGAAACAGCGTAATGGTCCCATTGGCAGCGTCCCTCTGACCTTTCTCGGGCAATTCACGCGTTTCGAAAATCGCGCCGAAGACCTGCCGGACGAACCGCCTGAGTAGCTCGCTGCCCACGCCACGCAGTTAAACATTCGTTCATCATAATGTTGTCCATCTGAACGAAGCTTCATGAACCCTTGCGCAGAGTATCGCGTCTATTGGTGTGGAGGCCAATGAATAAGCCTCCAAGGAGAAACGCGATGAAAAAGATTATGTTTGGCTTGCTGATTTCCGGAGCTGCGCTGATGGCGCAAGGCACCGCGCCTGCGACCTCGACGACTCCGGCCCCCACCACGAAGGTGAAGAAGCATCACAAGAAGGTGAAGCCGGTGGCCCCGACCGCGAGCGCCACGCCCACTACTGCTGCTCCCGCGACGAAGTAATCGCTTCGCGCGTGCGTAACGGTGTGTTATACCCTTGACCGGGCCGGTCATTACGACTGGCCCGGTTATTTATTTTCTCTGATTGTTTCGTCGCGGAGACTAAACCGCTTTAGCGGCGTCTTCCACCTGAATCGGTGGATTGTAGTACAGGAAGCGTCCGCAGTTTTCGCACGTCATCAGCTGATCGCCTTTGCGAACTTCCTGGAAATACTGAGGCCGCAACATCAACTGGCAAGCCGTGCATCTGCCGGCTTCCACTTCCGCGATAGCCACGCCGTTCCACTTTTTCTTGATGCGCTCGTAGGTGGATGCCGTCGCCCGCGGTAGTCCCGCCACGGCGGTCGTGCGTTCGGCACGCAAGGCATCGAGTTGGGCCTGGTCGGCAGCGGTGCGCTCCCGCGCCTGCTTCTTCTCCGCTTCTACCGATTTCTTTTCTTCCGCTAATGCCGCGTCGGCCTTCTTGACGTTGCCGTCGAGAGCTTCCGATTCGGTCATCAACTCCAGAATCCGGTCGTCCGCCTTGCGGATTTCCTTCTCGATAAAGTCGATTTCGTTCTGGAAGGCCTTGTAGTGCTCGTTCGTTTTGGCCCCCGCCATCTGCTCGCGCAGCTTCGAAATCTTCTGGTTATGGAGCTGGTTATCGCCGTCTAACTTCTTTCGATCCCTTTGGTTCGCCGCTAAGGCCGCACGGTCCGCGTCGAGCCGGCGAATGTGCGATTCCAATGTTTTCTCAATTTGGGCGATATGTTTGGGGAGTGTAGCGATTTCTTTTTCCAGGGCAGCCATTCTACGGTCTAGAGACTGGAGTTGACTAACCAAGTGCGCATCAGGGTGCATTGGCCTTGATTTTAGCACGGTCGCCGCGCGAAGCTGTAAACGATGCATCAATTCGACAATTTTCCTCCCGTACCGTTGACGCTCGAGGGCGCCGCACTTCTGCACCAGATGCTGAAGATCAAATGGCCGGAGTGGCGTGCTCTCACGCCGCCGCAACGCGCGAACGTCATCGCCGAAGCATCGGCGGCCTTCGCGGCCATGGAAGGGCAGGGTAGTGCGATGTTCTCGCTCCTGGGTCACAAGGGCGATTTAATGTTGATCCACTTCCGTGAGGATTTCGAAGCGCTCGGACGCGCGCAGCGCTCCTTGCCGAAGCTGGCGCTGTGGGATTTCTTCGAAACCACCATGTCCTACGTGTCGGTGGTCGAACTCGGCCTGTACGAATCCACCTTGAAAATGTACTCGTCGCTCGCGGAAAAGGATGTTCCCGCGCACAGCCCTGAATGGGAAAAGGCGATTGAAGAAACACTGAACCGTCAGCGTGAGGCGATGCGTCCGCGTTTGTTCCCGGAGATCCCGCCCGCCAAATTCTGCTGCTTTTATCCGATGGACAAGCGGCGCGGCGAGGAAAAGAACTGGTATCAACTCTCCATCGCCGAGCGTCAGCGCCAAATGGCGGAGCACGGAGAAATCGGTCGTCGCTACGCCGGCACCGTGCGCCAGGTGATTTCCGGATCCATCGGCTTTGACGATTGGGAATGGGGTGTCGATCTCTTTGCCGAAGATCCCATCGTGTTCAAGCGCCTGATCTACGAAATGCGCTTCGATGAAGCCAGCGCCGTCTATGGGCTGTTCGGAAAGTTCTACATCGGGCAGCGCTTGAAGCCGCAAGAACTCGGAACGCTCTTCGATATCTAGGCTAATTGTGGGGCGGAGCTTCTGCTCCGCACGCCAGGCTTCTGCCTGGCATTGGCCCGAGTGCCTGCGCTATCTACTTCTTCCCTGTGAGCTCGCGGACCTTGGCCTGATCCGCCTCCGCGCCGGCCGCATCGCCAGAACGCTTGCGGGCCACCACGCGATTCATATACGCGTTCGTGTAGTTCGGATCCAGGAGCAGCGCGCTGTCCAGATCTTCCAGCGCGTGCGGCCAATCCTGCATCAAGAGGTACGCAAACCCACGCGCATTGAGCGCTTGTTTAAAATTCGGCGCTTCCTGCAAGGCGGCGTTGAGTTCCACCAGCGCCTCCTTGTACATGTGCTGATTCACCAAGTCGCGTCCTCGCTGGTTGTGTTCGATCGCGCTCTTGCTCGGCGCGGTTCCCGCCTTGGATGCCTCGCGCGCGGAGGTCGTTGCCGGCAGAGACACCGGCGCCGCACGAGGCGCTGCCGTTGCTACCGTTACCGGTACTGCCGGGGGAGCCGGATCCTTCTTCGGGGCCACGGGCGCAGCACTTGCTGGCGCGGGGCCCGACGTTTGTTTTGGAGATGTTTGCTCTGCCGTCGCCGCAGCCCCAGTCGGAACAGCGGACGACAGCGTTACTGCCTGCACCGGTGCCGGACTGGGATTAGCCGCTGGAGCAGGCTTGGGCTCTGCGGGCTTCGGCGCGTTATTCGCGGTGTTATTCGTCGTGTTATTCGCGGCAACCGTGGCAGGCGCCGCGTTTGCGACCCTCTCCGAACTTGTGACCCTGTCCGAGCCGGCGAGCGGAATCGCGGGCCGCACCGTCGCGCTCTGCGCCTCCAGCCGAGCGAGCTGTTCGCCGGGGAGCGGCGCGCGTTGCTCCTGCGGATGCAATGGCTGGCCTGCCGGCGAACGCGTCAGCGGAACAGTTGTCGTCAGGCTCATGCGCGCCAGCACCACGCGAGTTTTTTCGAGAACGTCCATCGCCTCGGCGTAGTCCGGCCGCAGCCGCACGGCTTCCTGGAGATCCTGCTCAGCCTTGCGATACTCTCCCAGCAGGTAATACGCGCTTCCTCGCGCGCACCACGCCTCCGCGAAATCCGGTTTCAAACGGATGGCCTCGGTGCGATCCGCAATTCCTTTGTCGTGAAAACCCAACTCGTGAAAGCTGCCTCCGCGTGCCACGTAGGTTTCGGGATTGAGCGGCGCGAATTGAACCGCGACGTTGCGATCGTCGAGCGCCAGTTGATTCTGTCCCCGCAAAGCGTACAAGTGCGAGCGCGCCAGACGGATACGAACGTCATCGGGAGCCAAGGCAATCGCGGCGGAAAAGTCGGCGATCGCTTGGTCGTTCTGGCCGAGCCGGCTGTGCGCATCGCCCCGCAGCGTCAGCGCCGGAACATTTTTCGGTTCCGCCGATATGACCCGGTCCAGATCCTGGATACCGCGGTTGAAATCGCCGGCCTGCCCATAGGAGAAGCCGCGCTCTAGAATTGCTTGCGTAAACGATGGACGCAGACGAGCGGACTGATCGAAATCGTCAATCGCGTCGCGCCAACGCCGCGCCGCTTGATAGGCTTTCCCGCGTCCGAACCACGCGTCCGGATCGTCCAAGCGCAGCCGGATAGCCTGCGAATACAGGTCTATCGCCTTGTCCGTATTTCCTGCGGCAAGAAGTTGTTCTCCCTGCTTTACCAAGTCGGTGGCTGTGGTTTGCGCGGACGAAGGCACGGCCATCGCCCCGAGCGCAATCCAAACAATGCAGGCACCATAAATGTTCTTGCAGAAATGCATCACTTTCCTGGAGAAACGCATCAATGCACCTCGCGCTTGATTCGCCGGGTAATTGGGTTGGCGAACGCCCGTATGGCGACGGAGAGTTCCGCCACGCCCAGCGTCCGGCAAATTCCGTAAAACACGATCAGTCCAAGAGGAATGGAGACCGCCAGGTCTCCGAGCCGCGCCACTTGCGATGTACCTAGCCAGTTTTCCATTTCGCGGCTGGAGAACCACGTCACCACGGCCATCGCCGCGGATGCCGCCAGCACTTTCATTCCGCTTGCCGCGAGTTCCCGGCCATGCACGCCGCCCATCCTGCGGCGCAATAATTCGAACAAGACGAAGAACGCGAACAGCGCCACCATCGATGTGGAAAGCGCTAGCGCCGCATGCCCCAATCCCAAGCCGCGGATCAGGAACTCGGCCGCGCAGAAGTTGACGGCCACCGACGCCACGCTCACCATCATCGGCGTGCGTGCATCGCCCAGTGCATAGTACGCCGGAGCGATCACTTTCACTGCCGCATAGCCCGCCAAGCCGATGGCATAGCAAGAGAGCGCCATCGCGGTCTGCTGCGTGTCGTAAAGCTGAAAGCGCCCGCCCTGATAAATCGCACCGATGATCGATTTCCCCAATACGGCGAGCCCCACCGACGACGGGATCGTCAGAAGAAATACCATCGTTAAAGATTTCGAAAGCGTCCTGCGAAATTCGTCGATGTTGCCCGACGCTGCGCTCCGCGAAATCGAAGGCAACGTCGCCGATCCCAGCGCCACGCCGAACAAGCCGATGGGAAGCTGCATGAAGCGGAACGCGTAACTCAGCCAGCTCACCGGACCATCGAATCCGCGAACCGGGTCATGCACCGAGGACGCAAAATTCGTGTTGATCATCACGTTGATTTGCACGGCCGCGTTGCCCAGAATCGCGGGCACCATCAGACTTCCGATTCTGCGTAATCCAGGATGCTGCCAGTCGAACGAGATGCGGAAGCCATAGCCCAAATGATGCAGGCTCGGCAGCTGCCAAATCAATTGCAGCAGCCCTCCGCCGACCACGCCCAGCGCCATCCCTTCAATGCGCGTTAGATGGATCGCCGGCCCCAGCCATACGCCCAGCGCCAGCCCGAACAACACCGAGCCGATGTTGAAAAAGGTCGATGCCATGGCAGGAACGGCAAATTGGTTGGATGCATTCAGGACTCCCATCGCCTGCGCCGCCAGCGCCACCACCAGCAGGAACGGGAACATGATGCGCGTCATGCGCACCGCAAGCTCGAATTTTCCCGGCACCGCTGCATAGCCCGGCGCCAGCAAGTGCACTAGCCACGGAGCTCCCAGCATGCCGAGCAAGCACACACATCCCACGACGATCAAAATCGCCGTGGCCACCAGATTCACTAGCCGCACAGCATCTTCCTTGCTGTGCTTGTTGAGATATTCCGTGAAGACCGGAACAAAGGCGCTCGACAGCGCGCCCTCGGCGAACAAATCGCGCGTGAGGTTCGGGATGCGGAACCCCAGCATGAACGCGTCGTATGCGAGCCCCGCGCCGAACAGGCGAGCCATGACGCTTTCGCGCACCAAGCCCGTCACTCGGCTCATGAGCACCGCGATCGACACGATGCCGGCCGAGCGCATCACGCTCTCGGAAGGCGCGCGGCTTTCCGTGGCAGCCTTGGAAGGCTCCGCAGCAGCCGCGTTACTTGCCGGACTGTTCGCCGTACTGTTCAAAGAAGTGGGCAATGGTCTTGATCCCCGCGTAATAGTTCGCGAGCTTATATTTTTCGTTGGGCGAATGCAAGCCGTCGTCCGGCAGTCCGAAGCCCATCAGGATGCTGGGAATCCCCAAATACTCCGCGAATTCGCCCACAATCGGAATCGAACCGCCGCTGCGGATGAACACGGTTTCTTTCCCCAGCACATCGGCGAACGCCTGCGCGGCCACGTGAATCGCATGATGATCCGGATTCACCGAAATGGCCGGCCCAGCGCTCAAAATCCTTACTTCGGTCTGGATGCCGGCTGGCGTGTTCTCCGCGACAAACTTTTTATACGCGGCTACCACTTTTTCCGGATCCTGCCCGGGGACCATGCGCATGCTGACCTTGGCGATGGCTTTCGCCGGGATCACGGTCTTCGCGCCCGCTCCCGTAAAACCTCCGGCAATACCGTGGACCTCTAGCGTCGGCCTGGCCCACACTCGTTCCAGCACCGAATAATTCGGCTCGCCGGTTAAGCGCGACGATCCCACTTCGGACTTCAGAAATTCCTCTTCGCTAAACGGCAGTGCCCGCCAGCTCTTCATTTCAGCCGGAGCCGGAGGCTCCACGTCATCGTAAATGCCCGGGATTTGGATCACCCCGTCGGCGTTCTTCAATTTCGCCAGCAATTCGACGAGCCCGAATACCGCATTCGGAGCCGCGCCTCCGTACATTCCTGAGTGCAGATCCTTGGCCGGTCCGCGCGCTTCAATCTCCGTGTAGATCAAACCGCGCAGGCCCACGCATAACGTCGGCAATCCTTCGGCGAACAGTTCCGTATCGCACACCAGCGCGACGTCGGCTTTTAGCTTTTCGCGATGCTCCGGAACATATTTGGAGATCGCTTCTCCGCCCACTTCCTCTTCGCCTTCAATGAGGAATTTGACGTTGATGGGAAGTTTTCCGTGCGCCGCGCGCAGCGTCTCCACGGCCTTGATCTGCGAATACATCTGGCCTTTGTCGTCGGCCGATCCGCGTGCGTACAAGTTGCCGTTGCGCACGGTTGGCTCGAAGGGCGGGGAAATCCATTCGTCCAGCGGATCGGGCGGCTGCACGTCATAGTGCCCGTAGCACAGCACCGTGGGCTTGCCCGCGGCATGCAGCCAATCGGCGTACACCAGGGGATGTCCCGCGGTCTCGATCACCTCGACGTTCTCCATGCCCGCCGCGCGCAAAGCGTCGGCCACAAAAGTAGCCGCCTTCCGCACATCGCCCGCATGATCGGGAAGTGTGCTGACACTGGGAATGCGAATCAGGGATTTTAGTTCGTCGAGAAAACGTTCGCTGTTTTGGTCGACAAAAGCATCAATCGTTTTTGATACGGGAGCTTGAGACACACACTATTATACGAGCACGCAACCTGGCGGCGGTGCCATATTTTCTGTAGCAGGCAGAAACAGCAGATCCCTCGTCGCTCCGCTCGCTTGGGATGACCGAAGTGTTGAGGATCTGAACGACGTTTCTGAACGACGTTTCTGAACAATGTCGAGGACGTCCTCGCCTCTCACTCTGCTCACAAAAGCCCGGTCATCCCGAATCCCCGCAGGGGTGAGGGATCTGCTGTTCTATCGATATCCCACCGCACTTCTCGTTTCCACTCCACCCCAACCCCTGTCATCCAGAGCGAAGTCGAGGGATCTGCTTTTCATAAACAAAGTCCGCAGCACCTTGTTTCTTCTGACTCCTGACTTCTGACTCCTGACTTCTGACTCCTGACTCCTGACTCCTGACTTCTGACTCCTGACTCCTGACTTCTGACTCCCGTTTCCCGTTGTGTAAC
>CAITIX010000097.1 GCA_903892565.1 uncultured Acidobacteriia bacterium
GAGAGCTCCACTGCAGAGCGGCAGGACGTTGACGCGCGCGCGAGTCTGCTGCAGGCGCTCGAAATCGCGCGCGAACATTTCGAAATAAGACAGCAAGTAGTGCGGCCACAGCACGGGCTGCGCCCGGCGTACGTGCGTGTAGCCGGGGATGACCGCGGTGGGGTTCTTCGCCGCGCAATCGAGGAGCGAGCGCATGAGTTCGACTAAGAACTCCGACGCGCGATCGATTTCACCGCGCAGCCACAGCCGCACATCGAGCGATACTTGTTCGTTGCGGCTGCGGCCCGTGTGAATCTTTTCGGCAAGCTCGGCGACTTTTTCGCCCAGCTTGCGAATCACTAAAGTGTGGACGTCCTCATCGGTCGCGCCATCGAAAAAGCCCGGCTGCTTGGCTTCTTCCGAGATCGCATCAAACGCCGATACCAGGAGCGCGCGTTCGTCGGACGTGAGAATGCCGACTTGCTCCAAGGCTCGCGCAAATGCCTGCGAGCCCCGAATATCCGCCTGAATCAAACGCTTGTCGAAATGCAGCGATCCGGAGAATCGCTCGAAGACCTCTGAGGGGCCTTCTTCAAAACGTCCACCCCATAGTTTCATGGCGCAACCTTTCGACTACTTTTTCTTCGCCTTCTTGGACGACGCCGACTTGCGTGCAGCCTTCTTGGCCGCACTTTTTACCGCCGCTTGCACCTGAATCGGCAGGCCGATCAGGTTGATGAAGCCGCGCGCGTCGCGCTGGTCGTATTCCGCGCCCATGGTGAAGCTCGCGATGTTGAGCGAGTAGAGCGAATTGGGCGACGTACGGCTGACGGGCTGGAATCCACCCTTATACAGGCGCAGCGTGACTTCGCCGGTGTTCACTTCGTTGACCGAGTCGAAGAACTTGTCGAGCGCTTCGCGTAGCGGCGTAAACCACAGCCCGGCGTACACTAGATCCGAGTAATCAAGCGAGAGCTTCTGCTTGTAATGCGAGATGCTGCGGTCCAAGGTGAGCGCTTCGATCTCGCGATGCGCTGCCATGATCAGCGTGCCGCCGGGAGTTTCATAGCAGCCGCGCGACTTCATGCCGACGAAGCGATTTTCTACGAGATCCACGCGGCCGACGCCGTGCTTCGCGCCGATGCGGTTCAGTGTGGTGAGCAGGTCTACGCCCGACATTTTCTTGCCGTTGACGGAAACCAGATTGCCCTTCTCAAAGCCGAGCGTCACGTCTTCGGCCCGATCCGGAGCGTCCTTCACGCTGCGCGTCAGCATCCAGATTTCGTCCGGAGCCGCGTTCTTCGGATCTTCCAGCGCGCCGCCTTCGTGCGAAATGTGCCAGATATTGCGGTCGCGCGAATAGATCTTCTTGGTAGTGGCCGAAATCGGCACCTTGCGCTCGGCCGCGTACTGGATGGCGTCTTCGCGCGAGACAATATTCCACTCACGCCACGGCGCGATCACCGCGAGATGCGGCGCGAGGGCTTTGTACGTGAGCTCAAAACGAACCTGATCGTTACCTTTGCCCGTGCATCCATGGGCCAGCGCGTCGCAACCTGTGGCGAGCGCTACTTCCACTTGACGCTTTGCGAGCAACGGCCGTGCGATCGAAGTGCCGAGCAGATACTTGTGCTCGTATTCGCCTCCGGCGCGCACCATCTTCCACAAGTATTCGGTGACGAACTCTTCGCGCATGTCGGCGACATAAACTTCCGATGCGCCGGTCTTCAGGGCTTTCGCCTTCAGGCCAGTGAGCTCATCACCGCCCTGGCCGATGTCGCCGCAAACGGCAACCACTTCGCAGCCGTAGTTCTCTTTCAACCACGGAATGATGATCGATGTGTCCAGGCCGCCGGAGTAGGCGAGCGCAACTTTCTTTGGCTTATTCGTCGGTGTATTCATAGTTTTCTTTTTCTCTTATCTATGCGCGCGTGTCGCTGCGTCGCGCAAACGGTAAATTCGCCGGCTCAACTAAATTCGCGGTTGGAGAGCGCGCCGCGACGTTTGTTAACTCAACAGCATCACCAGCAGCGCCTTCTGCGCATGCAGGCGATTTTCGGCCTGATCGAACACAGCGGATTGCGCGGATTCCATCACTTCGTCCGTTACTTCCTGCCCGCGCTTGGCCGGCAGGCAATGCAGGAAAATGGCATCGGCGTGCGCCTGCGCCATCAACTTGCTATTCACTTGGTAGGGAGCAAAGGCCGCGAGGCGAACCGACGCTTCCATCTCCTGTCCCATGCTGGTCCACACATCCGTATAGACGGCGTTGGCTCCGCGCACGGCTTCCGTTGGATCGTGGGTTACGAGCACGGTCCCGTATTCTCTCGCCTTCTCCACGATGTCTGCGTTGGGTTCGTAGCCTTCGGGCGTCGCCACAGCGACGTTCATGCCGAGGCGCGTGGCATCCAGCATCAAGGAGTGCGCCACATTATTGCCATCGCCAATAAAAGCGACCGTGCGGCCCTTCAATGAGCCCAGATGTTCTTTCAATGTGAGTACGTCCGCCAGCGCCTGGCAAGGATGATACAGATCGCTGAGCGCGTTGATCACCGGAACGCTGGACCACTTCGCGAGTTCGTCAATGGTGCCCTGCGAGAATACGCGTGCGACGATTCCTTGCGTCCAGCGGTCCAGGTTGCGTGCGACATCTTTCACGGGCTCACGTTCGGCAATGGGCCCGATGCTCCAGACGGCGTCGCCACCGAGTTGCTTGATCGCGAGTTCGAACGTCAAGCGCGTGCGCAGGGATGGCTTCTCAAACAGCAGACTCAGGTAGCGGCCGGCCAGGGTCTTGGTATATCGCGAGGGCGTGCGCTTGATCTGCGCGGAGAGTTTCAACGCGTGCTCCAGCGCCGCGGTCGAAAAATCGAGATCGCACGTCAAATCCTGCGCGAAGGGCTTAGCGATATTGCGAACCGTGGCGGACATGGCCGTACTCCTCTGCTGTGAATGTTTATTCACTGGAATGAATAATAATACATTCCGAGGGGTGGCCGCAACACACGCGTGGGCTCCAACCCTTCAGCGCCGCCTTTAACAATGAGGCCTAATTCGCGATGCCGTCGACACGCACCAATTTGAGGGCTGCCGTCTGCCCACTGATCACGTGAACTTGATTCCGCGCGACGGAGTAGTGGGCGGCGAGAAACGAGCACAGAGCCTCATTTGCCTTGCCTTTTTCGGGAACCGCGGCGAGTCGCACTTTGAGCGTCCCGTCGGCCATCGTGCCCGCGAATTCCGTTCGCGGACTGCGTGGAATCACTTTGACGCGAACGGTCATGATGGCAGGTGTACGGGTGAAGCTCGATTATCCGCGCACGAAGGAATATCCAAAGGGGCTGAGATGGAGGGCCAAATGACAATCATCGGCGGTTTGTGTGATTTCAAAGATCACGCTGATGGTGGGGAAGAACGGATCCGTCTGGTATGCCGCGATGTCGTATGTGAGCCGATAGATGCCGGATTGAAGATTGGCGGCGGAGGTGTCATTCTCACCGAATTGCTCGATGATGCCGTCGCTGTCGGTGATACTGGTGCTCGTCTCCTGCCAGCCTGAAGAGACGAAATAGTCGAGAACTACGGGCACGCCTGCGGCGGGCCTGCCAATGGAGGTGTCGATCACTTGTGTGGAGATCATTGGTTATCAGTTTCGGTGAGCGTTTAGTGAGTTTCTGCGAGTTCGGCAACCGTGCCGTCGACTTCTTCGATCACGAGCGTCAAGCCGCGTCGTGCCGAGACGACAGCTTCGGGGATATCGAAGCGCGCCCCTGCCATGCGATCAAACGACTGATGCGGCTTGATGCGATCCTGCAGCGAAAGTACGTCGTTGTATTTCGGGCCCAGCAGCTTTTCGTATTCAAATACGGCCGCGATATCAGGCTTCGAAATCGTCATACCTTCGCTGGCATCACCCTGAGCCGGTTGCAGACGCAGTTTCACGGAGCCCACCACAAAGGGAACGTCCGAGGGATTTGTCGCGCGGAAATCCACCATCACGAGCGAGGCGTTACTGCCGGGGAGCGCCAGAACACGGACCTTTAAGATATTGCCCTCCAGGCGCAGATGAGCGCCCTTGGTTCCGGTCAGGAGCGCGAAGAGCAGGATGCCGACAACAGCGAGTCCGGCGATAAGGTAAAGCCAAAATTGTTTGCTCATGCAAGTCTGGAGGCGAGACGTCCTCTTATTCTACTCGCCTCGCGATGTGCTTGGTTGCAAATTAATCGCCCAAGAGGCGTCCATAAGGCCGGAGGTTGGCCACGTGATCGCACACGGCTTTTAACGCGGCCGTCAGAGGGATGGCCAGTAACAGACCGATGCCGCCCCACATCATCCCCCAGAACATCAGGGCGATGGTGACGACCAACGGATTGAGATGCACGCGCGCACCCACCAATTTCGGGTACATCAAATTCAACGCCAGAAGGTGCAATACGGCGACGCTGACGAGCAGGAATACATAGGTCCCCGGATCTTTTGCCGTTGGCAACACCGCGATCACCGGAGGGAGGATAGCCAAAGGCAATCCGATATAAGGCACCAGGCTGAAGAATCCGCTGATCGGCGCGACGACGAGCCAATACGGAACGTTTACTGAGGCAAACAGCAAGGCGCTCGAAATCGTCAGCAAAATGCCCAGCATGAAGTTCCCAATCACGTACGCGCGAACCATGGCGCCGATTCCCACCCAGGCGTTCTCCGCCGATCTGCGTGCGTCGCCTTCAAACAGCAGTAAATAGCGATTCCGAATATGATCCCGCCAACTCAATAAGAAATACACGAGGAAGGGAACAAAGGACGCCATCAGAAGCGTGCTGTAGTAGTCGCGCGCATATTCATAGACGTAGCGAATCAGCGGCGTGGGGTCCTGTTGCACGTGGACCTCTTGCACGGTCGGTTGCGGCGGAGGATCGGGCGGCAGGGCGGGAGCCCCAGCTTTGCGGCGTTTGCCTTTCGAAAGATCCGGCTCCGCGGTCGTGACCGTATCCTGATAGCGCTTCGGCAAAAGAGAACGGTAGACGGCGATTTCGACGCGATCCATGCGCGTGGCAACCGCGTCCACCAGTTGATTCACGCGTTGGCCGTAGGCCGGGAGATCGTCGGAGATCTGCAACGCCTCCGTATACAACCCGACGCCCGCCAAATACAACAGAGCGACTCCGACGAAGCACACGACGAAGCTGGCCAATCCACGTGGCAGCCGCAGCCGCATGGCGAGAAGGACCAACGGGTCGAGCAAGAAGGCAATCATTGCTGCAATCACGATGGTGATGAAGAATGCGCGACCGTAGTAGAGCAGGGCCACGGCCGCTCCCACGGCCAGAATCCCCACGCCGATTCGTAAACTTTTTTGTATTTCCGTCGTTTCCGTCAATCCAGCCGCCAAGCGCAAAAGTCGGGAAGCAAAAAAAGACCTGCGCACCTTCACTATAATTTGGAGTGACAGTGGAATTCCAGGAAAAATCAACGATCGGTCGCGTTTTGGCGCTGGATGTAGGGAAAAAGCGTATTGGGTTGGCGCTGAGCGATCCTTTGGGCATCACCGCTCAGGGATTGCCGACCCTTTACCGCACCAATATTCGCGAGGATTTGGCCGCACTCGACAAACTTGTCCGTGAGCGCGAGGTGAAGCTACTTCTCATAGGGCATCCTCTGAATATGAGCGGCACCGAAGGCCGGCAGGCGTTTTACACCAAAGAATTCGCCGAGCGCCTGAGCGAATGGACCCACGTGGAGATTCGCTACTGGGACGAACGCCTGACGAGCGTCGAAGCCGGACGTGTGTTGCGCTCCAGCGGAATTAGCATCGAAAAGCGCGCCAAAGCGGTGGATCAACTCTCCGCCGTTCTCTTATTGGAAAGTTTTTTGGATTCGGGAGGCACGGCGTAATGAAACGTCTTGCACTCATCGTTGCGTTGGCCATCGTCGCGCTGGGTTCGTTCGCGGCTTGGGCACTATTCACGCCATACAAAGCATTCGGCAATGAGACGTTCGTGCAATTGCCGCGCGGGACCGGGACCCAGGCGCTTGCCGACGCGCTGGAACGCGCCGGTGTGATTCGCTCGTCGTGGGCGTTTATGTTGCAGCGTGCCGTGCGCCGATCGGCGCGGCTGCAGGCGGGTGAATATCGTTTCTCGGATGCCGCTTCCGTGCAACAGGTATTCGATCGAATTTCACGCGGCGATGTTTACACCTTCGAGTTCACCGCGCCAGAAGGCAGCAATATGTTTGACATTGCGCGTTTATTAGAAGAGAAGGGCATCTTTACGGCTGCTGATTTTTTGGAGGCGGCGTCCACGCCGGCACTCATCCGCGATCTGGCACCAAAAGCGCAATCGCTCGAGGGATTCCTCTTCCCGTCGACATATAAACTCACGCATGCCACGACCGCTGCCCAGCTGACGAAGATGATGACCGATCAATTTCGCAAGCAGTGGGTCATCGCGAAGGGAGCCGCTGCTGCTCCCGCAGATCCGCAGAAAGCGGTTACGCTCGCGTCGCTTGTGGAGAAAGAGACCGGCGTGGCCGAGGAACGTCCCTTGGTGGCGAGCGTTTTCACGAACCGGCTGCTGAAGGGCATGCGCCTGGAATGCGATCCGACGACGATCTATGCCGCCTTGTTGGAGGATCGCTATCGCGGCAAAATCCACAAGTCGGATTTGGCCAGCACGAATCCTTACAATACGTATCAAAACTCGGGATTGCCGCCGGGGCCCATCGCGAATCCTGGAGCCGCCGCCATTGGCGCCGCGCTCGCTCCCGCCGAAACGAAGTTTCTGTACTTCGTAGCGAAGCCCGCTGGCGGCGGTCATCAGTTTTCCGCGACGTTGGCCGATCACGCCAGAGCGGTGCAAGCCTATCGCAATGCCTCACAACACAAAGCGCTCTGAGCTGCAGCGTTGGATCGCGGGACACAATCCGGCATGCGTGGGAGAAGCTGAATTCCTCGAGCTTCAGTCCGCACTGGCGCCGATCTCTGAAAGCTACTTTCGCCGGCTGCTGCGCGAATGCGGCGTGCCGCTGGATCCGATGGTGGAAGGCGTTCGACAGACGAGCTTTGACGAACTACAAGAATCTCTGGAGCGCCTGCTTGAAATCTACTCCACTGGCGATGTGGGAAGGAAGCAAGCCGTTCGTTCGATGGTGATTGAGGCGAAGGATCACGCAAGGTTGGCCGCTCGTTCGAGAAGTACGACCCCCGCGAGACGCTCGGAAAAAGAAGAGATGGTGATGTGGTTGCTGACGTGGTTGGAAAATCCCGGAGTGTTCCGCGAGTGGGCGCGTCTGCGCAGGATGGCTTGGGAATCCGAAGCTGGCTTCCCAAGCTAACCCACGAAACTAACCCACGAAACACGTGACGACGACGCCCTCGTTCGCAACGTCTGCGTCCACCCAAAAGTCGGCCGGACAAATGACGTTGCCTTGACCGCCGTTTTCCGCCGGAAGGATCTCGCCATCTTGAGGTCCGGCGGCGGCGGGTTCGCTCAGCACCCGGATCACGCCGGGCATTGCCGACGCGGCCCGGTTCATTCCCGCCACGCCCAGGTATGTTTTCCCCGTGAATCCGGGCACGGTGCGCACCATGATCTGCATCACCATCAGTGATCGATTCGTTGTGATCTGCACCGGAGTTCCTGGCGTCGGCACGCGAATCAAGCCCATCGAAATTGCTTGCATTATGATTTCTCCTCGGAACTGCGTATCCTCAGAATTGCGTATCCTCAGAATTGCGTATAAGTGACCAGCACGTTCGCAGCGATGGCCGCTGAGTTTGTCACACACAAAGCGTTGCCCGACGGAACCTTGATCAAGTAGCCCAGGCCGTTGCCGATGCTCACGTTGCTTCCGGTGGCGAGAGTGAACGCCGGAGTCAAGGCCGTCAAGCCCGTGGCGCAATTGGTCCCGGTGCCATACACCAATTTCGCCGTCGTGGCGCCAGCACCGTTGATCAGCATCGCGCAAACGTAGATCGACTTGTTGGATGCTAGTGCGATGGCCTGCGTCGTCGTCACGGTCGAAAGCGAAATCTGTGCCGAACTATCGCAGGCGATCAGTCCCGTTAGATTTCCGGACGAGTTGCCGCCTGCGAACATCGCAGTCGATGGCGCGGCACTGCCTGTTGTGCTCGACGATTGGTCCTTGACCGCGTTGGCCGATGAAACATTCAGCTGTGCCACTGCGAGCGCTCCGAAGAGCGCCCACAGCGGTAACAGTACAGCGAGTCGTTGCATTGCTCGCATTGTTAACTCCTACTGGAAGCCGATCACTTGGGCATTGACGGACGTCGCATTCACGGCCGACCATTTAATGCCCCCCGACAACTTCACCGAGTTCAGATCATAGACGAACGTGGAGTTCGCAGGAATCTGAAAGCCGGAAAGGTATGCCACGGGCGTCCCTTGATTGTCCGTAATGGTGACGCTCTGCGCCGAGGCCGTCGTGTTCACGAACACGATGGAGCTCACGCAGGTTGCGGTTGCCGTTAATGCCGTCGACGTGGTTGGAAGTGTCGTTATTCCGCTATCGTAGGCCGTCGAGCCGCAGGCCGTCTTCGGAACGATGTTGACGGTTCCGCTTACCGGCTGCGTCACCGCGCTGCCGTCGATCTTTAACGCGTTCGATGCTGTGACGGCCGCAGTGTTGCCACCCTGCGAAAGGCTGGCAAGCCACGGTGTCGTATTGGCCGTGTTGCCTGGCTGTATGGTCCACGTGCCGGATTGTGTGGACGAGACCGCAGTACCCGTGCCTCCCGACTGATTCAATTGTCCGAGCAGCGAGCCCGCTACGAATAGCACGGCTAGCGCCCCCATTCCCCAAAGTGCTTTCATTGTTTCTCCCTAACTCTCCCCTTTTACGATCAGGCCGTTTTACTGAGCCTTTTCCACAACGTCGAAAAGAATCCGTACCATCCGGATTGGGCTGCTCCGTTCTGCGAAATCCGCAACACGGCGCGCAGCAATCCGCGACCGATGGCGTCGGCATGAATCTCCGGCGCCGAGACTTGAATCGTGCGAATGGAATCGCCATTCGACGGAAACCATTCCACGCGGATGGACGCAAGCTCCGCGATCGCGCGCAGCGCTTCATCCACCAACGGCCCGCGCGGCCCTTGCACTGCGATGTTTGCCGCGGAGCCGACTTCGACGCGAATCGCAAACGCTCCGCTGGGAACAGAGGCGCCAGTTGCCACCGCATATCCCAAAGCCTTCAAATATTCCCGCAATGTGTCCGCAGCCGGATGATCGCCCGAAACGTGAATCTTCATGTGTTCTCCTTACGCATGCGTTCTCGTTACGCCAAGAACTTGACGATTACGGGACCGGTCCCCGCTGTCGCCTGCACCCACAACGGCTGCGACCCCGCGGGGAAACGATAGCGATGAAACGGAATGGCCAGCGATTGTTCCGCGCCGGGAGCGATCAAATCCTGCGTTGTGGCATCGTTCGCATTGCTGCGAATGCGAACCGCATTTGCAGTATCCGCATTCTTCACAGACAAGCTCGTGCAATCAAAGGCCACAGTGATAGGCGTCCAGGAAACCGGGTCGATCGTAATTACGCTGATTTGAAATGGTGCGGGCATGTCCTCTCCCGACCCGACCATACAAGCGAGATGTGTTCAGACGAGGGCCGTGCGAATCTCAAGTTGCTTGCAGCGAAGGATTTTGTGGATGACGCGAATCCGTGACGGCACTTCCGGTGAGATGCAATATGGGGAGCAGAGATGCATTTGCAACCACTAGGGCTGTTGGAAAATCAGAATCTCCACCCGGCGATTGTTCGCGCGTCCGACGGGTGTGTCGTTTGGGCTCTTCGGTTCCAGCGCGCCGTAGCTCGAAATCGATACACGGGATTCATCGATTCCGTAGCGCTCCGTGAGCACTTCCATGAGCCGCAAGCTTCGTGCGGCGGCCAATTCCCAGTTATTGCGGAACCTGTGATTGTGGATCGGCGTGGTATCCGAGTGGCCTGCAAGATTCACTTTGTTGGGGATGCCTCGCAGCGCTTCGGCGATCTTTTGCAGATCCGGCAGAGCCTCGGCCCGTACGCGATCGTCTCCCGCAGAGAACAGCACGCCCTGCGGCAGATCGATCGCGAGTCCACGCGCACCTGCCGGATTGCTCGCGTTGTCTGCGTTCGAAATCGGACGAACATCCAGGCCTTCTTTTTCCAATTGTTGTTCCACGTCGCTCAGTACGGGATCTGTATCCGTAGTCGCTACGTCGTCGGCTGGGCTTGCAGGCGAAGGTGCTGCAGTGAGCGAGGTAGCGGTCGTGTCGCTGTTTGTTTGGGCCGGCGGATTCTTCCACGTCTTCGCCGCGGCGGAAAGAAAGAAGATCAGCAGAATCGTCAGGACGTCCAGATAGCTGACCATCCAGCGATGCTGTGTCGACGAAGCGAGGTGTGCGTGGCGGCTCATTCGGCGGAACGCGTTCGGCCGTCGGTGCGCAGATACCCGTTCAGGCGATCCCGCAACATTGTGGGATGAATGCTGTCGTAAATTCCCAAGCCGCCTTCTGCGATGAGCTCGTCCGCTTGAGAATCGTCTTCCGCCGAACTGCGGATGCGGTGAGCGGCAGGCAGTAACACGAGATTCGCCAAGGCCAAGCCGTATAGCGTCGATACGAATGCGGTTCCTACGGCGGCGCTCACGCTTCCGAGATCCGAAAAGTGACGCAGCGCGTCGATCAAACCGACCACCGTGCCGAGCACTCCAATGGTCGGCGCGAAACCGCCCGCCGTCTCCAGCACCCTTGCATCGATTTCACCCTGGCGCTCGCGCGCGCGCAGCATCGTGTCGAGCGCCGTGCGGAATTCTTCGCGATTCTTCGCGTCCAGTGCCAACGCCAACACTTGTCGCAAAAACGGATTGCGCGAGTTCGGCAGCGCCGCTTCGATCCGCAGGATTCCCTGATTGCGCGCGATGCGTGCGAACTCCAAAATCTCTTCGATGGTTGTCTCCGGGCTCCCTGTATACAAAGGATGGAACAGTCGCAGCACTCTGCGGATCGCCCGCTCCAGCGCCACTCTCGGTGAAGAGATCAGCGTGACCCCGATCGTGCCCCCGATGACGATCATCACACCCGTGGGCTGAAAGAAATATCCGAGGCTGATGCCCGTGGAGCCAACGCCCGCTACCATCGCCACAGCGGCGATCGCGAGCCCAAGTAAGAGCCCGAGATCGACACTGGAGCGCACTACTTCAGGTGGCCTGCTTGCGCCATCCCTGGTCACGGGCGCCGCGGCAGTAGCGGTATTTTCCGCAGTGTAGGGAGAAGGAGAGAACCAGGACGCCATGACGTTCTTCTCCACTGCACTTCCGTTGCCGAAACGGAAGTGTTGAGAAATCAATGCGCCGAAAAGGGCGAAGCCGAGCCGAAATGGGAATCATTCCGAAGTGCTCCCCAAATCGAGATCCCTTCGCGAATGGCACAGCGCCATTTTGTGGAAAAACCTGAGTTGCCGAGTTTGAGAATCGTACTCCGTGAAGTGCACTACCGTATCGGATGCCTTTGAAGAAACGTGGAACGCGAAGTGCCGTAGAGATTTTACTTGTGGAAGATAGACGGGGAGATGTCCGCCTGATGCAGGAGGCTTTTCGCGAAGCTGGCTCCTTTGCCCGCCTCAACGTGGCGCACAACGCTGCCCAGGCGCTTGCGTTCCTGCGCCGCGAAAATCCGTATCAGGCGAGCCCGAAGCCCTCGCTCATTTTGCTCGATCTGAATCTTCCCGGCGCGAACGGTTCCGAATTGCTGGCGGAAATCAAGAGCGGACGCGAGCTGCGGCACATTCCCGTGATCGTACTTTCCACGTCCACCCGCGCGGAGGATATCGCCACGGCCTACAACCTTCACGCGAATTGCTATATCTCCAAGCCGCCGGATCTGGAATCGCTGATCGATCTGGTTCACATGATCGACGCGTTCTGGCTTGGTACAGCCGCCATTCCCGAAACAAGTCTGCGGCCGAGAACGCTCGCTGCCCGGAAATAGGCAGAGCGCGTTCCCGACCGCAGGGATCAAAGAAACAATCTTCGCAGCGCGAGCTACTTCACCGCGAGGAAGCGCTGTACTCGTTCACCCGCGAACACTTCACCGGTGTAGATGTTGCCCTTGGAATCCGTGGCAATCATATGGAGGCCGAAGAACTGGCCGCCGTTCTGTCCCATGCTGCCCATGGTGCCCAGGATTTTGCCGTCTTCGCGATTCAGGAACCACACATGGTTGTTCGTGAGATCGGAAATATACAGGTACTTCTGCCCTTTATCCTGGGAGAACATCACACCGCCGGTGGATCCGCCGACGCCCGTCATCGGCGCCATCACGAATTCCTTCACGTACTTGCCCTGCTTGGTGAACACCTGAATGCGATTCGCCATACGATCGGCCGCGTACACGAAGCCGTCGTTCGAGATATTCAGCGTAAGGTGGCCGCGGAATTCCTTCGGCTCCGGTCCGCCCGGCGTATACTCGCGATCCTTGTCATCCGTCGACATTTCGGCCAGCGTGTGGCCGTAGGCTCCCCAGCCACGCTTGAACTGCAGCGTGTCGAGGTCGAACACCATAACGCGACCGCCCAGATAATTGTCCGCGGCGTACATCTCATGTGCCGCTTCGTCCAGGCGAATTTCTTCCAGGCCACCGACAATCATCGGCGTCGTGGGAGGATACTTCGCGTGGAAGGCTTTTAACGCTTCGGCGCGCTTCGCAGCGGCTGCCGGATCCTGTACGCGGCCAGCGCGCGCGGCGGGGAGGAATCCAAAGACCGGGCCCGTGCTGCCGTGTCCCGGCGTGCGATTCGCCACTACTGCATCGCCACCACCTTGTCCGGGCACACGATCCGCGGCTCGCGGCACATCGGCCACGTGCTTGCCGCTCTTGGTGTCCCACTTCTGCACCGTCTCCAGGCCCAGGTACGCGAAGCCTTTCGTATCGATGGCCATGCCGTGTCCCTGCGGCGGATCGAACGATCCGAGCACGTCGCCGTTCTTATCGATGTGGATCATCGAAGGAGGACGCACGCAGCAATCGGCAATCGGTGGCGTGAGTTCCGCTTCCAGTTCGATGTCCGTCAGATCGTTCGGGCGATCGTACACCCAGACGTTGTCGTCCTTATCCACGGCCAATCCCGTGACGCCGCCGATCTTCCATTTGTTCGGCATCGCTTTCGGCCAGGTAGGATCAAGCTTAAATTTGGGTGCCGCCTGTTGCGCGAATAGCTGCGGCACAAGTGACGCCGTGCCCACGGCGATCAAGCCAAGGCCTGCAATCATGGCGGCGGCCTTGCTCGATGTCTTAGTTCCGATTTTCATCTGAGGTCTCCTCATATCTGTTCCGCACGGATCTGCTCCGCGCGGGTATTCGATGGGTTCCGAGGCCAACCGCGATGCCCTCTGCACGCGGCTTATGCCGCGATTGGCTCATATAAAGATACACCAAGTAAAACTGAAGGAAGTTTCAGTATTTCGGCGGCATTTAGAGGATGCCTTGGCCCGCGTGCTTCCCGTGATACACTGCACCGGGAGGCTTCATGAGCAATCGTCGAACATTTCTAAAAAGCGCCGCCGCGGGCGTAGTCTTTTCCAGTTGCGGCATTTTGGATCAGCGCCTCGCTGCCCAGCCACCGGCGCGCACGCAGAAGAAGCAGCAGCCCGTGGTCGGTGGGAAGCGCGTCAAATCGATTGACGTTCACGCTCACGTCATGATTCCGGAAGCGATGGAAATGCTGGGGCGCAAGATCGAACCAAGCAACGACAATATTGCCGCGGGCTCTCAGCTCGAAGAGCGCTTCAAGATCATGGATGAATGGGGCACCGACGTCCAAGCTCTCAGCATCAACGCCATTTGGTATGACGCGCCTCGCGACGTTGCGGAAAAAGTGATCGAGTTGCAAAACCAGAAGCTCTCCGATCTCTGTGCGAAGTATCCGAAACGTTTCGTGGCCTTCTCTTCCGTCGCCCTGCAATTCCCCGAACTCGCGGCCGAGCAGATGGAAATCGGCATGAAGAAGTATGGCCTGCGCGGCGCCGCCATCGGCGGCCACGTCAACGGCGACGAGCTCTCCAATCCCAAGTTCGATCCCTTCTGGAAAAAAGCGGAAGAACTCGGCGGCCTACTATTTATGCATCCGCAGGGCATCCCCGAAGTCAACAAGCGTGTGGCGGGCAGCGGCGGCTTAGCGAACGTGATCGGGAATCCTCTCGAAACCACGATCTTTCTTTCGCACCTGATTTTCGACGGAACGCTCGACAAGTTCCCCAACCTGAAACTGTGCTCGGCGCACGCCGGCGGCTTCTTGCCGTCTTACATCGGACGTTCCGATATGGCTTGCCAGCACGATCCCAAGGCCTGCCGCCCCGGTCAGAAGAGTCCACGCGAGTATCTCAAAAAATTGTATTTCGACTCCATGATTTTCGAACCCGAAGGATTGCGGCACCTGGTCGCCGAATGCGGCGCGAGCCAAATCATGCTGGGTACGGACTACCCGTTCACCTGGAGCGCTACGATTCTCAACGACGTTCTGACGCAGCCCGGTCTGAGCGACGCGCAGAAACGCGCCATCATCGGCGAAACCGCGCAAAAGCTCCTTCAAATTTCGGCATAACCGACGATGACGCCAGGACGCTCGAAACTCACGCTCGCACTCGCGCTGATGCTTGTGCCGGTACTCGTGACAGTGACTGCTTCTTTCGCCTGCGCGCAAACCTCGGGCACGCCGGCGGCTTTCCCTGTCACGCAGGGCAAGACGTATCGCCTCGAAAAAGTCGCCGAAGGCGTTTACTTTGCCACCGGCGTTCCCGGCAGCAACAGTGTGGTCATCGTCAACGACCAGGACGTTCTTCTGGTGGATGATGGAACATCGCCCGCCGCCGCTCGCGCGTTACTCGCTGACATCAAGTTAGTCACGCCCAAGCCCGTGCGTCAGGTGGTGAATACGCATTTTCATTACGACCACACGGCAGGCAATCAAGTGTTCGGTCCCGAAGTCGAGATCATCGGCAATCAGTTCGTTCGCACCGCGATTCAGACGTTCGACGTGATGCATCGCGAGCCCTATCTGACCTCGCAGGGAAATCGCGTCCCGGCGCTGATCGATACGCTGACCAAGCAGATCGCGGCGGAAAAGGATGCGGCCAAGAAAGCAGATCTCCAGAGGCAGCTCGTTTCCGCACAAGCGGAACTGCGCGCTCTGCAGGAGATCAAGCCTGTGCCGCCGAACGTGACCTATGACAGCAAGCTCGTGCTGCAAAAAGGTTCGCGAGAGATTCAGCTGCTGTTTCTGGGACGCGGCCACACGGCGGGCGATACGTTCGTCTACCTGCCGAAAGAGAAGATTGTCTGCACGGGCGATGAAGACGAAGGCGCCAGGCTCGCCTACATGGGTGACGCCTATTTTGACGAATGGATCGCCACGCTCGACAAGCTAAAGCAACTGGACTTCAATCTGGTGCTGCCCGGCCACAGCGTGGCATTTCGCGATAAGTCCCAAATTACGGCGTTCCAAAGCTATCTGAAGGATTTCATTGCCAAAGGCACGGCCCTCAAGAAGCAAGGCGTATCCGCCGACGATGCGGCAAAGAAGATCGATCTCACTTCGCACGCAAAAGATTTTCCGCAGATTAAAGAGCCTGGAGCCGATCCTCGAGGCATGCGTCGATTGTATGCCTGGCTCGATGAGACCGGGCGAAAATAGGCCGCGCTCCGCGCGCTATTTCTGGTTCACGTCGCTTCCGTGAAAACTACTTGCTGCTACCTTCGGCGTCCGGATTTGAAGTCCCCAGGAACAGCTTCTGGCCGCCGGGCAACGTGACATCGCGGCCATTGGCGCGATTCGAACCGTCCTTGGCCTGATAGCCATCGACGATGATTTCCTGTCCGTTGGCAACCGAGGTCTTCGTGAATCCGCGGCGCAGCAGCGTGTTCGGGCTGCCGCATTCCACCATCCAGGCCGTGGATTTCCCGCTGGCGTCCTTCACGTCGATGTGAATCCAGGCGTGCGGGTTGATCCATTCCATCTTGGTGACCGTGCCATGCAACTTGATCGGCTTTTCAGAATCGAATTCAGCGGCAAACGAATGATGAGCCCAGGCGGGCGCAGCTACCAATAACGCAAGTCCTGCAAAAAGAATGGCGAATTTGTTTTTCATTTAATTTCCTCCCGTTTTTTCAGCGGCTTTCTTTTCCCGCATTCTTTCGCCCGAAAGAATGCCCGCCATGCCGTAGTTTCCTTCATGGCAGGCGTATTCAAAAATCGGACCCTCTGCCTTGTTCATCGGAAGTTCGATGGTCCAGGGCTTCGAATAGACCGTCGGATCGGTGACGGTGGCTTGATAAATC
Source organism: uncultured Acidobacteriia bacterium (assembly GCA_903892565.1). Taxonomy (GTDB): domain Bacteria; phylum Acidobacteriota; class Terriglobia; order Bryobacterales; family Bryobacteraceae; genus Palsa-187. The sequence continues at coordinate 16,316 of CAITIX010000097.1, forward strand.
AGCAGATCCGCGGCCGTTCGCGTGAAGCGTTCCACTACCTTCAGGTTTTCGTCCGACATGCCGTAGTCGTACTGCGTCCCGAAGTGGCTCATGTCGTTGAAGCGGAAGTTGGTCGTTTCCACCACCAGCGTATTGCCTTCCCAGTGGCCGTGCGAATCGCCCATCCATTGCGTCACGCTCGCAGGGAGCTTGGCGTAAGCTCCCAAGGGAATCGTCCGCGTTTGATGCGCCATCTCGGAAAACAGGGTAACCGCGGTCGGCGTCTGCACGATTTCGTAAAGATTGTTGTAATTTCCCGCAATCAGCGGGGGACCCGACTGCGAATAAAGCAGGCAGCGTTCGAATAACGGGCGATCTTCCGGCCCATCCGCAGGGTGCGCATCCAGGCGAGCTTTTATCGCGTCGAAGCGCTTTTGTGCCTCCGGCGTAAACGGCGGGAAGCGTCCTTCCGGCGGATCGATCACGCGCGAGGTCCGCATATTGCGTCCCAGATGCGCGCCGCGATCGTACCAGCCTTCGTTATACGCGCGCGCATTGTCCGCGGCGGCGCCGCCATCGCGACGATCCCGGTTCATGTCTTTCGCGCGAAACGCCTCATACGCCGCGAATTCCTCGGGAGTGTAGCTGCCCTTCGTGCCCAGCTCTTTTGGACGCTCGAGCGGCGTCAAACTCGCCGAATCCCAAATGCCCTGCAAGTCGGGCTGGCCATCCGCTGTGCGCGGCGGCACGTAGGTTTTGGTTTCTTTCACGGCAGCGGCGGTTTTCGCACGAGCCTGCGGAGGCGTGGATTGCGCGAAGGCCGTGACCGCAATCGCTGCCATTGCCACGATGCTGAATGAGATGATGCGTCCTGGTTTCATGCTTGGGAGCTCCTCTCTACTATTTCTTCGGTACTCGCCGAAGCGGACCATACAACATTTCTTCTGCGAACTCGGCGCACTTAAATTCCATTCGCCGCGCGTTTTTCTCCGCGTGACGGTACAACGGCATACTGATCTTCCACGGCTTCGAGAAGACGTTGATATCCTCGATCGTCGCCTCGTAATTCAGCACGCCCGCACTCATTGGAGTATACCGCTCAACAACGTGCAGCGCATCGCTATGGAAATCACCGGCCCGATCCAGCCAGCTGGACTCGTTCTGCCCCGTGACATCCACCACTAGCGTGTCTCCGTCCCACTTGCCGTTCGAGACGCCCATCCAACTATCCACCTGCGCTTCCTTCGGCTTACCCATGTTGATGGGGCGCGTTGCTTCCGCGTATTCGTAAGCCATCAGAATGGTGCCGTTGGCGCTTTGCACGATCTCGAAAGGATAAGGCATGTACGTGGCCCGAGGGACGCCCGGCAAGTAGCACTTCAGCTCCGGATCCATCGTCCAGCGATTCGCGAAATTGTCCTTTTTCTGCCGCAAACCCTCGGCAAGATACGGGATCGTGTCGCCTTCCACCACGCCCATACCGGGAGGCGTCGTCAGAAATGTTCCGTACTGCGCCGGCCCTTGCGACGGCCCGTGCGTCACCAAATCCCAGTTCGCCGTGTTCATCGCCTGCCAGATGCCGTTGAGATTCGGCTTGCCGTCCGCCATGCGTGGGACGTTGGCGCGCACGGTCCCAGGGGCTCTTTGCACGGATGCTGCCGGAGCAGAACCCGTCGGCGTGGGAACTCGCGCGGGGGGCTGCGCCTCCACGGCCACCGGCCACGCGGCCAATGCGATGACTCCGCATGCCATCCAAGTGTTCTTGCGCCAATCCGTCATCGAGGCAGGTTCTCCCTAAACTGAAATTGCATTTACAACCCGACTGATTTTACCTCAGCGGCGGAGGCCATGGCTTGCCTGTCCCACGTGTAGTGCACCGAACCGCGCGCGTCAGCAAGCGGACCGCGTTAAACGCGTGAGCAAGAGAAAAGCAGATCCCTCGACTTCGCTCGGGATGACAATCGTAGGGGTGCTGGGCCTCTCAGCAAATGCGCAGCATTACTCGCTAAACTAATTTTTGGTGTCATTCGATTATTCCCGAATTTCTGTGCGACTTCTCACTCTGTGCGGCGCACTGCTGCTGGTCGCAACTGCGTATGCGCAGACTGGAACCGCCGTGCTTCGCGGCGTTGTCACCGATTCCAGTGGATCCTACGTTCCGAATGCCAAAGTGACCCTCACCGGCCCGGGAGGTTCTAAAGTCGCCGATGCCGACGCCATGGGAGCCTACCGCTTCCTCGCGCTTCCCGCCGGAGAGTACGCCGTGCAGGCCTCCGCCCCGCAACTCACGCAAGGAACTCCCGCGAAAGTCACGCTCACCACCGGCGTGCAGGTGCTAAATCTTCGCCTGTCGATTGAAACCGTCGTGCAGACCGTTACGGTTGACGATAGCGCCGCGCCTGCCGTCAATACCGATGCCGGGAACAACGCCTCCGCCGTCGTGCTCGCGGGGTCCGATCTCGAAGCGGTCGCCGATAATCCAGAGGACATGCTGGCCGATCTGCAGGCGCTTGCCGGACCCTCGGCCGGCCCCAACGGCGGCTCCGTATTCGTCGATGGCTTCAGCGGTGGCGAACTCCCGCCCAAGGAATCCATCCGCGAAGTCCGCATCAATTCGAATCCTTTTTCGCCGGAGTATGACAGGCTCGGGTTCGGCCGCATTGAGATTACGACCAAGCCCGGCGCCGATCGCTTCCGCGGGAACTTGAACTACAACCTCGGGTCGGATGTGTGGAACTCGCGCAATCCTTATTCGGCAACCAAAGCCCCTCTGCTGTTGAACGAATGGGAGAACACCATCAGCGGTCCGCTCGGCAAGCGAACGTCCTTCGCGCTGGACGCAAACCAAAACAACGTGGATAACGGAGCCATCATTAACGCCGTTATATTAGACCCCGCGCTCGCCGCCTCACCCTTGTTCCAGAACTACAAAATGATCCAGCGCCGCACGCGTCTCAACCCGCGCATCGATCGCCAATTGAGTGCGAACAATACGATTTCCTTGCGCTATCAGTACACCCACGGAGATCTTCAGGGCCTCGGCATCGGCGGATTTAATTTGACGCCTCGTGGGTTTAGCAATAAGTATTTGCTGCAAACCGTGCAGGTGATGGATACGATCGTCACCGGGCCAGCGGTGTTCGACCTGCGCTTTCGCTACTACCGCAACTCGGGGCATGTGGTTCCCGATAGCACGGATCCATCCACGCAGGTTCTCGGATCGTTTATTACCGGAGGTTCGACCATCGGAGCGGCCGAAGATACGTTCAACGGGTATGAGTCCCACAACGATGCTTCGGTGGTACATGGCGCACACTTGTTCAAGTTTGGTGTCCGAATTCGCGACGAATTCGATAGCAACATGGCGCCGACCAATTTTAACGGGAGCTTTATCTATAGCGGCGGCCTGGCCCCGCAGTTGAACGACAAAAATCAACTGATGCTCGATCCTGCGGGACAGCCCTTGTTGGTCTCGATCGATTCCCTGGAACAATATCGCCGCACGCTGTTCTTTCAGGCGCAAGGGCTGTCGATGTCCCAAATCCGCGCGCTCGGTGGCGGCCCCACGCAGTTCAGTTTCGCAAGGGGAAATGACACGACAGACATCAGCCAGTTTGACGTCGGCACTTACTTTGGGGACGATTGGCGCATGCGCCCGAACCTGACGCTGAGCTACGGCCTCCGCTACGAGATCCAAACCAACATCGGCGATCACCAGGATTTCGCGCCGCGCGTGGGCGTGGCGTGGGCTCCCGGCGGCAATGCGAAATCCGCAAAGGCAAAGACCGTGTTCCGCGCCGGATTCGGAATCTTCTTCGACCGTTTTGCCATGGCGAACTCACTCACCGCCGCGCGTTATAACGGCATCGTCCAGCAGCAATACGTGATCCCTGCGCCGAACTTCTTTTCGAGCTTGCCGGCCGATGCGGCTCTGACCGCGCTCGCCACTGCTTCGTCCTCCGTAGTGCAGAACGTCGCGCCAGACCTGCGCTCTCCCAAAATGATGCAGACGGCGCTTACGATGGAACGCCAGCTGCCGTTTTCAACAACTCTCGCCGTGACCTATTCGAACTCACACGGCGTGAATATCTTGCGTTCGCAAGACGTGAACGCTCCCTTATTCGGGACGTATTCCGCGGCAAACGGGGCGGTTTTTCAAATGCAGTCGAACGGCCGCTACAACCAAAACCAGATGATGGTGAACGTGACGTCGAAAGTCAATTCCGCAATTTCCATCACCGGATCTTACGTGTGGAATCACGCCATGAGCGATTCCGATGGCGTCCAGACCTTCCCCTCGAGCCCTTACTCGACGCTGGCAGAATACGGGCCGGCATCCACCGACATTCGGCAGCGTGTCAGCTTGACGACTTCTTTGAATACGAAGTGGAATGTGCGTATCAGTCCTCTGATGACACTGCAGACCGGGGCTCCGTTCGACATCACCACCGGAAATGATTTGTACGGAACCACATTGCTGAACAGCCGCCCCGGCATTGCGACGGATCCCACGCGTCCCGGGCTGGTGCAGACGCAGTATGGATTGCTCGATCCGAATCCAATCGCCGGAGAGCAAATCATCGGACGCAATTTGGGACGCGGACCCGCGCAGTTTTCGTTGAACCTGCGCATCGCCAAGACCATCCCACTTGGGCCGAGAGTAGAGACGAAGTCCGCAGCCGCGAGTTCCGCTCCCGGCTTGCGTGGCGTGTTTGTCTCGCCGCCGTCGACGCGTCGTTATAGCTTGAGCATCTCGGCCTCGATTCGCAACGTGGTCAACTACTCCAACGCCGGGCCCATCATCGGAAACATTACGTCGCCGCTCTTTGGCCAAGCGAACCAAATGGCGGGTAATGTAAACGGCGAAGGATTTTCGGAAAACGCCAACAATCGCCGTGGCGAACTACAGATCCGGTTTTCGTTCTAGCCCAGTTTTATCGTTGCGCGGGACCACAATGCCGGGCAATGGTAAAACCCCGGACGTAA
>CAITIX010000098.1 GCA_903892565.1 uncultured Acidobacteriia bacterium
CCAGAATCGGGACGCCCCACGCGCGCTGCCGCGAGATGCACCAATCGGGACGCGTCGCGATCATGTTCCCGATGCGTTCTTCGCCCCAGGAAGGATTCCACTTCACGTTCTTGATCGCTTCGAGCGCACGCTGCCGCAGGTTGTCGTGCTCCATGCTGATGAACCACTGTTCGGTCGCACGGAAAATTGTGGGATTGTGGCAGCGCCAGCAATGCGGATAGCTGTGCTCGATCTTGCGCAGACCGGCCAGCGCTCCGGCCTTGTTCAAAATTTCAATGACGATGGGATTGCCGTCCCAGATGCTTTTGCCGATCAACTCATCGGGCAATCGTCCCTCTGCGCCTTCCGCATGATAGAAACGGCCGCCTCCATCCACAGGGCAGTAAACCGAAAGATGATTCGCCAGGCCGACCTGATAGTCTTCTTGTCCGTGGCCGGGAGCCGTGTGCACCGCGCCCGTGCCTTGTTCCAGCGTGACGTGATCGCCCAGAATGCCGATCGATGTGCGCTCCAGAAAAGGATGCCGGAACAGCGCTCCATCGAGCTTTGCGCCTTCAAAAGCGGCGAGCACCTTTGGCTCCGGCATATCCGGCCCAGACATATTGGGTGCAGACCAGCCGCAAGCTTCGGCCGTCGCTTTGAGTAGATCCACCGCGACGATATAAACTTCACCGCCCACTTCCGCCGCCGCGTATTGGAACTTTGGGTGATAGCAGATGCCGAGGTTGGCGGGAATGGTCCACGGAGTTGTCGTCCAGATGAGGCCGAAGACCTTTTTACCTTTGAGTGCCGGATCGATCGCTTCCGGCGATGAGGTCAATGCGAATTTCACCCAAATCGAGGGGCTGGTGTGATTTTCGTATTCGACCTCGGCTTCGGCCAGGGCCGTTCGGTCATGGATGCACCAGTTGACCGGTTTCAATCCTTTATATACGTAGCCCTGATCGAGGAACTCGACGAAGGCCCCGGCGATGACCGCTTCGTACTCGGCGCTCATGGTCAGGTACGGATCTTCCCAGCGTCCGAAGACGCCGAGGCGCATGAAATCCTTGCGCTGCAGGTCGACGTATTTTTCGGCGTATTTGCGGCAGGCCGAGCGGATCTGGGCGGCGGTCATGGACGCCTTTTTCGAGCCTAACTGGCCGTCGACTTTGATCTCGATCGGCAGTCCGTGGCAGTCCCAACCGGGGACATAGGGAGAGTCGTAACCCTCCATGGTTTTAACCTTTACGATGAAATCCTTCAAGAGTTTGTTGAAGGCGTGGCCGAGGTGAATGTTGCCGTTGGCATAGGGGGGGCCGTCGTGAAGAATGTAGGTTGGCCGGCCTTTGCGGGCGCTGCGAATCTGGGGATAGATTCCGGGCTCGGCATCGGTCCCTGCCCAGCGTTCCAGGAGCTTGGGCTCGAGCGCCGCCAGGCTCGCCTTCATCGGGAAATCGGTGCGCGGCAAGTGGATTGTCTTCTTCAGGTCGAGTTTCGCGTCAGGGGATTCCATCGAGATATCTTTCCATCGTACTCGATCCGGGTACCTGCTCCGCAAGCGCTTGGAAATGAAGGTAGTGGCGCCTATATACGTACTAGACAGAGTTTCGTTGCAATTTTTTGTTGACAGAATATGAAGATCAGCTTAAAATTCGGCAGCGCTTCTTAAAAGCGGGTCTCTGAAATAGCACTCTTTGCTGAGGTGGTCCCTGCATGACCTTTCAAGTTGGAGAAAAAGTCATATATCCCAATCATGGGGTTGCGACGATTGAGAATATCAGTAGCCGTACGCTTGCTGGGCAGTTCCAGCGCTATTACCTACTGAGACTCGCATACCAGAACATGACCGTGATGGTGCCTACCAATCACGCGGATAGTGTGGGGCTACGCAAAGTGTCCCGCAATGGCGAGATGGCCAAGGTTCTGGAATACCTCGGTGAAAAGCGTTGCATCCGCAGCCGCGATTGGAAAGACCGCTTCCGCGAGAATTCCGAAAAAATGCAGCACGGAAATCTTCTGGCGATTGCCGAAGTCCTGAAGGGATTGCTGCGCCAGCAGCTCGAAAAGCCGCTTTCGTTCCGCGAACGCAAGATGCTGGATCGCGCCCGCCACATGCTGACGTCGGAGCTTTGCACATCCAAGGGATTGAAGGAGTGCGACGCGATGAGAACGCTCGGCGACGCACTGGGCAAGGCGAATTTGCAGTTGCCGGAACCGCTGTAGGCGGCTCCGGTCTGGCTGGTACATCAGGCATGCTTGCTGACGGAGCCGGCGCTCCGTCGCTACCAGATACTGGTCGCGCATTTATTTGCGCGGTCGCGCACTACTCCCACACAAAAAGTCTTTTTCAAAAAGAACTTTATTCAAAAAGAACTTACAGAAGAGCTCTTCCGGCCGTTTTTGACTCTCTCGGTTGAGAGGATGTCGTTTCAAGCGAACACCGCGCCGCACACGTTAACCATTTCGTGGCTAGGGTTGGTTTAGGACCAACAGAACTTCCATCACTCGCAGACCCGCCCTGATTTATCTAGAAAACCAGTCTTGGTCGAATCGGCCCTCC
>CAITIX010000099.1 GCA_903892565.1 uncultured Acidobacteriia bacterium
CAGTTTCAGTTCCTCGGCCTTCGCCTGCGCCTCCGTCAGCCCCGCCGTCGCGTTCGCTGTCCGCAGTTGCGCCGGCTGCATGGCAATCTGCCCCGCCGTGTGCTGTGCGGCCAGCGCGTTCAGCAGTGCCTGCTGGTTGTCAGACTCCGCGAGCCGCTGCCCGCCGCCCCATCCGTAGATTTCGCCGGCCATTACTGAACCGTGTTCCGGTTAAGCCCGTACCCGAGCGAGCCAAGCGACTGACCGGCCAACTGTGCCGCAATTGCCGTGCCCTGCACCGACGCGGGGTTACTGCCGCCGGCCAAGCCCGCCAGATATTGCTGTTGCTGCTGCAGGTACTGGTTGGCGTAGTTCTGCCCATATTGCTGCAATGCGATCTGTGCGTTACCAGAACCGGTGTAGCCCTGCGCCGCCGCCGCGCGCTGCAATGCCTGACTGCCCTGATCCATGCCAAATTGATAGCCCGGTAGACTCGTCACGCTGCCCGGATTGGCGTTCAGTTGGGCAAGCTGGGCGGCATAGCCTGCGCGATACGGCGCCATCGCGTCCAATCCCTGCGCCTGCTGGCGGATCTGGTTGGCGTTGTACATGCCGTAGAGCGACGAGCCGACGTTGCCCAGCGTGTTGATCGTCCCCATCGTGGATTTGTCGGGCATGAGTTGCTGGATGCTTTGCCATATGGACGGGTCGGCGCCGGACGCCGCGGACGGCAGATTCAAGCCAGTGGTGCCCTGTGTGGCGAAACTGAAGTCGGGAGCACCGACGGTCGGGGTTGACCACGGCATTGCGCCAGGACCGCCCGCGCTCGACGCCAGTTGCGCCGCCACCGGTTGAATCGCGGAACCGGGCGTGACGGGGGATGAGGGCGGGGGCGCGGGTGGGGCGGATGGGGTAAGTGTAGGCGACGCCGAATCTGGTGCGCCACCGCCCTGCTGCTGTTGCGGCGACGAAAATGCCGGCAGCGCAGGCAACGGCGTTCCCGTAACCGGTGGAGGCGCGCTGTAGGGTGCGCTGTAAACGTCAGGCGTGTTCGGCACAATCTGACCGGCGCCGACATTTTCTGCCGGAATACCCCCCGCAATCGGCGCATTCATCGACGGCACGCCAGTCGAAACCGGTGCCGGCGGCTGCGTGCCTTCCAGCCAATTCCCGAAACTGCCAATGTTGTCCGCCGCAGTGCCGCCCAGCGAACCCGCGCCGTAGCCCTGCAATCCGCCCAGCAGCGCACCTTGAAAGCCACCTGAACCCGCGCCCGCCGCCGCGCCGATGCCGGCCGCAGCAATCGGGAACCCGAACGCGCCCAAACCGACTTCCGCGATCGTCTGCCCAATTCCGCCGCCCAAAAATGACGGAGACGTAGGATTGAAAAAATTTCCGCACATCAGTTCATTCCGCGAACCATCGCGTTCCGCGCGGCGCGTGCTGGTGGTCGAGTCGGCAAATATCATGGCGTCACCCCTAGTGCAGCATCCTAAAATAGCCGCCAATAGGACTAAACCCCATGCGGCCGATAAATTCGTTCGTTTTTTCTGCGGTAATGCCTGAATTGTTGATCCAGTTGATCGCATCCGGGTGTGCTCCTAACTCAAGCGCCTTGCGTTTGTACCCGCTGACCAACCGAACAGCATAAGGTCCGCCGCGGTGTTCGGGCAGCACATAAAGCGGCAGATTGAACGCCTCCTTATCGTGCCCGAACCACATCTCCTGAACCATGCCTATGACAACGCCGCAGATCGGGTCGCCATCGACAAGGATAATCCCTCCGTCAGCAGACATCAACCACCGGAGAAAATTGGCGACTTTTTCCATATCCCGATTGAATATCGCGTTGATCGATTCTTCGTGCATGATTTCAAGAATCGCCAGAATTTGTGGCAAGTCAGCCGGTTTTGCATCACGAATCATATGATCCCCGCCCATGATCCAGATGATTTGAAATAAATGTGCGTCGCCACCCCGCCGTCCGACCGGAAATAGTAATCCCCGTTGGCGCCGTTCGCGTTCGACGGCGCACCCGTTCCCGCCCACAATGCCGCCGCCGATTGCGCCGCGCCCGCGGGGGTGGACAAATACGTTGTGCCGCCAGCAACCGCAATGCTCGTCGGCGTAATCGCACCCAGCGCCAAGGCAATCGCGGGCGTCGAAGTCGGATTCGTGACGGTGCCGGATACGCCGTTTGCCGTCGTCACCGATACGCGCGTAACCGTGCCCAGCGACGTACCGCCACCCGTGTTAATCAGCGCCGTCAAATCGACAAACCATTTCAGCCACACAGGGTTGAAACTCCCCTTGCCGGTTTTCTCGTCAACCAGAATCGGCAATGCCCACGTTGGCGGCGGTTGGAATGTTTGCGCCATCAGAGTGTGCCGATATCCAGTTGGAGTTCGATCGCCTGCAACCGCATCTGCGTATTCGACCGGTGCCGCAAATTGTGCGCGCGCCGCTTGAACGAACCGCAGCCCGTCAAGCGCGGATTGTTTTTCGACAAGTCAACCGGCCTGAAATTCGACCATTTCGCAGGGTCGTAATCGTAGTCGTTCACGCGCACCATGAGCGTGCTGCCGGCCTGTTTGTCGGCAATGAAATCGAGCGCGTTCATCTGTTTCCGTCGCCGCGTTCCACCATCGAAACTCGGCGTGTAAATATCGCACTGAATCACGCTGCCGTCGTCGTTCGTGTAGCCGCGGTCGCCGTAGTACAGTTTTCCGTTCGATTCGTGCTGCCAAATGTGGCGCAACGTCGAATCGTAGGTGGATGCCACCACTGGGAAGTAATTGCCGTTCGTGTCCGTCCACTGGTGCCACATTTTTTCAGTGAGGTCATACGCCAGCGTCAGGTTTGAATTCTTGATCGTGACGATGTAAAACTTGTGCCCTTCGTCCTTGAACTGCCACGAAAACACGTTTGTAAAATCGAGTTCGTCCAGCAGCCGTTCGATCGGCTTGTTCGATACGATTTCGGCTTTCAGGTTTTCCATTGCCATGATTTGCGGTGCGGCCGAACGGTTCGTCGCAATCCAGAACAACGTGCCGTCGATGTCCTGCACCGAGTCACCGTTGATGCAGCCGAAATTCACTTTCGCGCCCTGCACGGTTCCAAGCGGCGAACCGGTCGCATTGGCCGCGTCGTAGAACACTTCGGTTGACCACTGTTTCAACGCGATGACGTAGACCAACTGTTTTGCCAGCGCGACACCTGCATCTGGCTCAATCTGTGCGATCAGCGTGTTCAGCGCCGGCCATGAGGTCGTGTCGTTGAGTGCCGACGCCTGAATCGTCGCCGTGTTGTTCATCACATACGTCGATGCGTCGAGATACGCGGAACCTTTGACGCGGTTCGCAATCAGGTTCACGTCCGTCACCTGCACGATGCCGCCGGACGGGTCGTAGTTGTACGCATTCACCCCGTTGTCGAAAAACATTTTGTTCGTGCTGCCGAGGATCTGATTGAATCGATACACGCCGCCCGTCGTGTCCAATGTGCCGGACACTGCCACATCGTTTTTATACATCGTCGCGCCGAAAATGGAATAGATGTCGCCTTTCCAGTTGTAGACGCCGAATCCGGACGCGGCGCCGCCGGATGGCTGCGATTTCAGCAGCGTGCCCGCGCGCTTGTAAATGTTGTAGGTGCCGTCCTTCGATTTTTCGGTGTAGCAGTTCACCAGGCGCGCGTCTTTCGCCGTGGTGTCGTCGCGGTTTTCCGGTTCGACTACTAACGGGAGGCGTTTCGGGAGGGCTACGCTGGGCGCTTGTGCCATCGCCGGCTACCTGAAATTCGACGCCTGCATACCGGCAAGCTGCGAGTCGGGAACCATCCGCGTGCTCGCATCTTCCACATCCCAGTTTTCCAGCGCCATCTGGTACTTCATCGCGTTTTTCTCGCACCGATCCATGATCGACTGCGGCTGTCCGGTCGAAATCTCGTTCGCCAGCCCCCACGACAACAGGTTGAACCATTCGAGCGGGAAATTCATCGTGTCGGTAATGCCGGTGAAATTCGTCACCTGATTTTCAATCAGCAAGTGCGCCGTGCCCAGCGCCGCGGTCGAGTCCGGGGTCAGCCAGAAATAGACGTTCAGCGTCAACTGCTGCTTGTCCACGAAATACTGCGAAATCGCGCCCTGTTGACCGGTCTGCGAGAGCGTCAGCCATTCCTGCCATGCCATCGGGTAAATCGGCCGGCGCACGGGTGGGCTGCTGTTGTCCGCGAAATAGCCCTGCAACGCGCGCAGCGGCTTCGTCATCGATACGGTGCCGGTCAGCCCCAGCGAATAGAAATTGGTGCCCGCCGTCAGCGTGATCGACAGATCCTGCAGCAGCCAGAGTTTCAGCCCCTGCGTCTGGTAGTAATTGATGAGCGAGTTGAGCCGGTTGCCGTATTTGGCAAACTGCTCGGAGGTCGGGTCGTCGCCGTCCTGCAGCAACCCCGCATTCTCCATCGCTTCCCGAATCACACGGTCAGGCGTGTTGAACGTCACAGGGGATGTCACAGGCTACCTCCCCGTCGGTGCGTATAGCTTGACCAGCCTCAGAAAAATGGTGAAGTTCTGCGTGGTGCCAGCCTGAAACCCGGTCGTAACCAGGTTGATTGATCCGTCGTAACCGGTCAGCAGCGTGTTCGGCAGAAAACCGCCGTCACCCGTGGCGTCAATCTTGCCGCGGCCGGCGAGCGGCGCAATCTGCTGCGGCGAATTGCTGTTCCACGACAAAACGACTTCAATGCCCTGTCCGATGGAATACATGACCGCATCAACGCGGAAACCGGACAGCACTTGCCAGCGATCGTTGTTCAAGAAATCGGTCGGTTTAACGACCGATACCTCACTCACGTTGGCGTCCGTCAGCGCGCCAGTCAGTTTCACGACAGCGTTGCGCGGGCCTTCCTCAACAATTTGCTTGTCAACAACAGTCGCCACGATATTCCTTCAGTGAAACGCAACACGCGAGGCGCACGCGCGCCCCGCGCTTATCGTGTTACTGGCCGGTCGGACGCTCGATGAAGCCCAGTTCCCAGCAGAACGACGGTGCGGCGGCGTTCGACGCGCCCCACTGACCCATCGTGAGGAAGTAGCCCGGTGCGATCACAATCGGAGCCACCGGCACGGTCACGAACTTCTGCAAGGTCGTGGTGCCGATGCTGGTCATGGCCGAGGCGACATCGCCGAACGTCAGCAGGTACTGGTCGAACGCAACCGGTATCGCGCCAACGATTTCGCCCGCGGCAACCAGCGAACCCTGCGCCGACATGATGACAGTGGTGATCGCACCGACGTTGATGTACGCGCGCGACTGGTTGGTGGACAGCGAGTTGACGTTCTTCGGCGTCAGCACCGTGCCGGCGGTCGTCAGCTTGGTCGAGAGCGGGTCGAGGCGGAACGAATACTGCCACGACGTTGCCGAGGTCGGCACCGCGGTACACGCGAGCTTGATGTAGCGCAGGTAAATGTTGATGCCGCTGCCGACCGGATTCTGGTTCTGGATCAGCAGTGCAGGCGACGCCTGGGCGTGGGTCGATGACTGGGTGGCCGCATCGTCAACAACCGACGTGGTTTGTGCAACGCCAGTGCCCGGTGTGGCGGAGGTCGCGACGAAGTAGTTGCCCTCGTCTGCAGCACCATTGTCGCCCGCGAAAATGAGTGACGATTTGCTCGACGCAGTGATCGGATAGTTGAGGTTGGGTACGGTCTGTGCCATGGTGATTCTCCTTTACGGGTTCGATTAAGCGGCTTGCGTCGGCAGGTACTGCGGGGTCTTGTCCGGCGTGTGCGTGTGCCAGTTTTGCCCATACATGAAACCGGACGACGCGGTAATCAGCAACGCAGTCGAAGGCAACGCGAAACTGGTATTCAGGTTGTAAATTCCGGAATTGGTCGAACTGTTGGTCGTGATGATTATGCCCGTCGCGGTGCCGGCCGCATTCGCCAAGTTGAATTGGTTGTTCTGGATGCTCACGTTGGTCAGCACTTTGCCGCTGGACAACGGAATCATCGCGCCCGCGTTCGTGGTCGGCGATGCGTAGTAATTGCCCTCGATACGCACACGGTCCATCGTCAGGGTCGGCGTGAAAAGATTGATTGCACCTGAAGTCGCCGCCAGCAAAATCCGGTTGTTGGTCAGCGTGAAGCCGTCCGCGAGGTTGTTGGTCGTGCCGAACGTCGCAATTGACAGGAAATTCAGCACCGATGACGTATCGCGCACTTCGCAGTTGTCCATCGCGAAGAAGTTGGCCGGATCGTTGATGGTGCCGGACGCAACCGACTGCGTATTCGGGCCGCTCACGATGTAGACGCCCACGCCGCCGGTCGGGCCGCTGATCTGCGCGATAACCGCAGTGTTCGGCGTGAAACCGGTCAATGAACTGGTCAGCAGATCGCCAGGGTAAATCGTGCCGCTGGAAACCGCCGTGACGGTCATCGTGTTTCCGCTGATCGACGCGGTGAACACGGCCGCTTGGAACGTGAACAGCGACGTGATGTTCAGGAAGTTCGCGACGAACTGGCAGTTCTGGATGCTGATGTTGGAACCGGTAATGCCGATGGTCGCGGTCGCCGCCGTGCTCAAGGTGAACTGCGGACGGTCAAGACCGGCGCCCAAGCCGACGATCGCCACGTCCGAGCAACTGATGAGCAACTGCGTCGCCGACGTGATGGTTTCCTGATGACCCGGCTTGATGATAATCACATCACCCTTGCCCGGAGTGCATTGCGCCAGTGCGCCGGCCAGCGTCGCAAACGGGCGCTGGAACGTGCCGCGGTTCGAGTCGCTGCCCGCCACTTCGCCGGTCGCGCGCTCAAGAATCGTGCCGCTATACACCCAGAAGAAATTACCGGGATTCGTCTGCAGGATCGGAACCCCGCGAACGGTCAGTCCGGCGGCAAATCCACCGGGGAAATTGGTCAAACCAGGCATTGCGGGCATCGTGTTGCTCCTTCAAAGGGCGGGGGCATCGCTCCCCCGCAAAGCGTTATCGCATTAGCGCCGTGGCGCTCCAATTATTACGGTCCGTTGCTGCCGGCGATGCCGCGCGGGTCAGTGTTTCCGCACGAAAACCGCATGTAAGTCGATGCTTTCAGATTCTTGGTGTCGTAATCGTTGTCCTGCGTGAATTCCGGCTTGTCGCGCCAGAAAAACTGCATCCCGTTCATCACGTTGGTCCGCACATACCACGCGTGCGCGGCGGTGAGGTAGTGATTCAGTTTGATGCCATCCGGGAACGCGTTGGTCGCCTTCAGCGCATTGATGTCGTTGTTCGCGGTGCCGGACTGCAGCACTGACTTCAGGATGCGGTGCGCGTTGTACCATTCCTGACGCGGAACGATCAGCGAACGCGGCATCACGTTGACGAACAGGCCGCGGTCACTGGTGAAACCCATGATCTGCACGGCGATATCTTCGAGTGCAGCTTCCGACAGGTCGGCGTCCGGCGAGAGGCGGTTGCTGAACGTGCCGCCGGTCGTGAACGGGTGGTTCGTCGCGATCAGGTTCACGCCGTCCGCGTAAGTGTAGGACGCGTTGAACGCGCGGTTATACGGGAGAGCCGCGGTGATTTCGACCGTCTGGTTGATCGAAAACGCGTTGGCCTTGATCCGGCGCTGGCTCACCACTTCGTAGAGGTTGTCTTTCTGTTCCTCGTAGGTGACGATGTAGCCCAGCGCGTAGGCGATGTGGTTGTAACGCGACACCGGACCCTGAACTTCCGAGTCGTAGGACATCGCGGCACCTTCGGACTTGACCGGCGCCAAGCCGAACCCGGTGATCTGGACATCTTCCTCATACGCTTTGTCGGAAGTCTCGACTTCGTAGAGTTCGGTGTATTCGACCGGATGTTCGTTGAAAATCTGGCCCCAGAGAGCGTGTAGCCCAGGCCATAGTGTTTTTGGGTGGGATGCGGTATTGATTGCGCCAGCGGGCATGGTGTTCTCCTTGTGCCGTCAAAAAGTGTCTGAATGGTCGCCAGTGGCCGATTACGGGCTGGTCGTCCCGCCAGAGAATTCGTGGTTGTTGATGCAAACGATCCATTTCTGGTTCGCCGTGAACGGCACGTTGTCCGGCGTCTGCTTGGCCGAGATGATCTTCAGGTTCAGCGTGCTGGTCGTGTTCACCGTGTTGTTGTCGAGGTAGCACGGAGACACCGGGAAACTCGTCACCGAGCCGGTGCGGGTGCCGGTATTGAAGTTCACGTTCCGGTTGATTGAGGTCGCGGTCAGCACCGAGCCGACGCCACCCTCCTGAATCTCATAGAGGACATCGGGGTCGTCGCACACCAGCGCGTAGTAGTTGGTCGCCTGCGCGCCGGCCGGACGGTACATCTGCGCCAGGTTCGGCAGCGTGGCATACGGGCCACCGGGCAGCGTGGCCGGCGTCGCCGAGCCGCCTGCGTAACCCGTGCCGATACCGAGAATGACGCCGCGAACTGCGTTACCCGCCGTTGCGAGCGTCACCGCAGGGATGCCGTTGGTGTCGCCGTTTGCGGTGCCGATGGTCGTCACCGGATCACCGATCCAGTAGGCGTTCGTGTCAGCGGCAAGGATGACATACATCCGCGCGCCGCCATTCCACGGGTTGCCGTTGCGGTATTGAACTGGCGATAGGCCGGAAGGTGCGTTCAGGTTTGCCATGTCGAAATTCTCCTTGCGTTAAATGCTGACAGCCGGCGCAGCGGCGCGGGCAGCGGATCGATTCGTTTTGATGGTCGCGTTGGCGTAACGCGCGGCAACGTCGGCTTGATTTTCGCCACCCTTGCCGGCGTTGATGCGGCCTTGGCGGATAGTTCGCTCGTTGTTGTCGTTCTGCGACTGGATGGATTCCTGATCTTCCTCGAACCACTCTTGCCGGATCTTCATCAGGTAGAGGCGCTGGGCATTGCCCTTTTCATCGGCGCCGCCGTAGATCGACACGCGGGTTCCGAGGTCGGTGTTACCCGAATCGTGGTCGGTGTTGGCGAGGGAGTTGTTCAGGATGTCAACGCCATCTTCAACGGCGTCAACGAATTCATAGCCGCCCTGCACGGCTTGGGCGATGCGTCCGGGTTCGTCACGGAACCAATGCAGGTGAAAGCCGGGGCAGATGCCTTCGGGCACATGCAGCTTCAGCCGCGGAATGGACATCGGGATGCGCTTACGCGCGGCGCGCTGATCGTCTTTCGAGTGCGCGCGGGTGTTCGCGGGATTCTGGACTTGTTCAGTCGTGCGAGCAGCGTTCGCCATGTGTCGCCTTCAAAGTAGTTGTCAGTCGATGCCGGCCAATGCCGCGCATCCGGTGAACCTTAACTGGCACAACTACCTTGAGGCGTTACTATCTGGGCGCTACTCGTCGGCGAAGTAATCCGCCGCGTATTTCGCTCGCCACTCGGCGGGGGTTTTGTACATCTTCCCTTCGCCGATCAATTTCTCACCGTATTTGTCGCAGGCTGCTTTCGCCTCTTGCGGTAAATCGGCATACGACTTCCCTGAACTCGACCTTTGACCGCCGCCGCCGCGTGACCCTTCAACCTTGTCCGCTTGCGTGCGCCGACCACCACCTGACGCGGACTCTGCCATAAGTTCACCCGCTCTGTCAAGGAATTCTCGTCCGCGTAGCTGCGGTTCTTTCCCTTCCTGAATCCGTTTCGCCAGTTTTACCGACGCCGAATTCAAATCCACCGTGCGGTCGAAATCGGTGCCGTACCACCGGTTATCCGCCGACCAATCCTTCCACCACTGCTCGTTTTGGAACGTCAAATTCGCATCCTGCGCGGCGCCGGCAGCGGCTTCGACTTTCGCCGCCCGCGTAACCGGTGCGCGCGTCTGTTCGGAACGGATTTCATCGATCGCCGCGTCGATTTCGACCACCGCATCGCCGTCGCCGGCCTTGATTGCCGCCGATTTGTCCGACCGCAGCTTCGCAATCGCGCGCTCGACGGCTTTTTTCTTGTCGTTTTCGGCGTATTTCTTGAATTCTTCAAGCGATTCGAGCGCGCCGGCTAAAATCGTCTGCGTTTTGCTCAATTCACCCTTCAGCGCGCCGACTTCACCGACCAGGCGCTTGTTGTTCTCGCGTACGATCGGCAAAATGTGCTCGCCGCGCTCCACATAGGCGTCCGCATCCACCCAGCGATCCTCTTTGCCCTTGAATTCTTCCTTGGGCACCCAGCCCATCTCGCGGGCGCGTGATTCGATTTGTTGTTCAGACATTCTGAATCTCCTTTTCCTCGGTAATCTGGCAGAAAATATCCCGCGCGTTCACGATGCGGTATTTCTGACCGTCAGCCGTGCCGACCGCCACATACCCCGCGTGTTTGCTGAACAGGATTTTGTCGCCCACCTGCGCGCGCGCCGGCTCGTCATCCCACGCCACCGGCCCGATTTCGATCACGACTGCGCGCTGCTCGGCCAACTGATCGCGTTCCCTGACCTGACCCGGCAATACGATGCCGCCCTTGCTTACCGCTTCGACTTCGTAGGGCTTCAACAACACCGATGCCCCCAACGGTTTCAAACCTGACGTGTTTTTCACGCTTCATCCCCTTCATCTCTGGTTGGATTCAATGACTCAACTTCTTCTTCACGCATCATCGACGCGTAATCTTCATAGGTGATCGCGATCACTTCCGCGCGCGCCTGAATAAACTGCACGGCAGCGTTCGTATCGTCCGGTTTGATTTCGCCCGACGCGAACTGATCCTTTTTTTCCTCGATCTGCCTGTGAAACCACTGCAAAATCTGTTTCGTCCTGCCGTCACCCTTCCACGCGTCGAAATCTTCCTTGTTCAGCATGAATTCCCCTATGTCGTTGCCGCGTTACCCTGCGTTTTCGCCTGATTTGCGACCTGTTTTTCCTGAATATCCAACTGCCGGTGCTGCACATTCAAGTTCTGGCGCTGCATTTCCTGTTCGTGTTTGTCATCGATAAATTTCATAATCATGCCGATATACTCCCGTCGCGACGCATCCTGCTCCTTCAACAGCCCAATGTGCGCGTCAAGTGCCGCGATTTCGTGCCCCGTGCGGATGCCGCCGGCCTGTTCCATCAGCAAATTCGCCTGCGCTTCCAACTGCAGGATTTTCGCCTTGTTCAATTCCGCGTCCTGCTCCATCTGCCCCGCGAGTTCGGCCATTTTCAGTTTCCGGTCCGCCTCTTTCGCCTGCATCCTGATCTGTTCGATCGCAATCTTCGGGTTCGGCGCCGGCGGTATCGCCTGGATGCCCTTGTAATACTGCTGCCAGCCGTCGATCTTGTACGACTTCAGCAGATTAACCTCCACCGCATCACGATCATAGCCGCCCATTGGCGCGCGCTGGGCCAGCATCCCCGCCTGATTCTGTTTGTCGATTTCGGACGTGATGTTCGGGTCCGCGGCCGGCACGATATCGTTCGGGTCGCCCAGATAATCCTCGCGCAGCGCCACCACCGAACCGTTGACGCCCAATTTCTGCTGGTCCGGCATATACAGCCCGTTCAGCAGATACAGTTTCTTGAACTCGTCCTTCATCGCGCGCCAGATCCGCTTGTAAATCGCGTTGTAAATCTTCTGACCGTTCGCTTCCATGCGGCGCGTCGTTTCGGCTGGCGTGTTCTGCCCCGGCCCGATCCCCACCTGGTTGTCCGTCGTGTTGGAAATCCGCTCGGTGTACTGAATCAGGAACATCGCCAAATCCAGCAGGATTTTCGACGGCTCGCGCACCGGATTTGGCACGATGTTTTTGTTCAGATCATCGCCGGTCGAGTCCACGCGTTTCCACTCATACGGCGCCAGCGTGTACTGACCACCCCTGATTTTGACGCCGCGCCCCAAGAATCCACCGCCCAGCGTGCTCATGGTGCCGGCGTCGAACAACTGGTTGATCGCGGAATTCACCGATTCGTTCAGCGGCCCCAGCAGCATTCCGAAACCCACGTCGTAAATGCCGCCATCGGGCGCGGGAATGAACGCATACTTCGTAAAATACTGCTGGCGACGAATCTGGATTACATCGCCACTCCGCGCGCGCTCGACATCCTGTTCGTCAAACGCGGTGACAATCCGGAACACCTGTTTCGAGACTTCATCGATCGTGATGATGTACGGTTCTTCATACCCGTCATCATCCAAGTCCATCAGGACGTGCTGTTCCAACGACATGAACGGCGTCGTGCTGTCGGTCTGCGCCGGCTCGTCCGTACCCTGCCGGTTGTTGCGCGCGGTTTTGTTCGTGTCAGCCGTAATCGGCACGTTCGCCGCGGCTTTGAACCAATCTTCTTTCAACACATCGCGGAACACGCCGCGCTTGATGCGCTCGTAAATCTCGTTTCGATCGAGCGGTATCCGGTGCGTTTTCCGCGCGGCATCTTCAACCGATTTCGCGTAGTAATCTAGCACCAAATCGTATGCGAGCACCAGTTCCGATACGTTGTGCCCCTTGCTCGAACTGTAATACGATTTCTTGAACGCGCAGCCGACGATCGGCAGGTTTATCAGCAGTTTGTCGTGCTGTTCTTCCCACGGCTGATCCTGTTCCAGCACCTGATAACTCATGTGGGTTGAAACTCGCGTCGCGCGCGCGGACTTGGCGCCCGTAGGATCTTCGCCCAGCACGCGCGCTTTCACGATATCGCGCCCATCGACCAGCGCCGAATACGCCTTGCTGTGAAACTGCAGCGTCGCAATCGTCACCAGCGGGAACGCGACGTTCGAGCAGTTCGGCCACGGGAAATTCTTGGATTTCACCACCTGCATCGCTAAATCCATCGCCGCCGCAGTCCGGCGTTCCCACCTCGCGCGCGAGGATTTGTCGCGGTCGTAACCATCCCACACATGCTGCCCGATTGTCTGTAAATCAGCGGCATCGAACTCGTTACACAGGTTCGGCGATTTAATCGTCGCTTTGTTCAGCGTGAGTTTTTTCTGCAGGTTCAGCATTCTAGTATCCCGTCACGGACGATCGCCCGTCGTTATCCTTCGGTCTGCCATGACGCCGCCGGTAATACTCAACCGCCTCGTCGTCATCCATGAAATCTTCTTCGTCGGTCGCCGACTGATTCTCGAACCCTGCGGCCAGATTCGCTGTTGCGTCAAATTGGTCATCTTTGGATGCCGCGGAATTTCCAGTAAATCTCAATAGTTCGTCCATGAATCCCGGCTGCCATTCAGCCTCACCGTCTATGCGGACCATGCCTGACCGCATACGCTTTTGCAATGGAATGCCTTTTGTTTTTTTGTCGTTTGCATCCGGCAATACAAAAAATGACATCGGCGTGTCACGTCGTTCCATTTCACGTTGCAGCACCGGCCTAATCGCTTCCCAGTCTTTACCTGACCGGACGTAAAAACCTGCGGGATGATATCTATTTTCTATTTCAAAAAACTGCTCAACCGTTTCAAGTGTGTCAAATTTCCCTTTTCTGACATCAACAATATGAATCAAGTTGCGAGCGCATTTCCCGCCGACGACAAACGCGGTGTTATCTGAACGGCGTTCTTTTGAAAACGCAAAGTCAACGCCGCAACCCATTATCTTTGAAACCTTGCGATCCATTTCATCCATGAATATGAAATCTTGTTTTCGCAAAAACGCATCCGAGTTATCCAGCGGGTCATTCAAATACTCTTGCGAGTAACCTGCGGCGTCACCTTGATTGATAAAACCCTGCCGAATACCGCGCAAATCTTTCTCGGAAAATTTTTCCGGCCACAATATGTTCGTGAATTCATCAAACGATTCATGCGCTCGATAACGAAGATGTTTCCATTCGTCATCTTTCATCAAACACGCGAGCAATGAATCTTCGTGCAGGATGGTTCCGTGAATGCGAATTTTTCCGCCGTCAGCCAGCGCGGGTTTCGCGGCGCGAAAGAACCACTTGCGGAATTTC
Organism: uncultured Acidobacteriia bacterium; assembly: GCA_903892565.1. Taxonomy (GTDB): domain Bacteria; phylum Acidobacteriota; class Terriglobia; order Bryobacterales; family Bryobacteraceae; genus Palsa-187. The sequence continues at coordinate 13,833 of CAITIX010000099.1, forward strand.
TCCCGCCGCTCCTTCGACTCGACTTGCTCATCATCTTCCAAATCATCACAGACAATCAGCCCCGGCCGCATCCCGTTCCACTTCCGACCGCGAATCTTTTGTTCTGCGCCGCGCGCCACGATACGGAATGCGTGACCATCCTTCATTCGACAGATGATGTCGGTCTTTGCATCCGTGTCGAGTTTCTTGATACCGAACGCCGCCGTCAATTCTTCGTTGTCGCGCAACTCAATCGCGATGTCGCCCAAGTGCTCGATCGCCATTTCTTCGGATGCGCCAAGCAGCATCACATAACTCTGATACCTGAACAGGCATTCAGTCAGGATGTAGGCGTGCGTAAACGATGTCGATTTGCTGTGGTTACGAGGGGCGGCGATGGCGCACTGTTTCGCGTTCGACGCATAGAGGTTCCACACTTCCCGCGCGAAATTCGGAGTCGGTTTAGTCTGGTCATACCGCGGCGACAGGAACATGCCGCTGAACGCCTCGATCAGTTTTTCCCCCCGATCCGCATAGTCTGCGGCGGTGAAGGGGGCGACTTGTTCGGTGGCGGCGCCGGCCACTTCAGGGCAAATCCAACGTAATCGTCAAATACCCCGACAGGTGCAACGTCTGCCCCGCCGATGTCGTCACCGCCGCCAGCAGTTCATACGTGACGCCGGCAACGCCATTGGTGCCGGTCGTGTCGATCAACTGCGTCACAATCCCGCTTGATGCCGTCGCCGAACCGGAAATAATGTTCGACGGCGCCGCGTCCGTGCCCGAATACACCGATGCCGTCACCACCTGCGTCGAAATGGTTTCGCCGATCGCCAGCAACGACGAAAAATCGAACGGGATGTTCTGCTTGACGTTTTTCAGGATAGGCGGGATTACGATGCGGCTCATGCGGGTAACTCCGGCGGGACGCAGACCTCTGGTTTGATCGACGCCACATCATCAAGCGCGTCGTCGATTGCTTGCAACGCGGGTATCGCAATGCGGCAGTAAATCACGGCCATGCGAGATGCTGGCGTTCCTTTGTGATAAAAATTCTCGAAGTCCTGTTCGACGTTATCCGGCAAATCAGGTTCGCCGGCATCCCGCCATTCTTCGCGCGTCATCCAGAGTTCGCCTCGATTCTGACGATACTCGGTTTCCATCATTATTTTTTCTTCATGCCGCCACCATAACCGCGTGCCTGCAATATGCGGATATTTTTTGATGAATCCTGAAAATGTTTCGCGCATAGCGGCAACCAATTTTTCCCTACCGCCGTCAACATCTTCGGTGGTCAGGCAGTACACGATATACGGCGTGCCGTGTTCTTTCGTCGTAACGTAAGCATCCCACGTCAATTTTCCGTCCGGCATGATCTTTTCGAGCGATTCACGCTTAACGTCGGCGACATGCCACGGCTCACCCATCGCACAGTTGAAATTGTTTTCCATCCACGCAATGAGGCCGTCAACGTCCGATGGCTGACTCGCCGTAACGACTTGCTCTGACATAGCGGGCGCAACGGTTGCGGCGGTCGCCCAGCCAATTGCCTTCAGGAACCATCTGCGTGTGATATTCATGCTGCGCTCCCCCTAGTTTTCAACGGCTTGAACCTCCGCCGCAACTCCACCGAATTTATCAACGCCTTCATCCCGTCCGCCATCGGGCGCCAGCACTTGTCGCACACGTCCATGCCGGCGACGCGGAATTTCTTGGGCGCGGGCATTGGCGTGCCGTCGATCATCGCGAACCCTTCCTCGACCACCAGTTCGCGGCACACATCGCAGGTCGTGCGGTAGATCAGGGTTAGCGCCATCAGCTTGCCAGCACCACGCCCGCCGGCCGCACACCCAGCGGCACGTCAGCCAACGCGCCGTTTATCATCCCGATAATTTCCTCCGGCGACTCCATCGCGGTTAACATCAGCGGCCCCTTCTGGTTAAAAAACTTCGTCGCCACCGTCGTCACCAGCGGATTCTCGGCCGCGCGCATCACGAAATAAACCGAACTCGCGTCAACGCCGACGACGTGCTTGGTTTCCGGATCTGTAATCTGGATCATCATTTCACGACCTCCGCTCGCGCCCCACGTTTCATCGCCTGATACAACCCGCGCGTGCTCTGCGGCAGGTTCAACCTGGTTCCATCGCGGCCACGCCGATACGTCACCCGCGCCGGCATCCCCACCGTATTCTCGCGCGCCAACTTACGCAGCGCCTTGCACTTTTTCGCGTTCATTTTTCTTTCCTTTCCTCTTGTGTGTAATAACTGACTCACCCTGATTTTCAGCCATCGGCATCGTCGGCGCCGTAGAATACAACACCACGTCAGGTGCATCCTCAACCGCCGCCGGCACCACCCGAGCCCTCACCACCACCCCGTCAAACGCCACGCGCGCCCGCTCCGCCCGCACCAGCATCCCCGGAATCAACGCCCCCGATCGCACGCCCTCCGACATCCGGCGCACTTCATCCCCCATGTCCGCCGCCAGCGCCAGCTTCTCCTGCGCCCAGCCCAACGCCACCAGCAGGTCCGCCTGCAAATCACCAATCGACGCCCACACACCAGGGGCGCGCAGTTCCTCAATTAGTTTGTCGAGGTCGGGGGTCATTTGCGCGGGTCGAACCGTATGCCGTTCAAACACTCGTTCGCGATCACGCGCGCAATCTCGTCGCGCAGCCCGACCGCGGTCTTTTCTGGGGAGTCATCCATACCGGCCGAATACCGCGCCGTCAAATTACGCCCGTTCAGCGAGAACACCGCCACATACTGCTTCGTGTATTCCCAAGCGAGCACGCTTGAATGCACCACGCCCTTGAACTCGTTGTCGTCCAGCCGCATCGACTCAACAATCGAATCCTCGGACTTCTGCTGCATTTCGCGCAGCAGTCGCACTGATTCATCGGTCGGTGCACGCTTCTCTGTAACGCTGATGTGCTGCGGATACGGATCCGCTGTTTTTACTATCGTGGTATCGAACATCTATTCCTCCCACTCGACGCGGGCAACGAGAAATTGGCGCGATGGGCCGGCAGCCGCGCAATTTCTGTTCTTCGCTTCAAACTCGGTGTCATACCAATAAATACGGTTCATCGTGTCGGGCGTTCCATCATATTCCGGAATCAACCCCCACTTCACCACCTTCACCGGCACGCGCACCGTTTCGCCCCGCGCCACATCCCTCAACGCCGCGTTCTGATACAACCAATCAACTTTTTTGTGCAACTCGGCCAACCGTGCCACCAACCTATCCTCAGACAAATCCATCGTCACTCCTTCTCTCGTTAATCTTCCTCGTCATCCGGATCCGCATTCGTCAGCGGCAAACCCACATCCACATCCCACGCATACCCCGACTCATCATCCCACTCGCTGAATTCCACATCCCTCACGTCACCGTCCGGCATCGCGCACTCGAAACCGTGTTTCCTGCACTGAATCACGGCACCGTCCGGTATCGGCACTGAATCACCCCGCAGCGACCTTCAACTCCGAAACCACACTCAATCCAGGCTTCGGGTCAGGCGGCGGCGGAACCTCCAACCGTACATGGTGCGATTCCGCAGCCCGATGGTATCTCTCAGCCGCCACCGGATCACCATGCAACTCCAACTGCGCCATGCGCCTCAACGACGACAGCCCCAGCGACTTCGCGCGCAGTAACCACCAATCCGTCGAACCGGTGTTCAAATCAGCGCCCGCAGTCGAAGGCCGATTCGCGTGCATCAACGCGTTAATCTCAGCACTCAATACCGCAATCGCGGCGTCTAACTGGCTCATAGCCCGTGCCTCGCCACCCACGCCAGGTATTCAGGAAACGGCAGCAGGCAAACCGGTGATATCCGACCACCAACCGGACTGTGACGAGATTTCGCCACATCAGACCCCTTTGTTTTTTCGCGAGCGCGGGAAACCACATTACGCAAACTTTCACCGCCGCGGAATTTTCCCCCCTGCCCCAAATTTCTGCCGGAAACCATGCCCGCCTAGCCCTCGCCGCCCATCCGATGCCGCAGTCGCACCGGGTGCGCGTCGCTGGGGGCGAACTGTTCGGCCGCGGCGTAGGGCTTCATGGCGGGCAGATCATGCGTGTGCAATTCCAGGGGCACAGCCGCGCCAGCATACGGCGAGGGGAAGCTGCCGGCGCCTTGCGTGATCGCCTTGCTTGTCGAGGTCCGCGCCGACTTCGCAACCGCGCGCTGCGGCGTTTTCGTCGGATTCGGTATGGCTGCAGTGCCGCCGGCCATCGAGGGCGAGCGCGTGCCGCCGTGATTAGTATTTATCTTTTGTGCCATGTTATCAGTACCTTACGTCAAGTTACGTCGCGGAATTTGTCATAATACATATTATGCGCAATGGTCGCAGTTATTCATTTGAATTCAATACGTTAGGCGCTGGCGTCACGTCTACCTCGGCCGCGCGTTCGAGTAACTTCACCATGCGGCCGGCGAGCGAGTCCATGCCGCCGGCGGATTGATTGATCGATGTGGGCATACTGCGCAGAAGCTGGCGCTTGTCAAAAGTGACCCCAGTCACCACAGCCAGGTCGCGCGCCTTGACCGGGACGCGGCGGATCTCGCCATCGATCACTTGCGCGTCGCCGTGCTCGAGGCGATCCATGATTCCATCGAGGGCTTTATCGACGGCGGCAGAAAGGCGGTTGTCGAGTTCGTCGTTTCGTTCCGCCCGAATCTTCCCTACTGCGCGATGCCACCACTCCGATTTAGACCAGTCTGACAGGGTTTGATTGGGTATTCCGGTTGCATCCTCAACGCGGCGCAGGTTTCCGAGCACAAGGTAATGGCCCACGGCATTGATGCGCTGTTCGTCGCTATATTGCGATCCAGGCGCGCGTGTGAGGGTATGGGCTGACTCCATGCGCGTGATTGCACAGTAAATCGCGGAGCGTGTCAAGTATCGGTGTCGCTGGGTGGCTGATCTGGATGGATATCCGACACAGGCGCGTTCGTGGGCAGATGGTCGCGATTGGGATCAAAGTCCGAAATACCGTGTTTTCGGAACTGGTCGTTTACTCGCTTCTGCAATCGATAGCGCGCTTCAGGTACGCCGCGGTATAGGTCGCGCAAGGATTCTGACACAATGCGTTCAACCGAGCGGCCAGACCATGAGCACATCTTGTGCAGCATGGTCGCGGTTTCGTCTGAAATCTTGATATTAATTTGCTTCATAAAAATCCTTTCAAATCATGGGCTGTTACGCTATAACGGGGATAATGTGACGGGATATTGACGTGTTGTCAAGTTGATTTTATGGGTTTTGAATGTGATTTGTAACACCGTCACATCTGTAACCGTGGTTTGGAAGAAAATTCCGGGGAGCCGGTGTACCTTTAGCGGGCGGGTCACACTTTGCACACTCTCTGTACTTATCTATATATATATATAATAGTAATAATAGATAATGTGACAAGATGTTTTTAAACGGTTTTTTGGCATTTTGTGTGGCGTAATGTCATATCTTATGGGGTGAAAACGTTGGGTTTCGGGGCGGATAAATAGGGGGTGAAGTGGGAAATAAATGGGAAATAAATGGGAATTAATGGGGATTAATGGGGATTTAATGGGGATTTAATGCCGATTTAATGCCGGAATTGCGGATTTAATCGGGTAATTCGGGGATTAATTCGGCATTAAATGCCGGTAATTCAGGCCAGATCGACCGCTAATTAGCGGTTGCAAGCTCGCGCGCGCGCTGGCGGCTGATGTTAAAGCGGCGCGCAATCTCGCTATAGGATGTGCCGGCTGCGGCCAAAGCCTTGATCTGCTCGCGGCGGGCGGCCTGCGCCTGGATCCAGCGCGCGTAAGCGGCGCCCTTGGGACTGGTAGACATGGCCCGAACTGTATTTCTGCGGCTGGCGGCTGTCAAGGGGTTTTCACAATGCGGGAAAAATAAATAGAAATATTTATTGAACTGCTATTGACAAGGGGTTGTCATATCATTAGTATGTGAACTGTAGCGAGTGAATACCGGACTGATTTACCAGTGCAGGCAAACAATTTAACGGGAGATTGAAATGAAAATCAAAATCACAAAAGCAAATCGAGTCGCAATCAACGCACTGCTGGACAAAATCAACGGCAAGGCGTATTCGCACACGGCTTTTCACAAGCACATTTTTGATCTCGCTGAATCAAGCGAAGTGCGGCTCGAAAAATTTAGCATCGCCAAAAAAGACCGCAGCGGCGCAATCGCCTGCGGCATGTCCGGCGGAAACGTCCTGAAAGCTTACAAATACAGTCGCATCGTCAACACTTACACGATTGAGCGCGGATCGGCTGCGTGGTTTCTTGTTTCAATAGAAAAATTTGAAAACTGGGGCAACGCAAGCAAAGATCAATTGATCCTAACCTTTGCCCAGCGCGACATTGCGATCAGCAAATTTACAGCTCAGTTCTCGGTGCAAAAAATCGTTGAACTGGCGGTGGAAACAAGAGAATAAACACAGTTTCCAACATTATCAATCAACCGGAGCTAATCAAATGGACGAATATCAGATCGAAGTGCGCGTAGAGAAAGCGACAGACCGCATTGATGCGCGTTACATGCGTGGCGAAATGAACGAGCAGGAATACCGTGAAGAAATCCGCGCATTGGATAATTGGGCAAACGAACAATACAAGCATTTGCGCGCGTCTGATTATTCGTTTAGCGGTCAGGTCTAATGCTCGCCCTATCGCTAGCAGTAATCACCACCGGCGCGCTGATCGGCGCGTCAGTAATCAAACTTTACCGGAGGTTTTAAAAATGTTCACATGCAAAACAGGTATGGTGCGCGTGGTCGTTCGTTTCGGTTTCACTGATTACGACACTTACGGCAGCGATAACTTGGCGTGTGCTGTCGGCGGAATCATTGACGCGCCTGACTACATGCCGCAAGGCAGCGTGAAATGCTTTAACTCGGCAAAGCCTCACCCCGAAATGTCAATTGCGCACCGTGACGGAGAAAACCGTCCTGTCGGCGCGTGCCACGATCTGTAAACCGCAATCAAACTTTACCGGAGGTTTTGAAATGAATAATGCAACATTCAGGGAATTTAACCCAGTTGACGGATATTTCGCACTCGTGACCGACAAAAACGGTGAACTTTTCGCGAAGGTCTACACACGGAAAAACGCGCAGCTAATCGTCGCAATGCTTGAAAAAAATGAACAGGTGCAATCATGATTTCAAACATTCGAAAGAATTGCATGGGCACCGTTTCATTTGACGGCAAATTCGACGGTATGCGTAAAGCGCAGGATTTCATTGTTTACCCAATGCACTCGGGCAATCAGACGGAAACGGCGCTTGTGCAGTCCGATACACGCATCGGTCGCATTCACCTGTCAAGCGGTGCCGTGATGATGTCGCCGTCGCGCGCTGGTGGCAGCTACAACGCGCATCTGATGCTGTGCAAGCCTGCCGGCACATTGACGAGCGAAGAACTGATGATGCTCAAGGCGTCAATCATGGCGACAGCGAACGGTCACGCTGGCAGCAATGGTGTGGTCTACACGGACAATTCCGCAGCACTTGAAGTTTTCAACGTAGCCTAAGGGGAATGAACATGAACATTCAATCTATCGCATACCGTCCTGTCATGGGTAGCCGCAGCGGTACAGTGGTCGCGCCGTTCGCTAAACTGGTGGAACTGTTCGGGGAGCCTCATTCGTTTGAGCGTTACCGCGATTATGACGACGCCAAAGTTACGATAACGTGGACAATCAAAACGCCTCGCGGTTGCGTCCATTTGCGTGATTACTGGTGGAATCTTGAGGGCGAGTGGTCGGTCGGCGCAGAGAGCCGCAAGGCGGCAATGTGGCTGTGCCGCGAACTGCGCCGCGCTGGTTTCGCAGCGTCTACGCGGTTCTATGCCGCACGCGACGCCAAGCCGTTCAAACAAGCCGCCTAGCCCGCAACCGTAGCCCGTCGCGCTATGTGATTCTGTGATTGTGTGGCGGGCTATCTGGCGCGGTTTGCATCTGGAAACAGTGAAATTTAACCAGGGGGTAATTATGGAAACGAAGCATACGCACGAACGACCAATTTCCGCAGCGGGATTGATTAGCTACCGCTGCCGGGGAATGTGGGGATGGATAATGATCGGCGCGAAAGATAACGCCGAAGCATTCAATGAAGCATTGCGAAGCTCACTGAATGCGAAGCGCGAAACCCTCGAAATTTGGAACGGTGAAAAATACGTTTCCGCCGACATGGTGCAATCATGACCGACCACGAAACCATAAAACGCCTGCACATGCGCGACGGCCGGCACATCCTGGACGCGGCAAAGGAACGGGATGATGCGCGCGCTATCGGCTGGATAACCATTTTTTACATGGTGATCCTGATAATCGCGGCCTTGGTTTATATATGAAAGCGGCCGCAGTCGGCATTCTAACCGGCGCCATATCTGTCGCAGGCTATGCCTTGGCCGACCGCGTAATCGATCATTACGACAGCCCGCGCGCCGTGTGTTTTCGGGGTGTGGAATATGTGCAATTCCCGGCTGGCGTGGTGATCGAGCGGAATACGGCCGGCGAGATTGTGCGGTGTAACCATGAATAGGCCACACTATATGATCTGCGACGAACGCGGGCGCATGATGTTCCACACGCACAGCTTGCGCCGATGCTATGACCGGTTCACTTGGTATGCCGCGCGCGGTTACGCCTGTTTATGGCGGAAAACCGGCCGCGTTTATCAGTCGCTGATTGAGTCATGACAGCCCGGTATAAACGCGGCCGCGGACCGCCTGCGGGCTCGAGTACGGGACCGCCGGTAGACTGGGCGCACGCTCGGACGTGCTCGCGCTGGATGCTGGCCTACCTGCAAGCGCTGCAGGACCGGCGCGCGGTATCGATGGTGCGCCCTGATTACTGGCGGCAAGGGGGGCTATTCAGCGATCCGGCGGCACCCGTTTTCCACCCCACTATGGGCATGCCCTCACATGACGGAACTTTTTAAAAGATTCGGCACGGATGCGGGCCAAATTATTCAGGGAATCGCGCGCGCATCACGGGATTTTTGGTAGGAAACGGGCGCCGGATGTCGGTCATGATTCCGGTTTATCCACCGGTCGCACCCAAATATTTCGCACGACCCCGTTTCTGCGCTGCTGCGCGCCCTTGATCCAGCCGGCCATGCGGAGTATCGCGACAATCCGTGACACATCCGGGCGCTGCTGCCGATTTGTGGGCAATTTCACCGCATCATCGAGAATTTCCTGCGTCGTCACATCGTTTTTTCCGACCAGGTATTCCATCGTCGGCGCCGTCCACGGGTCATCGGTGTAGCGTTCGCGCTGCTCGGCCTTCGTTTCTGTGTTCGGCATCGTGTGCCAGTCCTCGCCGGCTTTCAGGCGGTAAATCGCCTCGGCAAATAATTGGTTGCGGTTCTGACGGATGTAATCGAGATTGATATCCGTGCAACGAATCGGCCAGAATCGGCGCGCGCCCGTGTCGTCGCGGTTCCAGTCGTCCTTGTTGGTGGTACCGATAAATACGGACTGCCGCGGGTGATCCTCGGCGTGTTTTCCGTAGGGCGTGCGGTAGCGATCGACTTTACAGGTCACGACCTGCTTGACTTTCGTGATACCGGCCTTGGAAAACGCGTCCATTTCGGTCACTTCGACCAGCCATTTACCCTGCAACGCGATGAAAAAGTCCTTGTTGTCGATCTGTTCGTGCGCCTCGCTGAAAAAGTCTTTGCCGACGATGGCAAAACACGCCTGCGACTTACCGAGTCCTTGCGCGCCTTCGAGCACGACCATATTATCGACCTTGCAGCCGGGTCGCATGGCGCGGGCGACGAGCATTTTCCAGAAATTCAGGCCGACCGCTTGCGTGTAGGCGTTATTTTTCGCACCGAAGGCATCGTGAAAGAACGTCGCCAGCCGCGGCACGTTATCCCACAATTCGATGCTGCGGAGTGTTTCCTGCAGGCAGTTGCGGCGATCGTTTTGCGCCATGTGAATGACGGCGCTGCGGACGGTTTCGACCGACATGCGATGAATCGCCAGATCCCGCTGCATGTAAATCATCAGCCGGATGTCGTCGCCGTCGTTCCATTCGAGCGGGGCGGCGGAATTGGTCTGAATACGCTGCAGGAACGTGTCGAACCACACCTGCCCAAGCAGGGAAGGGTCGCGCTGCAGCACGTACAGCGCGTTGGATGCGTTGGCGTGCGGCGTACCGTTGCTGGCGCAGGATAGCCCTAATTCCGCCCAGCGCGCAGCCAGGGAGCCGTAGGCGCGGGCGATGGGGGCGTCTGATGGTTGCTCGGCGTCTGATGCGGGAATTACCTCGGAGTCCGGTTCGAGGGCGGGGCGCTGTTTCGGGCGTCCGCGGCGTTTCGGTGCGGCGGCGGCGGGCGGCGTCGCAATGACCCACGGCAGTTTCTTTTTCCGGGCGATATGCCGTTTCCGGTCCTTGGAGGGGAGTGCCGCGCGCGCCTCGTCGCTGATATTCATCCACCAGTCATCGAAATCCCAATCGGAGAGCGTGTCAGGGTCAACGGATTGGGGGTCGGGGAGCGGCGGGGCGACCGGAGAGGGCGCTGGCTCACGGGTGGCGTTAAATAGCCGCTGAACCTCCACTAGGATGCCCGCGCGGTCGGATTCGGCGGCGATGCGCGGGTCCAGCCGCACCACGTCGGCGCCCATTTCGGACAGAATGATCTGGATGCTGCCGGCGAAGTCCGGTTTGCCGACCGCGATGATTTTGCGGCCTTGGAATATCGCCGGCCACTCGCCGTTCGGTACGGTGGCGACGCAGCCTTTGCTGATAAGGCCGTCCGCCTCGGCTTGGGTCGCGCAGACGAATACGGCGCGGCCAGAGGACAGGTGGGCCTCGACTTGCTCTTGTCGGTAAATCACTACATCCCCCCATTAACTACTGCGCCGCGAGATTCTTCGCGAACTGAATTGAAATTTCAGAAACAGCATCCGTATCCTCGCGCGCGATAATGGCGACACCGCCCGCGTGATTCACTGCTGCCAGGAACGACTGCTGCTCGACGGTCGGTTTTAATCGACCGGTTTTAGCTTCGACACCTGCGAACACGGAAACCCGTTTTCCGACCATTTCCGGCGTCACGGTGATCTGCTGCCAGCCAACCAAATCCGGTGATCCAACGCACAGTCCGGCGTGTAGCGGTCGCGCGCGCCGGATTAAAACATCACCGTTGCCGATCTGGATGTTTCTCGGCGGACCTCGGTGAATGTAGGCGTCGCCGGTCCAGCCGGTCCCGGTGTTATTCCGAAAAAGCCGCGCGCCGTGGTCGCTGGTGGCTAGGGCTAGGCGGTGGAGTAATGAACCCTCTTTCATATTACGGTCGCCCGTTCCGAAACTATATCCGCCACATCCGACCGCAATTTATTCGCCGGTTCCAGCCCGCGTTTATTTTCGACGCCTAGGCAGTATTCATTACGCCGAGCCGGTTCCATGCGCGCGACGAAATAGCATTCGCACAGGTGGCGGAATTCTTCGTTGTCATCCATTTTGTTTTGCATCCAATTCGATCAATTCTTTTGCCCATCGCGCCAGATTGATCTGAATCCGTTTGATCTGCTGCTGCGATCGTCGCATCTGCGCGCGAATGTGTTTTATTCTGTTCTTGCGCCGATGTTCGAGGAATTCTTTTCGGACACGGTGTTTTTCAGCGATTTCCTCGACCGAGCGAATAGGCCGACCGCCAAGATTAACCTGTTTTCCGTTGCCGTCAAAACGAACCATTCTGCCCTCGCGGGGCGTGACTGTGGGGCAGTACAGAATAGATGCGGCATCACAAGGAATTTTTCTTAGGGAGGATTCCTTGCTGCCGCTGCCACGGTTATTATCCGCCAGTTCAGGCGGCTCCCCACTCATGGCTTGGGTCGTCGAGCAATCGTTCATGTTCATCCCCTATGTTCGGTAAAGCACAGACGCGGCGTTATGCTGCGGTTCGTTGTTTCTTAGCATCTCTCATGCTGCCGCCTTTTGCTTTTGCTTCTGTTTTACAAGCCGCGCCGTGAAAATAAATCCCGCCCATTTTTCAGGTGATTTATACCCTCGGAGTCGGCCGATACGAATCAGGTCATCAAGAGTTTCAGCACTTGCCTGCTCACGCCTCGCAGCAATCCGAGCTTGTATCACATCGACTTCCGATAGTTCGCCCTCAACCGTTTCAATCTCACGCCCGACCGGAACGAATTTGTGCCCGCAGTGACGGCACTCCGATTTATAACTGGCAACAGTGGCGTAGCAGATCGGGCACTGTTTTACTTTGATGTCGTCGGGGTCTTTGGATGCCACGTTCCGCTGGGCACCGAGTAAGGACCATTCTCGAACATCGTCTGGTAGTCCGTGTCGAAAAGCGTTCCCAGCGTGATCGAGGATAATGGCGTGTAATTTTCCGGGCGCAGGTCTGAGAGCGCGACCGACCTGCTGCAAATACATCCCCAGCGATTGAGTCGGGCGTAGAAGGATCGCGGCTTCGACGGCAGGTATATCGACGCCCTCGGATGCGATTTCAACATTGGATAGCGCAAGAGTTTCTCCTGAAGTAAAACGCCGGAATATCGCATCACGTTCGCCTGATTGCGTGGCGCCGTCAACGTGCTCTGCTTTGATCCCTGCGTCATTAAATTGTTGAACGACATGCTGTGAGTGCTCGATTGATACTGCGAATATCAACGCCCGTTTACCTGCGGCGTATTTCTTGTAGTGCGAAATCGCATCGCCCGTAATTTTCGGCTTATCCGCAATCTTGTTCAATTCCGATTTGACGAAATCGCCGTACCGCGAATGCACTCCTTGCGTATCCATCGTTTTCGGCGCGAACAGGCGGTAATCACTGAGGTAGCCTTCATCTATAAGCGAGCGCACGGGTGGCCCTTCGATGATTTCCTGAAACCATGCGCCAAGTCCGGTTCCGTCGAGCCGCACCGGACTCGCGGTGAGTCCGATATGCACCGCATCCGGAAATTGTTTGTAGATGGTGTCATACGTTGACGCGGCGCAGTGATGACATTCATCCCAGATAATCAGTTTCGGTTTCGCGAGCGTATGCCAACGTCGTGCGAGTGTTTGCACCGAACAAATCTGCACCAGCCGCTTGCGGTCGCCGTCGAATCCTGCGGCCACGATGCCGTGATCGACGCCCGCTTTGGCGAACGTGATGGCGGATTGGGTAATGAGTTCTCTGCGATGGCAGAGGAACCATGCACCATGCCCTTTGTCCGAGCACGTTTTCAGCATCCGGCTCGCGATACTCGTTTTTCCTGAGCCAGTAGCTGCGACCATCGCGACGGCGCGCACACGTTTCAATGCGGCGCGGGTGCGGTCGATCATGTCCACCTGGTACTGACGCAGTTCGATCATTTCCCCGCCACAATCTGCTGCGCCCGTTGCCGCGTGATTTTGTACCGCTTGGCGATTTGCTCGAACGTCTGCCCAAGTGCGCGTAATTGCTGCATTTTCTTGCGGCGGCGTTCCCAAGTGGATTTGATTTGCTGGTAGTCCATAATATTTTTGAAAGGGGTATTGACAAGGGTTATTGTGCCGTGAAAGAATCAGGCTGTCAAATAAATTTGAATACGGCCATGACCGACGAAACCGACACCGAGTTACCCGAAGAATACCGCCGCCAAGACGACGAATCCCGGCACGTCATGGACGACGAAAACACGGACGATCGGGAGACGGATTATCGGCAGAGATGGAGGGATGCACAGTGAAAATAAAAGATCACATAGAAATGGTATTGGGTATCTCAGCTTTAGTTTTTTTTATGGTGATGACATTCAAATTCGCGGGCCTGTTATGAACCACGACGCCCACGTATCCGAATATAAAATTTACCATAAACGTCGCCGTGCGATTGAATATCTCGGCACGAAACATTGTCTGCACCGGCAGTATGACGGCCATCACACCGTCAATCCGGAAACGAAAACGGACATTGCCAAGACGTTCAAGCGGATCACGAAGCGGCAGGCCGAGCAGTTGAAGCGCGAGCAGGAAGAATCAGCGCAGCGCATTTTAAAAGTTCGTCAGATCAACAGGAGATAGTATGAAACCAAATGAGGGCGGTCCGGCGTTTCCGTGCCAGATTACGAACACCAGCACGCAGACGATGGAGTTCGGCGGCATGACGGTTGAGGCTGGGCACGCGTTTGTGCATGAGGGGATGTCGATGCGGGCGTATATTGCGACGAAGGTTCTCGCCGGACTGATCGAGTTCAAGGCGGCTGATGTCGAAACCGACGCGAAATGCGCCGTGAATTACGCCGACGCGCTGCTGGCGGAGTTGGCCAAATGAACCACTTTTCCCTAATCCAAACCCGTCCGCGTAAATTCAAGCCGTGGATGCTGATTGTGGCGCTGGTTGCTGCGGCGATTACGGTTGAACGGAGGACGCGGCGTGGGTGATATCGTAGACATCGACCTCGGCAGCGTGTCCGACAAAGCGCGGCTCGTCAATAACAGCGGCCGGCTTATCGTAGTTCCGTCCAACGAAACGATATGGCACGCCCTACGCGCCCAAGACATCACCAGCACCGAGTCGTCAGCCCTGTTCGGCGAGAGTCCGTATGCGACCAAGTTCGAGTTGTGGCACCGGAAAAAATCGGGCACTGTCACCCAGATACCGGACAATCCGCGCATGGCATGGGGTAGGCGCGTGCAGGACGCTATCGCGCAGGGCATATCGCAAGACCAAGGCTGGACATGCCGCGCGATGACGGAGTACATCCGGCTGATCGACGCCAGGATGGGCGCCAGTTTCGATTACGAGGTTATCGACCCCGTGCGCGGCAAAGGCATCCTCGAAATCAAGAACGTGGATTTTCTCGTATTCCGCGACAAGTGGATTGACGACGAGGAAGGCATGGAAGCGCCGCCGCACATCGAGGTTCAGTTGCAGCATCAGTTGCATTTGGCCGAATGCGAGTGGGGCGCGATTGGCGTGCTGATCGGCGGGAACGATGCGCGGGTGCTGGTGCGCGATCGGGATATTCAGGTGGGCGCCGCGATCGAGGCTGCGATACGCGGGTTCTGGGGCAGTATCGATGCTGGGATTGAACCGCCGCCTGTTTATCCAGTTGATGCGGAGTTCGTCGCCAAGCTGCACGGTTATGCCGAGGTCGGCAAGGTGTTTAACGGTCAGGGAAACGAAGAACTGCAGTCGCTGCTGGCCGCTTACAAGGCCGCTGGCGACGCTGAGAAATTGGCGAAAGAGGACAAGCAGGTTGCGCGCGCGAAGGTTCTGCAGATCGTGGGTGATGCCGAGCGCGTGCTGGCAGATGGATACACCGTTTCGGCGGGGTTGGTGGGTCCGGCGGAGATTGCGTTTCACCGGGAAGGTTATCGTAATTTTCGAGTTACAGTGAAAAAGGAGAAGTAAATGTTCGAGATAGTGGTAAAGGAAATCAAGGAAGGCGGCGAAATCGTTGAACGCTACCGCCAAACAGTCGATGTTCTCGACCTGCAAAAAGTCATGGCGGCGGTCAACGCCAAGCCGCGTAAACCGCGCGTCAAGAAGGAGTCAAAATAATGGGCACCGAAATCACCGTAGTCGAAGAAATCCGCGGCACGCTGACGAAAATGACGCCGCAGTTCAAACTGGCGCTGCCGCCGCATGTTCCGCCTGAAAAATTCGTGCGCGTGATGATGACCGCTGTGCAGGCGAATCCGAACCTGCTGAAAGCCGATCGCCAGTCGTTGTATCAGGCGGCAATGAAATCGGCGGCTGACGGACTGCTGTGCGACGGTCGCGAGGCTGCGCTGGTGACGTTCGGCGACAAATGCCAATACATGCCCATGATCGCCGGCATCCTGAAAAAAGTCCGCAATTCCGGCGAACTGGAATCCGTCAGCGCACAGGTGGTCTACGAGCACGACGTATTCGATTTTCAGTTGGGCGACAACGAGGGCATCACGCACAAGTGGCCGGCGCTCGGCGTCGAACGCGGCAAGCCCATCGGCGCGTACGCTATCGCGCACATCAAGGGCGGCGGCATCTACCGCGAAGTGATGACCGAGGCGCAGATTCAGGCGGTGCGGAACGTGAGCCGCGCGAAAGATAGCGGCCCCTGGTCAGGCCCGTTCGCCGACGAGATGCGCCGCAAAACGGTGTTGCGCCGGCTGGCGAAACGGCTTCCCATGAGCACGGATCTGGAAACGGTGATGCAGGCCGATGACCCGATGTTCATGCCGCC
>CAITIX010000100.1 GCA_903892565.1 uncultured Acidobacteriia bacterium
ATCTTCGCCTTATGGGATAGTGTTCGTCAAGAGCTCACTCTGGCGCGCGATCGCGCTGGGGAAAAACCGCTCGTCTATTTTTGGAATGGCGAGACACTCGCTTTCGCTAGCGAGATGAAAGCGCTCGCGGAATTTCACGATCGCCGGTTGGATCCCACTGCTGTGGATGCGTACCTGGCGCTGGGCTACATTCCAGCCCCGCTTGCGGCAATCAAGAACTGCCGCAAACTGCCCGCTGGACACCTGATTCGCTTCCGCAGTGTTGCGCATGGGACGCCCGAAGAAATCGGTAATCCAGTTCCTAAATTCGCGATTGGACAGGTGCCGCAACCAGAGCGATGGTGGATCGCTCCGAACGGAGCCGAACAAAAGTATCGGTCGAATGAAGCGTTAGTCGACGATCTGCGCGCTCGCGTCGGCGAGGCGGTGCGTATTCGCCTGCGTGCCGATGTGCTGATCGCGCTTTCATTGAGTGGCGGCGTGGATTCGTCCGTGATCGCCGCAGAGTGTGTGAGACAAGGCGCGCAGCCGGAAGCGTTCACCGTGCGGATTGACGGCGACGAAACGGATCTTCCCTATGCACGGCAAGTGGCCTCCGGGCTGGGCCTGAAGCACACGGTCGTCGATCTGAGTGCGAAACAGGTTGCGAGCCATTTCAATGACGTTCTGTTTCACTATGACGAGCCTTTTGCCGATAGTTCGTCGCTCGCGTGTTTCGCGTTAGGCGAAGCTCTGAGTGGTCGCTATCGTGTCGTTCTGGATGGTGACGGCGGCGACGAGGCCTTTGGAGGATACCGGCACTATGAATACATCGGCGTCAAACAAACGCTGAAAGCCGCTGCGGCTGCGGCGGGATTCTGCGATGGCGTTGGCAGCGGACGCGCCGGTGTTTACGTCCAGTCGAAGAGCTTGTTTCGGGCGTCCGATCGAAAGCGTCTGATGGCAGATCATGGCGGCCAGGTTGCGGAAGATTGGCTGCGCGAAGTGCTCTCTTCTTCGTTCGGCGAGATGTCCGCGCATGCCTTGCAGCGCGCGCTTCGAACGGACCGCGAATTGGCGTTAGCGAACGGATTGACCTACAAGATGGACATCGCGCTGAGTGCGTTCGGGATAGAAGGTCGCGCGCCTCTGTTGGATCACGCGGTTCTGGAATGGGGGCAGACTCTGCCGGCGCGAGAGCTGGTGCGCGGGCGTGAAAAGAAAGTTCTGCTGCGAAGGGCCTATGCGGACGACTTGCCGCACGAGGTGTTGCATCGACCAAAACACGGCTTCGGCGCACCTGTCGATCGATGGATGGATGGCCCCTTGCAAAAGTCGGTCGAAGAGATGGTTCCCTGTCCATGGTTCGCCGAAGCGGCGCAATGCGGAGTGAGTGGACAGCGACAGTGGACGTTGTTTGCGTTTTCAGCCTGGGCGGAGCGTTGGGGCGCGCGTTGGTGATCGCAAGCGCCTACTTTGCTGCGTGTAGAAATGATGAATCAAATCAGTGACCAAATAGCTGCGGAGACATACGCGGACCGGTTCGCGCCCACAGTGAGTGTTTTGATGGCCGTGCGCGACGTGCCCGTGTCGATGCTGGAGCAGGCCATCACGTCTGTTCTGGGGCAGACACTCGACGATTTCGAGTTCCTCATTTATAGGGACGGCGGGCAGGATCAAAAGGTCCTCGATACGCTGGAGCGTTACGCGTCGCTCGACTCCCGCATCGAACTGCATCACGAACCTCCGCGCGGATTGACGAGAACGTTAAACGTCGGTCTCGCCAACGCGCATGGACGTTACATCGCGCGTCACGATGCTGACGATTGGAGCGAGCCCGACCGCTTTGCCAAGCAGGTGGAGTTTCTGGAGCAGCATCCTGAAATCGCGGTATGTGGTTCGAATGCATGGATGCATCAGGAACAGGGTACGCGTCTCTGGGAAACACGGTTTCCTCTCGAACCGAACAAGATTAAAGACGCGATGCAGGAACGTAACCCCTTCGTTCACGGCGCTACGATGTTCCGCACCGCAACCGCGCGACGACTCGGCGGGTATTGCGAAGAGTTTGTGTGTTCGCAGGACTATGACTTCTTCTGGCGCATGTGCGATGCCTCGGGTGGCGCGAATTTGCCCGATCCTCTGTATCACTATCGATACCGCACGGGTGCGGTGAGCGGGCAGCGCGCGACAGATCAAGCCCGAGTCCACATTGCGACGCAAGCATTAGCCTGGGCCCGGCGCATTGGTGCAGATGCGGATGCCGATGCGGCTTTGGAAGAAGCTGGCCGGCAATTGCGCGAGACGCCCGAAGGACTGAGCGCGCAGCTGAAACAGGCGGATCATCGAATGCTGGCTGGCGACTATTCTGGTGCGCTTCGCGCCTATGGGTGGTTGTTGGCGAGCCATCCCATCAGCCTGCTCGCGTGGGGCAAGCTGATCCGGTGGGTTGTGTTTTTGGCCATACCTCCGGCTCGGTCGCTTTGCTTTCGCTAGGGAGGCTAGCCGTGGATCAGGTCGTTCATCAGGTTGTTCATCAGGTTGTTCATCAAAGTCTCGCTGTCGGCGCTCCATCGTCTAGCGAAGCCGTGTCGGCGAAAGAAAATTCAAAAATGCATGTTCTGTTCGTAATACCGGGCGACGGAGCCGGCAGCTCCATGATCTTCGCTCGGCGCCAATTGAACGCTGTTCGAGCTTGCGGACTTGACGTTGACGTGTTCTATCTGAAGTCTCGAACTTCTCCCAGGATCATCGTGCGGGAATTCTTGCGCTTTCGCAAGGAGCTCAGGAACCGGCGCCCGCAGATTGTTCATGCGCACTACGGAACGGTAACGGCGCTGTTTTCGTCCTTCGCGGCTTGGGGCCTGCCGCTGGTGATCACGTTTCGCGGAGGCGATCTCAATCCGACGAATGGCGGAATCGTAGAAAGAGTGCGTGGCTGGTTAGGCCGGTGGATGTCTCAGGCCGCCGCGCTTACCGCCGAAACAATTGTTTGCGTCAGCGCTCAGTTGAGAGAGCGTTTGTGGTGGCGGCGACAGCGAGCGATTGTGTTGCCGAGCGGAGTGGATGCGGATGTCTTCTATCCGCTGTTGCGCGAAAAGGCGCGACGCAAACTCGGTTGGTCTGATGACCCCGTGATTCTGTTCAACGCCAGTTACAATCCCGGCATCAAACGCGTCGATCTCGCGAAGGCTGCCGTTTTGCTGGCGCGGCAGAACATACCGGAGATGCGCCTGGAGATTCTCAATGGCGGTTGTCCCCCAGAAATGGTCCCCACGTACATGAATGCCGCCGATTGCCTCCTGGTTACCAGCGACCACGAGGGATCTCCTACCGTGGTGCAAGAAGCGTTGGCCTGCAATTTGCCGGTGGTGAGCGTCGACGTGGGAGACGTTGCCGAACGGCTCCGGAATGTCCGCCGAACGTGCATTGTCGATCGTGATCCGCAGGCGTTGGCGGATGCTCTGGTTGACATGTGCGCGCGACGGGAGCGTAGCGACGGACGCCGCAAGATCCAAGAATTCTCGTCACAAGGTGTCGCCTCGCAACTGTGCAAGATCTACCAGAGCCTTGCTCCAGGCTCCTTCGCGGAAAACCAGGACGCGCACTTTTCACTTGTCGGTCTTAAGAAAGGCGTTCGCTAATGCAGTACTACGCAGTGCTTGCCGCGGCAACCGTCGTAATCGCGGGCCTGGCTGTGATTCTCTACCGCGTACGGCGAGACGTGGGGATCCCCGTGGGTATTGCGGCGCTCTACTATTGGTCGTTGTACGGCGCCTGGTCGTTGGTGATCGATAAGCAGGGTGGGAATAGCGGCAAGGCGTATCACTATCTGGAATCCAAGATGTTTCCCATCGTGCTAGATGACAACTACCTTCTGGCCATTGTGCTGTATGCGCTGTTTATCGTTGCCGTGGAAGTGACGCTGATCGTTACCCTGCGCACAGTGCGAACACGCCCCCATCCTCGCTTAACGCTGCGGCATGAGCCCATCTTGCTGCTCGGATTCGCAGCGGCGATAGGAAGCTTCCTGATTATGCGGGAGAAATTGGGGATTGCCTATGCCATGAATGCCTCGGCGTATCGCTACACGCGCTCTGATCCTGGAGATTGGTTCACGCTGCACCAAGTGTTGAATCGCGTCGCATTGATCCCGCCCGCCATTGGCGTAGCCTCGCTTGCCGCTGGAAAAAACTCGCGCTATTTTGCGAGCCAGGCGCCGGCCTACGTTTGGCCCGGCTACATCACATTATTGGGAAGCATGTGCGCCTTCGCCTTCATGCTGGGAAACAAGAATGAGGTATTTACGGCGCTGATCGCCGGATTCCTCGCCTATGTTGCATCCACGGAACGCCCCCAATGGTTTCGCGCCGGAATCGCGGCCATGGTTGGGATGTGGTTTCTCTACACCATCGATCTGTTTCGTGGTGAGTCGCTTTCTGGGCTCTGGGAGGCGGTGACGCAACGCTTGGGCAATGCCAACGAAGTCGGCAAATTCGTTTCCTCCAGTAATGAAGCCTTCGCGGCTCACTTTTCCATGTACGGCGTTTTGGCCGCGGGCACGCCGATCAAGTTCGGATATAGCATTTACAGTTTGGTTTGTGCGCTGGTGCCTCGTGTGCTGTGGCCCGATCGTCCGCGCGACATCTATCTTTACTACACGGAAAGTGTCGGGACGATTCAAGACCAGGGATACTCGCTGCATCATGCAACGGGCTGGTATCTGAGCTTCGGCTATGCCGGTGTCGTCCTTGGCGGCATTGTGATGGGCCTCGTGTGGGCGATGTGCTTGAACGCCTACACCCGCTTCGGCGGCCGCCGCGGTATGTTGATCCGGCTTTTCGCTGTCGTTGCGCCCTGGACGTTCGTCGCGAATATTGCACCGCTCGTTCGCGCGGGTCCAGAAGGCTACAAGGGATTCATCATTGAGGGCGCGGTGATCCCGGTCGGCGCTTTGGCATTTGCCTGTCGCGAGAGCCGTCGTCGCAAGCGCTCCAGTGTTAGCAACGTCGCGATTGTTCCATCGCCCGAACCGAAGGTGCTGCGTCGAGGAGCTACAGGATGAAGCCGTTTCTGAGTGCAATTATTCCGTGCCGCAACGAAGCACGTTTTCTGGGACGCTGTCTAGACTCAGTCCTCGCGAACGACTATCCGCACGATCGGATGGAAGTTCTGGCAATCGATGGCGGCAGCACGGACGGCACTCGCCAGTTGATTGCGGAATATCAGAAGCGCGACGCGCGTGTCCGGCTCATCGATAATCCCCAAGGAATCACGCCCTGGGCCTTGAATCACGGCATCAACGCTGCGCGTGGCGAAATCATCGCCCGCGTCGATGCGCATGCAGGCATCGGAGCGAATTATCTCTCGGGTTGTGTCGAAAATCTGCTCGCCTCTGGCGCGGATAACGTAGGCGGCACGATGCACACGCTGCCTCAGGATCCCGGACTGTTTGCAGGACCCATCGTCGCGGCATTGAGTCATCGCTTCGGCGTTGGCAACTCGCATTTCCGCGTGGGATCGAAAGAGCCTCGCTGGGTAGATACGGTCTTTGGAGGATGTTGGCGACGCGACGTGTTCGAGCGTGTCGGTCTCTTCAACACCGCGCTGAAGCGCAGTCAGGATATGGAGTTCAGCCGACGTCTCAAAGCCGCCGGTGGACGAACTCTGCTTGTCCCTGGCATCGCCAGTGACTATTACGCGCGTAGCCGCATGGCGGAATTTTGGCGGCACAACCTGTCGAATGGGGAATGGGCGGTGCTCCCGTTTATATATAGCCCCGTGATGCCGGTGTCTTTGCGGCATCTGATCCCGCTGGTGTTTGTTGCCGCACTCGCAACGGGAATCAGTCTGGCGCCGTGGAGCGTGTGGCCGCTGGCGGCAGTAGCGATCCCTTACGCGATCGCGAATCTCGCGGCATCGGTCCAAGTGGCGTGGCGTGAGAGGCGACCGCACTATGCGTTGCTCATGCCGATCGTGTTTTTTGTTTTGCACCTGGGCTACGGCCTGGGCAGTCTGCAGGGCCTTGGCAAAGTGGCCGCCATTTGGCGAACATCGCGCACAGCTCGTATCGAGGAGAATTCATGCCTACCGCAGTCTTAGCCGCGCGGGGTGAAACCACCCGCTCCCTTCCTTTCTTCCCTTATCCGCAAGCGTTTGTCACCGAAGAGGACGATCTTGTCTCCATTTTCCGCGACGTGGGACGCCGGGGCGCGTTCATCCTGCAGGAAGACGGCCGTCGCTTTGAAGACAACCTCGCGCGATTCGTCGGAGCTCGACATGCTCTCGGTGTCGCGAACGCGACCGATGGATTATTGATCGCGCTGAAGGCCGCCGGCGTGCGCGCGGGCGATGAAGTGATCTTCAGCTCGCACACCATGGTCGCAACCGCCGCTGCGATTCACTATTGCGGGGCGATTCCCGTTCCCGTGGAATGCGGCGACGATCATCTGATTGATCCCGAAGCCGTGGCTGCGGCAATTACTCCGCGCACTACTGCCATCATGCCCACGCAGTTGAATGGGCGAACCGCGGATATGTCGGCGCTTGGCCGCATTGCGGATCGCCACGGACTCACGATGGTTGAGGACGCCGCGCAGGCGCTGGGTTCCCGCTTTCGCGGACAATGTGCGGGGACCTTCGGAGCCGCAGCTGCCATCAGTTTCTATCCTGCGAAGATCCTCGGATGCTTGGGCGATGGCGGCGCCGTGATTACGAACGATTCGGGTGTTGCGGCGCGTATGAGTGAATTGCGCGATCACGGACGCAACGCGAATGGCGACGTCGTCGGCTGGGGACTCAATTCTCGTCTCGATAACTTGCAGGCTGCGATTCTCGATTATCGCCTGCATCGTTTTGGTGCAGTCGTGGAACGCAGACGCGCGCTCGCTCGTGCGTATCGAGCTGTGTTGAATGGTGTCGCAGAGGTTGTGTTGCCGCCTGGGCCGAATGACGACCCCGATCACTTCGATGTCTTTCAAAATTACGAAATCGAAGCGGAGCGTCGGGACCATCTGCGCGACTACCTGCGCGCGCAAGGCATAGGCACCCTTCTTCCTTGGGGCGGAAAAGCCGTGCACCAGTTCGAGGCCTTGGGTTTGAACCGGTCGCTGCCGGCTACGGAAAAGCTGTTCTCCCGTGTGCTGATGCTGCCCATGCATCCCTGGCTCACGATGGAGGACGTCGAATGTGTGGGACAAACGATCCGCAGCTTCTACGGAGGAAATCGCGGATGATGGCAACCGAGCGTGAAATGGAATTTGCTGCCGGTCTGGTCAATCTCGCGGCGGCAACGGCAGACACCCGTGACCTTGCGAAGAAGATTCGCCAGCATGCGCTTCGGATGACGAACGCAGGCGGCGGTTCACACATCGGGGCAATCTATTCTTGCGCAGACCTGCTCGCCGTTTTGTACGGCGGGACGTTGCGCGTAGAGCCCGCGGCGCCGCAATCGCCGACGCGCGATCGCTTCGTGCTCAGCAAGGGACATGCAGGCGCGGGCCTCTACGCGGCATTGGCCGAGCGAGGATTCTTTTCTTTAGACAAGCTGGCAACGCATTATCAGGATGGCTCCGAATTATGCGGTCATGTATCGCACGAGCTTCCCGGGATTGAAGTATCCACCGGAGCCTTGGGACACGGTCTTTCCATCGCCACGGGAATGGCGTATTCGGGAAAGCTCAAATCCGCCGCTCATCGCGTCTTTTGTATGTTGAGCGATGGCGAATGCGACGAAGGCTCTATCTGGGAAGCCGCACTTTTTGCTGGCCATCACGGACTTTCGAATCTCATTGCCATTGTAGATTTCAATCAACTCCAAGGATTGGGAAGGACCTCGGATATCCTGCGGCTCGATCCTTTTGCCGATAAGTGGAAAGCCTTCGGTTGGGATGTGCGCGAAGTGGATGGCCACGATCACAACCTGCTGCAGCAGACCTTTGCTGAAGTGCCGTTCGCGTCGGATAAACCATCGTGCGTAATCGCACACACGACTAAAGGCAAGGGCGTGAGTTTCATGGAAGACACCGTGCTGTGGCACTATCGAACACCGCGCGGTGCGGAATTCGAGGGCGCACTCGCCGAGTTGGAGGTCGCCTAAATGAGAGACGCTGTCGTTCGCACACTCACCGAACTGGCGCCGCAGCATCCCGAGATGCTGTTCCTTACCGGCGACCTCGGCTTTGGAGTAGTAGAGAAGTTTGCTGCGCGCTTCCCCCATCAATTTCTCAACGTCGGCGTGGCGGAACAAAACATGTCTGGCCTTGCCGCCGGATTGGCGCTGGAAGGCCACTCTGTTTTCACCTACTCGATTGGCAATTTCCCGACACTGCGTTGCCTGGAGCAAATTCGCAATGACATTTGTTATCACGACGCGAACGTGAAAATCATTTCCGTCGGTGGTGGAATGAGCTACGGCCCTGTTGGCATGTCGCACCACGCCACGGAAGATCTGGCGATCCTGCGCTCGCTTCCCAATATGACCGTGTTCTCTCCCGGAGATTTGTGGGAGGCTGCCGAAGCCGCGCGATACCTCGTCAAGCAGAAAGGTCCGGCGTACTTGCGGCTCGATAAATCCGCGGCCAAGTTGAATCCTCGAGAAGGCGAAGCCTTCATTCCCGGAAAGATTCGAACGGTGCAAGAAGGTTTGGACGTCACGCTGGCCGCTACCGGCGGAATCCTTGGGGAAGCGCTCCGCGCGGCCGAAATCCTCGCGGGGCAGGGAATTCGTTCGCGTGTTTTGAGTGTTCACACACTCAAGCCTCTTGACACAGCCACTTTGATTACTGCGGCGAAAGAAACCGGCGGCATTGTGAGCATCGAGGAGCACAACGTCGATGGCGGCCTGGGCGGCGCGATCGCCGAGAGTCTGATGGAGTGCGGTGTGGTTCCGCGATTCTTCTCCAGAATAGGCCTGCGCAATACGTTCTCATCGGTGGTTGGTTCGCAGCAGTATCTCCGCAACGTATACGGGCTCGATGCGGAGGCGATCGCGCGTGCGGTGTCCGCTAAGTTAGTGCGCGCTGTGTCTTCCGTCGCCTAGTCCGTTAGAAAAGCCGCAGTGAATCAGGTACAAATCATGAAACTCAAACGAGCACTGGATATCGTTGTCTCCCTAGCTGGACTTCTCGCCTTGGCGCCGCAGTTGGTTGGAATTGCGGCAGCCGTGTGGCTCTATGATCGCCACGCCCCCTTCTTTCGGGGACTGCGTGTGGGGAAAGGTGGCACCGCGTTTCACATGCTGAAATTCCGCAGCATGCGGCCGGATGCCTGGCGCAGCGGTGTGAACTCCACGGCTACCAGCGATTCGCGCATTACGTTAATTGGCCGCGTGTTGCGCGCGACCAAGCTCGATGAGCTCCCACAGCTGTGGAACGTCTTGGTAGGCGATATGAGCCTCGTCGGGCCGAGGCCGCAAGTGGTGGCGGATGTTGCGCTGTACACCGACGAAGAAAGCAAAATGCTCGAGGTGCGCCCAGGTATTACAGATCTCGCGTCGATTGTCTTCGCGGATGAAGGCCACATTCTGGCGGGCAGCGACGATCCAGACCTTCGATATAACCAGGTCATCCGTCCCTGGAAATCGCGGCTGGCGCTGTTCTACGTAGAGCATGCCAGCGTTGCGGCGGATCTCAGAATCATCGGATTAACGGCCTTGGCGCTGGTTTCGCGCGAACGCGCGCTCGCGGGCGTTGCCCAGTTGCTGCGCGAATGGAATGCGGATGAGGGGCTGTGCTTGGTCGCTATGCGGCGTGCTCCGCTCACGCCGTTTCCACCGCCCGGATCACAGCGCGTCGTAGAACGTTATCGCGAAATGGCCACCCGCACGGCTTAGCGGAATGCTCTTGTTGTGAAGAAAAAGGTCTGATATGAGATCCCTGTGGACACGCCACCGGCGCGCCGGTTCCGAATTGACGCATGCGGCTTTTGCCGCTGTCGCCTTCGCGGTCGGCTTTCTGCTGCGATACGAATTTGCTCCACCGGCTGCCGCTTGGGGATATCTGGCTACGGCGCTCCCCGTCGCGCTTGTCATCAAGATCCTCGTATTTCGGGCATTCGCGTTGCGCGATCTTGCGTGGCGCTATCTTGGTTTCGCCGACGTTGGGCGCATTGCGGCGGCGAACGTCGCAGCAACCGTGTGCGTTTCCGGCGCGGTGTACGCAACGGTCGGATCGTCGTTCCCGCGCTCCATTTATGTGCTGGACCTGCTGCTGTGCGCGGCCATCATTTGCAGTGCGCACGCCACAGCCAGAATGCTGTACGAAAAACGTCGACGAGCGGCAGGAGGCTCGCGCCCGCTGAAGACCATCTTCATCTATGGTGCTGGAACTGCCGGCATTCGCATCCTCACCGAAATTCGGACGCATCCGGAACTGGGTTACCGAGTCGCCGGATTTTTGGACGACGATCCTCAAAAAACAGATACACGGCTTCATGGCATAAAGGTCTTTCGTGGAGGAGCCGCGCTCGCGTCGCTCACCGCGCGTTACGGCGTGGACGAAGTCCTGCTCGCCTTGCCCGAAGCCACAGGTAGCCAGATCAGTGCAATTCTCGACTCTTGTCACGAGGCACGCGTGGCGACCCGCAAGATTCCTCCCTTGTCCGAGCTGATTGAAAATCGCGTCCTCGTGAATCAGGCACGCGAAGTGCGTTTAGAAGATCTGCTGGGGCGGCCCGCCGCGCATCTGGATCAGCATCTCATGCGCAGTAAACTGCAAGGGCAAGTCGTGTTGGTTACCGGAGCCGGTGGATCTATCGGCAGCGAGTTATGCCGACAGATCGCGCGGTTTGAGCCAGCCGTATTAGTAGGTCTCGATAGCGGCGAAACCGCGCTCTACGATATCGAGCAGGATTTGCTGGATCGTTTTCCCGCGCTTGCGTTTCGTCCTGAAGTCGCGAATATTCAAAACCGCCGCCGTCTTGCCGAAGTCTTCGAGCAGTATTGTCCTTCCATTGTGTTTCACGCTGCCGCCTACAAGCATGTGCCGATGATGGAAGCGCATGTCTTCGAGGCCTTGGAAAAGAATGTGTTCGGAACCCGAGTACTGGCGCGCCAGGCCGTGCGCAGTGGCGCGGAAACGTTCGTGCTCGTGAGTTCGGATAAGGCTGTTCGTCCTGCGAATGTCATGGGGGCGACCAAACGTGTCGCGGAACTTGTCTGTCAGGCCGCAGGAGCACGACGCCAGACAACGGATCGCAGCTTCTCTGAACGCATGGTTCCTGACAGTCCCACCCAGACTCGTTTTCTGGCCGTGCGTTTTGGTAACGTGCTCGGTTCGAATGGCAGCGTGATCCCTCGCTTCCGCCAACAAATTGCGAGGGGTGGGCCCGTGACGGTGACGCATCCGGAAATGCGCCGTTACTTTATGACGATTCCCGAGGCCGCGCAGCTTGTCTTGCAGGCGTGCTCCATGGGCACGGGCGGCGAAATCTTTGTGCTGGAGATGGGAGAGCCCGTCCGCATCGTCGATCTTGCGCGCAAAATGATTCTGTTGAGTGGCTATCGTCCCGACGCCGATATCCCCATCGAATTTACAGGTGCGCGTCCTGGAGAGAAACTTTACGAAGAGTTGCAGGCCACCGATGAATACACCGTTGCCACGCGGCATCCACAGATTCGCATCTTTACGGGGATGCCTGCCAGCGAGCGCCTGCTGGAAGAAAATCTGCAGCAGATGGAGCGCGCTGTCGAAACCCGTGACATCGGCCGCGCGGTGCTGTGTTTGAAAGAGTTGATCCCTGATTACAATCCGAGCGGAGTATTGCTGCGCCGCGCGCTGGTAGCGGAAGACGGAGATC
>CAITIX010000101.1 GCA_903892565.1 uncultured Acidobacteriia bacterium
CCGAATCGCGTGACCCGGTTTATTTCCGACCAGTAATTTTATTTCCCGATCATCAATATCGAGAACGTCCCCGGCAGGATCGGGCCGCGGCCGTTGCCCTTCTTTTTGCCTTCGACGGCAGGCGGCGGCGGACCGAACTCCGCCGAAATCACGATGATGTGGCCGGTCTTCGTATCGATGGCGCTGGTTCGTGCGCCGAACATGGTCTTCAGTGTTTGTTCCACCATGAAATCCTTGGGACTCTTTTCCTTGATGATGGTCAGCGTTCCATGGGTTTGCGAGCTAAACATCTCCATCGTTTTCGGATTAAACACGGCGCCATCGCTGCCCAGCCCGATGGGCAGTGTCGTGATCACTTTGCCGTCGGCGGCATTCAGTATGACCGCATTCTGCGGGTTGCGGCACGTGGCGAACAGGATTTTGTGTTTGGTATCCATCGCCAGGCCAGCGCACGTTCCGCCCTTGCCCGTGACGTCGTAGTGCGCCGTAACTTCCAGCGTTTTCGCATCGATGACGGCCACGTTTTCCTTATCTTCCACGTCGACGTAAAGATGCCCCTTGCCGTCCGAGGCCATCTGCTCGGGCTCGCCGCCGATGTCGAACGCCTTTACGACGGAACCGTCTTTCGTGTCGATCGCCGTGATATGCGGCGACGCGTGACTCAAAATGTAGGCGCGTTGATTGAAGGCGTCGAAGAATGCGCCGTCGGGATTGCCGCCCACTTTAATCTTCTTGATCACCTTGAGCGTCTGCGTATCGAACATGGTGATTGCTTCGGCGGAGGTGGCGAAGCCGTGATGCGTTTTGGGATCGATCACCGCGCCGTGCGCGCTCGTGTCGTCCACCGTACCCACTGGTTCGAGCGTGTCCAGGTTATAGACAAAAATCTTTGGCGGCATGCTGCGCCGCGCGATGTACAGACGCCGATTCTCGACGTCCACATTGACGTAATCCCAGCCACCATCGCCGCCGACCTTCGCGGTTTTCAGAATCTTGTAAGGCCCGTCTGCGGGCGCCTGCGCCGAAATGATCGGAGCATAAACGGAAAGAGCGAGAATCGCTCCCAGGCAAATGTTCTTCATGGTAGTTTCCTTAACATGCTGACGTTCTGAACTACTTTAGCTCAAATGCGAGGACCGGGGCGCCAAGCTCCTTCGTGCCGATCTCCGTGACGTCCTTGACCTGTTGCCACCGTTAAACTATGTTCAGAGAGAAACCGACGCTTGCGGTTGCGGCGTCTTTAAGCACAGGAGAAATTCGTTATGCGGACCATCTGCCGAACCAAGTTGTTTGCCGTTCCCGCCGTCGCGTTGGCGATGACCATGCTGTCCGTGGTGCCGTCTTTCGGTCAAAATTACCCGCCGCAAGGCTATCCGCAAGGACAGGCGCAAGGTTATCCCCAAGGTCAGCCACAAGGTTATCCCCAAGCCGGCCCAGCGTTGCCCCCACCGGCTCAGCTCGATCAATTGGTCTCGCGGATCGCTCTCTATCCGGACCCGTTGCTTGCGCAGGTGCTTGCTGCGTCCACGTTTGGCGATCAAATTCCGGCCGCTGCCGCCTGGGCCGATCAACATCACTACCTGAACGGACCCGCATTGGCCGGCGCGATCAACAACGATCACCTCAACTTCGATCCCGGCGTGCAGGCGCTCTTGCCGTTCCCGTCCGTCCTGGAAATGATGAATGCGGACATGTACTGGACCAGCCAAATCGGCAACGCGTTTCTGGTCAGCCAGCAGGCCGTGATGGATTCCGTGCAGCGGATGCGCCAGAGTTCCATGCGCTACGGCTACTTGCGCACGAATCCGCAGGTTATCGTCGGTGGCGGTCCGTATATCACGATCATGCCGGCAAATCCGGAATTCATCACCGTGCCGTACTACGATCCAGGCGTTGTCTTTTTCCCTCCCCGTCCTGGATTCGTGATCGGTGGCGCTATCAACTTCGGATATGGCGTCACGATCGGCGGCTTTTTCCGCCCCTGGGGTTGGGGATTGAACCGCTGGGATTGGGGAGCACACCGCTTGTATGTCAATGACGGCATTTGGGGCCGGACCTGGGTGAATCGCTCGACGTATGTTCATCCATATGGTGGAGTGACCCGGTATAACGCGGCTCCTCCTCCCGAGCGCCACGAAATGATCTACCGCAGCCCGCAAGAGCGCGATGTCCCGCATAGCTATGGC
The DNA here is from genome assembly GCA_903892565.1 of uncultured Acidobacteriia bacterium. Classification (GTDB taxonomy): domain Bacteria; phylum Acidobacteriota; class Terriglobia; order Bryobacterales; family Bryobacteraceae; genus Palsa-187. The sequence continues at coordinate 2,187 of CAITIX010000101.1, forward strand.
GGAGGGCGTGGACGCGAAGAACACGAAG
>CAITIX010000102.1 GCA_903892565.1 uncultured Acidobacteriia bacterium
ATCCATTGCAGCACGCCGTAGGGCTCGGGGCCGAGGCTGCCGACGTCGATGCGCACGAGCGCTGCCTTGCGGAAATCCACCATCTCGCGCGTGGAACCTAAGAGGTAAGCGACGGTCGCAGAGAAAAGAGGCTCGTGCCCAGCCAGCAGGACGGCGGTTTCGTCGCGATGCTGGCGCAGTTCCTGCCAGACGTCGCGCGGAGTGCTGTGAGGAACCAGCGCCTCGGTGCGTGCGAGCTTTTCGGAATAGCCGAGTTCGCGCGCGGCGATTTCGGCAGTCTCCAGAGCCCGGCGAAAGGGGCTGGTCAAGATGAGCGATGGAGCAACGCCGGCGGCGTGGGCGCGCTCCAGAACTTTACGTAGTTTGTCGCGGCCTTCATCGGTGAGGCGGCGGTCGGCGTCGCGACCCGATGCGGCGCGATCTTCCGCGATGCCGTGGCGCAGTAGATAGATTTCCATGTTCTTTGATTATCCAATTGATGATCGAGCCGGTGTCCACTATAGAAAATGTGCGACGTTTCTGCCGGCCTTTCGCCTTTCGTCTTGCCGTGCAGCAGTTTGCGTGGCCACCGGGCGCCAGTGCGGTTTTGTTCTGCTATTCTAAAGGCAAGAAAGTAGGGGTACGCTCTACCTATGAATCGCCGCTTTCAATTCGTGCTTGTAGGATTTTCGACGGCAGTGGTTGCGCTGATTTTGTTCGGCGCCGTGGGGCGGAGCGCCGCTCCGGACACGCCGTATTCGCATCTGGGCGTGTATAGCGAAGTGCTATCGCGCATCAAGCAGGACTACGTCGAAGAGCCTGACATGAAGGCCGTTACGGTCGGTGCGATCAATGGCATGCTGGAATCCATCGATCCCTACGCCAGCTACTTGAACGCCGATCAGTACAAGCAATATTTGAAATCCAAGGAAAGCGCGAAGAAGGCCGACATTGGTCTGGTTTTGGCCAAGCGCTTGGGGTACATGGCGGTGGAAGATGCCATTCCTGGATCTCCTTCAGCCGTCGCGGGATTCGCCACGGGCGACGTGGTGGAATCCATCAATAATGTCTCGACGCGCGACATGCCTCTGGCATTCGCCGAACTGCTCTTGCAGGGAGACGCCGGAACGGAAGTGGAACTGGGTGTGATTCGCGTCCGCCGCAGTGAGCCGAGCAAGATGAAGGTGAAGCGCGCGCAGGTCGTGAATCCTCCCGTGAGCGGACGACTGGAAGGCAAGACGGGCGTGATTGCCGTTCCCGGTTTGCAGGCGGGACGCGCGAAAGACGTCGCCGCGCAGATCGCGTCGCTAACGGGTCAGGGCGCAAGCCGCTTTGTGCTGGATCTTCGTCACTGCTCCACGGGTGCGGATGAAGAGGGAATCGCGCTGGCCGGCTTATTCATGGATAGCGGCCTGATCACCTATACGCAGGGGCAGAAGCAAGCACGTCAGGATTTCAACGCGAACACGAAGGCCGTGACGCAGGCTCCGCTGGCGCTGATTATTAATCGTTCGACGGCGGGTGGCGCGGAAATCGCGGCGGCTGCGTTGCTGAGCGCCAAGCGAGCACAGCTGGTGGGCGAAAGAACATACGGCGATGCGGCGGTGCGCAAGACACTGGCGTTGAAGGA
>CAITIX010000103.1 GCA_903892565.1 uncultured Acidobacteriia bacterium
GCCTGCGTCACCGGATGGGTCTTCTCCAGATTCATCAGCAGCGAGTACGATCCGGAACGCGAATCCGCTTCAATCAACAAAACATTTTGCCTCGATGTGGGCTGGGGTGTGGGCTGGGGTGTGGGCGGCGATGCTTTTAGAGACGCTTGCCGCAGCGCGATCGCCGTATTGAGCACTGCCGTCGAACACCCTCCACCGGCCTTCGCCGGTAGAAACGTCCACAATCCCGGACGCGTTTCCGACTTGCCAACGTGCAGCGCCTCAAAGGCCGCGCGCTCCAGATCCCTCGATTCGAAGGGCTCTCGCAAAAGCGGTGAAATGCCGCGCTGCGCGAACACCTCCTCTTCGTGGTGATTCCAACTGCGCCCGAAGCCGATCCAGCGCGCGCGGCGCCCAGCCCGCATGGCCGCGTCATGCAGCGGAGCCAAGTGTTCCCAATCTGCCAGGTCCGCCAGTACGAGTTCAGGCTCGTGAATCCCTAGCGCGCGCACAGCTTCATGGATCGCGGTGGAATCCAGGGACGCAACCACTTGGATCAGATCCGAATTGCGGATCATCTGGTCCAGCACCTGGGCGGTGCCCTCGTTCCGCGTTAAGACGGCCAAACTAAGCATGCATCCCCTGCGCGGGCCTCACCGTAAACATTGGCCTACATGTGTCCCACATCACGGGCTTTATCGGCGCCGCAATCCGCGCTTTGAAGCAGGAATGTTCCGACGATAGGGGTTGCGAGGTTGGATCTACTTGAGGTGGATATCAGGGTGTGTGCGGCCCAGCGACCGCACACACGAGAGGAGGGGTACTTCGAGGAATAAACTACGCGAACTGTTATTTCTTCTTGCCGGCCTTCTTCGCAGCTTTCTTCACGGCCTTCTTGGGCGCTGGCTTCTTCGCGACCTTTTTCGCTGCCTTCTTCGGCGCGACTTTCTTGGCTGCCTTCTTCAGAGCTACCTTCTTGACTGCTTTCTTAGGAGCCGCCTTTTTCGGAGCGACCTTCTTAGCAGCCTTCTTGGGAGCTACCTTCTTCGCTACTTTTTTAGCAGCTGCTTTCTTCGGAGCAGCTTTCTTGGCTGCCGTCTTAGGAACCGCCTTGGGAGCCGCAGGCTTCGGAGCGGGAGCTTTCTTCGGAGCCGCAGCCTTAGCCGCAGGCTTGCGGATCGGCGCCGGTTCCGGCTCGGGCTCCGGGATCGCCACCAGTTCCACTACCTCGGTGATCACCATGGTCCGCGCCGGGGGAGGCGCCACCGGGACCAGTTCGATGACTTCGTCGTCATCGTCGTCCAGGCCATAATCACCCATTTCATCGTCCAGACGGATCTCGGAGCTATCCTCAAAATCGTCGAGATCGTCGTCGGCCGAAAGTCGAAACTCTATCATTCCGTTTGCCTCCTCGCGGGCTTGATTACACCATAGGATATCTCTTTTTACAACGAAGGCAAGCGAAAAAATGGAGTGCCCGCCAAATGCCCTCACGGATCTGCCTTCACGTGTGGCAAGGCCTCGCGGCACCGCTCTATTCTGACTCCTGACTCCTGACTCCTGTCTCCTTCTCCTACCCGCAATGCGCCTGCTACCATCTGAGTACATGGGTCCACAACAACCACCACCGCAGGGACAACCGAAGCAGCCGATTCCCGGAGTCCAACACTTAATCGCCGTCGGTTCCGGCAAAGGAGGCGTTGGAAAGACCACCGTCGCCGTGAATCTTGCGATTTCCCTGGCCCAAAGGGGCCGCCGTGTGGGACTGCTCGACGCCGACGTCTACGGCCCCAACGTCCCCCTCATGATGGGCACCAACGAAACGCCCACCGGCGTGGCCGAAAACATCCGCCCCGTCGTCAGCCACGGCATCAAGCTCATGTCCATGGGATTCCTCAACCCCGGCGACAAGCCTCTCGTCTGGCGCGGACCCATGTTACACAGCGTGATTCAGCAATTTTTGCGGAATGTCCAATGGGGCGAGCTCGATTACCTGGTCATCGACCTGCCTCCTGGCACCGGCGACGTCGCGCTCTCGCTCATCCAGACCGCGCCGCTTTCGGGAGCCGTCATCGTCACCACGCCCTCGAACGTCTCTCTCGACGACGCACGCAAGGCCGTGAATATGTTCCAGCAGGTGCGCGTGCCCATTCTCGGCATGGTGGAGAACATGAGTTACCTCATCGCCCCCGGCTCCGGTGAACGGATCGACGTCTTCGGCCACGGTGGCGGCAAATCCACGGCCGAAGCCATGGGACTTGCGTTCTTAGGAGAACTAGCCATCGACCCCGACGTCCGCATCGGCGGCGATACCGGCAAGCCCGTGTCCCTCTTGGACGCAAAAAATCCGCACGCCGCTCCCTTCCGAGCGCTCGCCGAACGCATCGAGCAACGCTGCAAGGAAGAAGCGAAAGAGGGTCCGAAGATTACTGTCGAGGATTAGGGATGGAAAAAAGTGAAAGGGTAGCCTGTCCCCGTTTTTAGAGCGCTCGCCGAACGCATCGAGCAACGCTGCAAGGAAGAGGCGAAAGAAGGTCCGAAGATTACTGTCGGGAAAAACGGGGACAGGCTACCCTTTCACTGTTTTCCGATGAGCGAAATCGCGAACTCTCCGCACTAATAGTGCATGGGACGAATCGCACGAGTCGTTGTGCCCGGCATCGCGCATCACATCACGCAGCGCGGCAACCATCGCCAACCGGTTTTCTTCGATGACTTGGATCGTCGCGTTTACCTGGCCGCGCTCGGCGAGAACGCGGCCAGGTACGGTATGCGCCTGCTCGGCTACTGCTTGATGACGAATCACGTCCACCTGATTGCCGTACCCGAACGCGACGATTCGCTCGCGCGGGCGCTGGGCCGCGCGCAATGCGACTACGCTCGCTGGCAGCACATCCGCCAGCGACAGACCGGGCACCTGTGGCAGAACCGATTCTTTTCCTGCCCGCTCGACTCCGGCCACTGCTGGGCGGCGCTGCGTTACGTGGAGCTCAACCCGGTGAGGGCGGGAATGGCGGAAGCAGCGGAACAGGGGCCGTGGTCCAGCGCGGCGGCGCACGTCGGAGGCGCAGAGGGTGCTGCGCTCCTAGATATGCGCGAGTGGGCGGCATGCTGGTCGCCGACGCAATGGGAGCAGGCCCTGCGGGTCGGCGTGCGCGATTCGCTGTTCGAGGACCGCATTCGACAAGCGACTCGCACCGGACGTCCGCTGGGCGGTGAGGGATTCGTATCGGCACTGGAACGGGTGCTGGATCGTTCGCTGGAGCCGGCGAAGAGGGGTAGGAAATCGCTGGCACTATCGGCGTCGGCGGGTGGATAATATGGCGGTGGTGCAAATAATAAGTGAAAGGGTAGCCTGTCCCCGTTTTCCGTCGTTTTACCCGTTTTACGTTTTATGAGCTACCTCATCGCCCCCGGCTCCGGCGAGCGTATTGACGTGTTCGGGCATGGAGGCGGAAAATCCACGGCCGAAGCCATGGGACTGGCGTTCCTAGGAGAACTGGCCATCGACCCCGACGTCCGCATCGGCGGCGATACCGGCAAGCCCGTGTCGCTCTTGGATGCGAAGAATCCCCACGCGGCGCCTTTCCGCGCGCTCGCCGAACGCATCGAACAACGCTGCAAGGAAGAAGCGAAAGAGGGTCCGAAGATTACCGTCGAGGATTAGGAGAGGCGGGATGGGAAAAAGTGACGGAACATTCCCCATTTTCTGACCGAACTTTCCCTTTGGAAACGTTGGACCGGCGGGATCACGATCCAATCTACCCGTCCGTCGTCATGCGGACCTGGCGGATTCTAGCTGAGATTCCTGCCCGAAAATGCTTCCCCAAAAACGCGAAAGGCGGAGAGCTCTCGCTCTCCGCCCGGTAAACTCGCGTTGGTTAGTTGTTTAGCTACCCTGGGAAGCGGCAGTCGTCATCACGGAACCGATCTTCGAGAAGATCGTGCTGATCGACGTCGCGACGCCAGGCATAATCGCACCGGCGGCGACGGCCACGAAACCAGCCATCAGAGCGTATTCGATGAGGTCCTGACCTTTGGTATCCTTCATCACCTTCAACTTCAGCAAGTAATTTTTCATGTTAATCTATTCTCCTCTCCCTATTTGGGCGGCAGTTTGTCTGCCACTATGGAAACTGTAACAGCGATCCGGGTTCACTAAAATCAGGGTTAATGCCTAAGGTGACCTCGGAAAACGACTCAGGTACCTGAATTTTGAATCACTTGCGCCGCCTTAGATGGGGTACGCGATACCCCCCATTACGGGGACGATTCGCCGACCAAAGCGCGCCAATCTCTTAGGTTGAGCGCTTCCGATTCCATCATAACATGCTTCTTTTGTTATATATAGGAGCGCGCCTCACGGAGTTCCCCGATCCTCCCCCGCCCTAGCCCGAAGGCACCGGATTTCGGCTATCGCCGCAGTCACTCGGGTTCTACGTTTTTGCGAAATATTTGGAGTCCGAAAACGGCTCCGGCTTTACAAACTTGCGCACCGCGGACTGCAAGCGGTTAATTATCCTTGCGTTAGACCAGAAATGGAAATGCCTGGTGGAACTTCCCTGGGAAATATTCACCTGCGATCCCCACGGCCTGGGATACCAATGGGATACCAAAATGCCATTGACGAGCGGAGCAGACCTCTGGCCCTGCCGCCTCGGACCCCATATTGAATTCTCTTCGACAGACGCACCATCTCCGAGAACTCTTTTATGTGCCGCACGCCGCGAATCCCCGGCTGGTCGCTTGCGGAAGCACCCCCGCCAAAACGACCCGTCAGGTGCTCTCTATCCCTCGGTAAGGTATCCACCGGAGCGACTTCCCCGCCCTTTGGCCTTACCCTCGAACTATGCCCGCCGCGTTCCTCGTATTGTTGCTCGCACTCAGCGTGAAGAACGATGGCACGGCGTTGCGCTCCGGTTGCTCGCCCGATACCGATGTGATTGCGACGCTCCCGGCCGGGGCCGCGCTGACGATCCGCTTTGCGATGTCCGGCGAATCCGTCCCTTGTTATAAAGTGGCTTCGGACGTCGACGGGAAAACCGTCAGCGGATACCTCACCGCCAGTTCGATCGAAGGCTTGGACGCATTCAACAACACGCGCAAGAATGCCAATTGGGCCGGCACGTCCGCGTCCCCGGCGGCCCCTGCCTCCCCCGCGCCGGCGAAAGGAACCGAACCGACTCCGGCCATGAAGCGCGAAGGACTGCGCGTGATGCTGGATGCGCAACATCTCATTGAAACCGGGCATCCGGACGAAGCTCTCCGCATGCTGGAACCGGCGCTGCGCCTGCATCCTAACGACGCGGGGCTGCTGTCCACTGCGGGTATCGCTGCGTGGAAGAACCTGGATAATCGCACGGCGCTCGAGTATTGGCGCAAGTCGCTCGACCTGGAACCAAATCCGCAACTGCAGGCGCTGTACAGCAAAGTGGATCGCGAAGTGCGCAACGATAACAGTAAAGAGACCCTCTACGGCGTGCGCGTCGTGCTGCGTTACGACGACGTTGTAGTACCGGTCGAAACCGCGCGCCGCATGGTCGCCTTGGTGGACGAAACCTACTCTCGCGTTTCCGCCGAGCTCGGCTGCACCACGCAGGAGCGCATCCCGACCATTGTGCAAAGTCGCGAGGCCTATTTCAAAGCGACGGGCGCGGCCGAATGGTCCGGCGGACTGTTCGATGGACGCATCCACATGCCCGCGGGTCCCGGCCAAGAGTTGGACGCGAACATGCAAAAGGCCTTGACCCATGAAACGGTGCACGCGTGCCTTTCGATGCTGGGCCAATGGCCCGCCTGGCTGCAGGAAGGCATGGCGCAAAAGCTTTCCGGTGAAGTGCAGCGTCCCGAGATCCGCGCGAAGTTGCGGGAACTCGCGAAGAGTGGGCAGCTCCCCAAGCTCAGCGCTCTTTCCGGCGGCTGGAGCGGACTCGACTCTCACAACGCGGCCCTAGCCTACGCCTTTGCGCTCGAGGCAGTGGATTCTCTCTACGAAACGTCCCAAACGGACGGCGTGCGGAATCTGCTGCGGAATCCCGAACGCCTGACGGCTGTCACTACCGATCTCGATAAACGCCTGTCCGAGTAGGACCGGGTCATCCCGAGTAAAGAAGCGACCGAGGGATCTGCTCTTGTGGGGCAGGTTGGAAACCTGCGCGCGATTGGGAATCGCGCTGGTCTTACAATAAACATGCCGGGCGGGTTGGCAACGCGAGCCTGAAAATTCCGTTTAAGAACCAGCGCAGGTGCGAGACCACGCTCGATGAAAGATCGAGCGCCTTCCTGTCCAGAAGATCCTGGAGTTCCTCTCGCCGGATGGCATGGAGCAGAGCCTCCCCGAGCTCCGGAACCAGATGCGACTTCATAATCTGTTCCGAAGTTCCCGCAGTCGATTCATTCCACCCACGACGGCCGAACGGTAGATACACGTCGTTGACAAACTGCTCGAACGTATACACCGGTCGCGCCACGTGCGCAGCGCCATGGTTGACTGCTTGCAGAATCGCGGCCAGTGCGGCCTCCGCTTCTGCCCTGGACATTTGGGATTGACGCCCCAGCATCTTGCATCGCCGGATGCCGTCCTCCCTCCAAAAGGCGACCC
>CAITIX010000104.1 GCA_903892565.1 uncultured Acidobacteriia bacterium
CCTTGCCAATGTTTCCTCCGGATGAGTACCGCCTTGCATTTACGAGTGCTATCACCTCACTGCTAGCAGAGGATTCAAGTCGCGCCCCAAGAGTGATAGTACCTCCTTGTTCAAGCTCTTGCAGCGGAACCGTCAGCCATCGACTGCCTGGCGCGATTGTGTTGCCCGGAGCTACGGCCGGTGTGTGCTCGATAGCGTCCGTGACTGAATTGGGGATTGAATATCAGCTCGTTCCGCTGGTTGACTCAAGAAGATTGTCCAGCCCTGGACAATCGGCGTTGGTGAACACTGAGTAGCGAGTCCGCCTCTCATTCTCATCATTTACTTTGGGAATACCTACTGCTTCTTTGATTCCTCCCCGTGCCTAATAGTTCCGCTCGTGATTCGGCCCGATTGCCCAGTGACGCCTTGCTCCTTGAAGAGTTGGTTTATTTGCGCCGCTTTCCAATCGCCCGATGGCATAGCGCGGGGCGCACCAATCCCGGAACTTTTCTCTGGAGGAGCGCCTACGCAATCGCTTGTTGGCGGCGTGACAGTTTTCTCAACCGATGGAGCGAAAGGCGGCAAAGGCGTTAAAGGGGGTGGTTCAACGACCACCACGCGCCATGCCGGGCGCCCGTCAGCCTCCGCTTGCTCAAACTTCATGTTCTTGACGATCCGATCGGCATTCTTCTTCAACAGCCATCCGAATTTCGAGTGATTGATCTCGCCGCGTTCTTCAACCGGAAATTCGCATATGGCATCGCGCAGAGGTTGGTTGCAATCCGCCGTCTCAAGCGCTTTGCGCACGGTCGTCGGTACCGAACAGAACGTGGCACGCCACTCGGTCATCAAACCAATGAGCGCACCTCCGTCGGGATCGTGGCGAACCTGTTCCAGCAGGGCGGTCGCCGGATCGGGGTGCCCCATCCACATCAAGGGATATCTGCAATATTCCGACCACTTGCCGTTGTAAGTGACAATATTCTCCGCCTCAGCGCGGGGCGAGCCAGCCCTAAGCCATGCTTGAATGATCGTCAGCACCGCCGCCACATAGCCGCCGCGGCGTTGGCGCACCAAATCAACGGGAGAGCCGGTGTACTTCATGGTTGCCGGTGTGGCACAGCGCGGATCGATGTGAATTGTCAAAACCCGCCGCAGTAGATCGCGTATCGGGCCGACGTTATTCCCTGAGCCCAGAAATAAGGTGCGCGTGCTGACCTTCGCCATTTTGCTCACGCCCAGAATCCGGTCTGTGATGTGCTCTGCCGACAACGTTCGATTGATGGTGCCGTGGGGGATCCAGTCGGTGACCATGTCATCGAACTCAATCACGGCCGGGCTGGTCAGCAGCAAGGACAGAATGACTTTGGTAGCTTCCTCTGAGGTTGTCGGATAACTCACCTTGGCATTCCCGCCCGGGCCGGCAAAAGCGCCGATGAGCTCGCACAAATAGCTCTTGCCGCTGCCAAACACGGGTGCCTTGACGTGAAACGCCGGGGCATGTGCCAAGGTCGGGCGCACCACGGCGGTGAAGATTGCGGCAAGTGCAGCCGCTTTATCAGTGGCGGCCACGAAGTGAAACTCAGTGAGCAATTCTTCCAGCAAGGCCAGTGCCGCCTGTGCCGCGTGCGGGATCGGGTCAGGGATTACAAATTGTCGCGCGTCAAACACACCGAAAAGCTGCGCCGTTTTTTCATAACCCGGCTGCGTGATGAGTTCTCCGTCCGACTCCCGAAAGTATGGTTGCCTCGCCACGCCAGCCAGTGGTGGCAGATAACAAAATTTCTGCGCATCGAAAAGAATGCCAACATGCCGCGGCGGGGGATCACAGTGAACCCAGTCTTCCGCGCGCTTGTCAAATTTCTCCCAGGTCGCAGCAACGGAGAGTTCGCGCGTCAACGCCGGTGCGCTGGTCGGCACAATCGATGGGTCTCCGCTGGTCGGGTCGGTCGAAACAGAAACAATCAAGCCACCCGCTTGATAATGCCGCCCACGGGCTGCCAACTCTTTTTCCGCTGCATCCACGACGCGGTGCAAGTCACCGGCCACTACGCGGATTACCGGCTTGTGCCGCGCCTCTGCGTTGCGAACACCAAGGAACTCTAGCAGAGCCCGAATATGGTACTTGTCACGGTGGGAGTGCTGGCAGCAAAAACCTCCTACGGGATATAGTTCGTCGGGCTCGAAATAGGCCGCGCCTGTGTCGAGCTGGTCGGTATGCTCCTGCAACCACGGACAGGTCATGTCATGCTTGCCAGAACCCAATGGCGTCTTATAAAGCCCTCGCGCTTTGAGAGCCACAACGACCGGGTTCTCCGCCGCCTTAGGAATCAGAACATCGTCGGCGTGGTTGTCCACGCTGAGCGAGGCATTTCTTGACGCCGCAGTCGGTGTCGCAGTCTTCTTCGGTCTCCCAGCCGGAGCGAGTTTCAATTCCAGCCGATCCACAATCTCTTCTGGCGTGTAGCGGGTGTTGGGCCGCCATTCTCTCAGACGGCACCGAAATGGCGCACCGGCCTCGTCGGCATATTTTGGTTTGCCGTTGATTGCCACCGGCAGCCGTGCCCAGCGGCTCAATGGACCCGCTGCTCCCGCATCGCACAAACCCGCGTCGATCAAAGCATTGAGCAAGCGCACGGCTGCCGCACCATCAGTAAGCGGCTCGGCGAGGATGATCCCGCCCTGATGATTTCCGGGGCTCGTCTCGATCAGCCACGACAACTCAAAACCCTCTACGCGAGCCAGCGGCACCTTAGTTCCTAGATCGTCTAGCATCAAGAAATGGCAGGCGGAAAAATCGGCTTTGCGCGCCTTGAATGAACCGTCATCGCCGGGATAGAAGCTCGCGCAGTTGATGTAGTTGTTGTTCTCTGCAGAAAGAGTGTCGGCAGCTTTATCGGCGCGACTGGCTGGCCAGCCGCTTACGATCGGGTCACCACGCTTCGAGCACACTGCAGCATAAGCGCCATCGGGTAGGTGTTGAAAAACCGCAGCGATAAACTCAGCATTCGCTGCCTGAAAATCACCGCCTTCGCCGCCTTTACCGGCTTCCACGGGTTCGGCCAGCAAATCTGTCAGCTCATTGTGGCGCACGGGCGCTGCGGAGTACGCCGGGACTTCGCCTGAAGTCAGAGTCATTGGGCCACCGTTTCGCATCCGATTGCCTCCTGAATTCTGGTGTTCATGAGGGATCGCTGTCGTGGACTCCGATTCCCGTTGCCATCGCCGCCTTGCTAATTCATCGGTTAGATTCCACCGGGCCGCCAAATAGGCCACGGCTTCCCCTTGAGACAGTGCCGCGATGTTGACGTCGTTCATTGGGCCTCCGCTTGATGCCCACCGCGTTTGTTTCGCTCTATGTAGTTGCGGATATCGCGTGGATCGTAACGCACTAGCGAAGTCAGCTTGACGTGTGGGATGCCAATACCGAGCTGGCGATCACGGCGCAAAGATGCAACGCTTCTCCCGGTAACTCGCGCTACATCATGTTCATTCAGAAGTGTTTCAAGAGTGTTGTTTGCGGTTTCCATTTGATCCTTCTTGGGGTGGCTATCTTGCCTGCCCAAGATAAGAATCGCTCTCCTCGCTCAGCGAGAAGCAAGATGAGGAAACGCGAGAAAAGGCGAGGAAATACGAGGAAGATACGTTCGTCGGCTAAATGATGAGTTTCTTTTCGAGAAGGCTCTCAAATTTGGCGGGGTCCATACCAAGTATCCGGCGGAAGTCTTCATCGCTCCGCCGTGATGCCTTCGGGTCCGACGCCTGCCAATACTCAAACTGCCGTGCTGTCGTGTGTCCAACCGCTTGCCAGATATGCCTGCGGGTTGCCCTCCCTCGCATCTTTCTCTCGTTGCACTTCCGCAAGAAAGCATCAACAGCTGCGCGCCGGTTAGCCGCGTCCCGCGTTCTGTCTCCGCCCGATTCGGAATGGATTTCTGCTCCGGTAGTTGATTTCCTATTTGCCTCATAGTTCGGTGCCGCCCCCTGCGCCGTTACTCCGTCCATCAGTTTTACCGCTGAAGCCGAATCAGTAAACTTAGTGCCTTGTACGATCCCTTCAGGTGAATTCGGCGAAGAATCCGCCCTGATAGCGGCTGCCGACATTTTCCACCAAGCCGCGATGAGAACGCCGTGCGTGTGCTCCAGACCGACCTCCCAGAATTCCGCGGCATCCCGTCGATTTGCTGTGCTCTTGAGCGCCGCTCCGAACACTTCCGCGACACCGGAAGCTCCCAGGGAATCGCTGCTCTGTTTGAGCGCATCAACCAGAGAATCGTCAAACAGCCGTTCCCAGTCTCCTCCCCAAGAAGTCGTGCTGTAGTCGCTCGCTTCGGCCCGCGTCTCGTAACTGGAAAAGGGCTCCCTTAGTCTGATAATTTGCAGTTCAATTGCCGCTTCTGTTAAGCGGTCGATGTCTTCGCCACTGAAAGATTGAGCCGACTTTCCCTTGAAGGCGTCTATCGCAGTTTCTAGCTTTAGAGGGTACTCGGAGTCCTCTCGGTTCAAGCGATTGAGTCTAGTCAGCCGTTCGTCTAACTGAGCCAGGAGCTGTTCGAAGGTTTTCGGCGTGGGAAGTATTGAATTCAGAACCCATCCTTCAACTACTTTTAAGAAGGAGTCATAAGGCTCGAAATCTTGAAACAGTTGCAGGCATTCCTCACCCATTGCTCTGAAGGTGGCTTCCGCGTACTCCTGGAAGAGGGGCAGAAGGTTGAACGGACGAAGAGAATCGAGTGCCGGGTAGGGTCGGGACCAGTATGCCTTCAGGGTACGCCTGAGCTTGAGCTCCGCCAGTTTCCGACGACTCTCGGCTTGCCGAAAGGCCGAATCAAGCCCGACAGGGAGAAGCCCCAATTCACTCGAGACGTACTCAAGCAGGGCATCATAGCGCTCGGGCAGAGCTTGCGATTTGGTCTTGTCTTCCATGGCCACCCAGTTAAGAATGTACTACTCCCTGGAGTTTTGGGTGATGATGCAGCGGCGTAATTCAGTCACTCGCCGGAAAATGTTTCACGGGTACTGCCGGCGCCACCCCACTCCTCTTTCCCCCTAGCCTTTCGCGAACTACTGGCGCTGCGGCCTGCAATGAAACTTTGGTTGTTTTTGTGCGTGATATCCTCATAGCCTCCGGTTCACCGGAAGCAAGAGAGGCACCAATGAAACCGCATTGTTCACACATTTGGGTACTTGCACTTCTGGCCTCACGCGCACTTCTGACTGCGCAGCCAGCGCCGTCTTTCACTGAGTACCCCATACCGTCGGGCAACTCGCCTGGCGCCATAACTTCTGGATCTGACGGGGCACTATGGTTTACGGAGGGCGCCAACAAGATAGGCCGGATGACCACCTCTGGCGCCGTCACCGAGTATCCGATACCCACTGCGAACAGCAATCCCTCCGGAATTGCCGCGGGGCCTGACGGCGCACTGTGGTTTGCAGAAAACAACAGCGGCAAAATCGGGCGGATTACGACCACAGGAGTCATCAGTGAATACCCGATACCTTGTGCTATTGGCGCCGTGTGCATCCCCTACGGCATCACGACCGGGTCGGACGGAGCACTGTGATTTACACAAATTTTGAACACCAATCCCAGTGCTGGTGGCGGCGTTTCTTTCATCGGCATGATTGGGCGAGTTACAACGACCGGGGCCTTCAGCGCGTATACGATTACAACTGCACCGTACCCCAATAATTTGGTCGCGGCAGGCGTTATTACATCGGGGCCGGACGGGGCACTGTGGTTTCCAGAATTCCAACCGGGCGTAATTGGGGGACCTGGTGGCCCAATCGGTCGGATCACCACTGCGGGCGTTATCACCCAATATCCTGACAGCGGCGGCTATGGCGTTATCGGCAGTTCTGGAACAGGCACCATGACTACTGGTCCTGACGGAGCGCTGTGGTTCGCAGAATCCGGAAACGGGAGTGCAGGTGTCGGTCGAATTACAACCGCTGGGGTCGTCACCGCACATTACCAATTACCTGCGATTAACGGGATTACCACGGGACCGGACGGGGCACTGTGGATTACGCAGGCGTCAGCACTAAGCGCACTCGCGCGAGTCACCACCGCCGGTGTCGTATCCGAGTACCTGATACCTACCGCGAATGGAGGCCCCCAGTCCATCATTCAAGGGCCAGACGGGGCGTTGTGGTTCGCAGAAAGCGCAATCAACAAGATCGGCCGGGCTGCGATCTCTGCGACTCCACCTACGATCTTGGGAGC
>CAITIX010000105.1 GCA_903892565.1 uncultured Acidobacteriia bacterium
CTGCGAATTGTTGAGGACACTGGCGCCTTGTTTCCGGAACTACATCTCCCGGATCTCAGTAGCAATCTTCGATGTGGAAATACCCTTGTACCGCCCAGCGCTGTGCGTGCGAATCTGGACCAGCGAACTTTGACTCGAATAAACCCATGGGATCCGTCGGGTCCGAGCGGCTTTCCCGATGTTATGGGAACCGGCGGGTTCGATGCTATTATTGGCAATCCGCCTTATGTTTTCGGGGAGTTCATCAGTTCAACTGAACGCGCAGTCTATGACGAACTGTATGAACTCCGCGGTCAAGTTGATCTTTTCAAGCTTTTTTACGAACGATCGATGACGGGGTTCCTTCGCCCGAACGGTGTTCATGCGTTCATCGTCCCTGACGCGCTTCTCAAAAGAGATCAGCACGGAGACCTTCGAGAATGGCTATTTCGCCACGCGAAGGTGAGGAGGCTCTGCCATGTTGGCCAGGTGTTTCTGAGCCTTGGCTTGAGTCCGACTGGTGAGCCGACTCGTGCTCGAACTGTCGGCGTGTCGGCAGTGGTCGTGATCGCAATGAAGAATCCGTCCTCGAAAGAAGGACCTCGCCGAACCCGACGTGACGTCGTGCGGATTGACTCTTGGAATGGTCACACTGGGCGCAGCGGGGTTGAAATCGCGCTGACAGAAATGGAGACGAAACCCGGTCAACCGTGGTCGATCGAGGGTGGAACGGAATGGAGTGGGCCCGCAGGACTACGTGGGCGGATGAGGAAGTTCGCGCCGCTGGAGCGCTTCGTGACAAACATGGGCAGGGGCGAGGAGATTGGAAAGGCAGCAGTAAAGCCTGCGGCAACAGCGACGCCGCCGCGTGGAAGTTCGCTCATCTATGCGGGCCAAGATGTCGGCCGCCACGTACACGTTCAGCCCACGCATATCATTGCCTCGGCCGAAGTCCGCAAACAAATTTATGCCGGCCCGAAACTCCTCTTCGTGAAGACTGGCGGAGGCCCCGTTGCTTGCCGTTGTGACGACAGCCTTCCGACGCTACAGTCTTTGTACGTTGTCCAGCTCAAGAACCGGGATCCCGCTTTCTTGGACGCCCTTGTCGCAGTGGTGTGCAGTGCGCTAGTAACCGCCTACTGCTATTTTGAGTGGACGTCCGGGAAGAAGTTGCAACCTCAGTTCACTCAGGGAAATGTGCTCTCAATTCCCGTGCCCGACCTTGACACGAAGGCGGTTACGAGGCTTGCCAGACTTGTCGAGTCGTTGCGAAACGATTCGGTCATGCTATCTAAATCCGCTGGACCGGCCGCGCAACAGGCACTAAAGGCGCGGCTGACCGAGACCGACAAACAAATCGATCAGGAAGTTGCATCGGCGTACGGCCTCAGTTTGGAGGACTGGATTGAGACAATTCGCCCAGCGCTCGACTTGTTGCCAAAGTCGCAACGTCCGCGCTGGTGGGTCCCGAGACCACGAGCCCGCGGGGTCTAGAATCCGTGTGGATCGGCGAGGCCTACGTTTCTTCGGGTAGTATTCGCCACCCAACCGCGCGCGCCAAGGAGTAAGCCATGCCCGACGACTCCATCCCCACCTCCCTCCC
>CAITIX010000106.1 GCA_903892565.1 uncultured Acidobacteriia bacterium
GGCGTACTTGCTGCCGGGGACTTCGACGGTGCCGTGGCTCGCCATCATGATGATGACGGTATCGCCCTTCTTGGCGCGATGCTTTAAGAAATCCTGGAATCCGTTGCGCACTGCGGCGGTGGTCGCGTTTTCGTCCGTCAGGAGCAAGACGTGATCCTTGGGCAAGCCTCCGCCGCGAGGACTGAGGAGCAATTGATCGAAGCTGGTTGCATCGCGCTCGGCGAACTGGAGCGAGAGTTCCTTGTCTTTGAATTTAGAAACGCCCACGAGGAGCGCGTACGTCTCGCCGCCGGATGTCGCTGAAGCGGCTGTCGCTTGGATCGCGGCCACCGTTTGCTGCAGTTCGAAAATCTTGCCTTGCACCCAAATCGCATCGGGCAATACCGCGCGAATGGCTTGATATTGTGCGAGAGCGTTCGTCGCAAGATTGTTGGTTTCGTAAATGGTGGCGGCGGCGATCATTGCCGATACGTCTTTCGGATCCGCTGCGAGGGCTTGATCGACGGGCGCGAGCGCCTGCACGACTTGCGGCGGCATCTTATCGCGGGTGACGGGAGGCGCGTCTGGTTTATCCACACCGCGGGTCATGCTTACGCCGTAGTGCTGCTGGCTTGCGACGGCAACGCGCACCATGGACGGGAGCAAGCAGGATTGCGCGGGCTTTTCTCCCGTAATTTGTCCGGCCTTGAGTTTGACTTGCTTGACATCGAAACGAGCTTCGGCCGCAGCGCCGAGAGTCTGTGTTGTTTTCGTAGGACAGAAGAGAAACGATGCGGAACCGGTCGCCGTGCGCAGTCCATCGCCTGCGAATAAAAGATCGCCCGCGCGCGCCTCGAGCGGCGTCTCGGTGTTGGCGCGCAGGAGCTTCGCTCCACCGGGTGAGAGGACGAGGCCTACCGGGGATTCCTTGACTTCGGCCGCGAAGCCGCAATGCACGAGCGCAGGCAGAAGAATGGCGGTCCTCAGAAGGTAGGGCTTCAACGTCATATCTTCAACATGCGAGCGGCGTCGATATCACTTCACTTTCGAACAGGCAAACTTCGATCTTACAAAAGACTTTCCATAACACGTATCTAAGAATGTCCCTGACTCGATTCTAGTCCTTCAGCGGTTCTTGGGATAGCATTCTTTCAATTCTTTCCTTGTCCGAATGTGGTGATTTCGATATACCATTAGGAGCATAGAACTGCCTTGTAAGCGCGACCTCATGCGAATCTACTTTGTAGCCGCCGGTTTGGTCCTGATGCATTCGCTGGCGAGTGCGCAAACCACTCAGGGATTGATTACCGGACGCATTCTGAATGCCCGCTCTGCGCGGCCTGTCACCGGTGCGAAAGTGACGTATGCGAGCCGCGAAAAATCCATCGGGGGCGAAACCATTACCGGTGCGACCGGGGATTTCCACCTGCCGCTGCTATCTCCAGGTCTGTATCACTTGCATGTAGAGGCCACCGGATTTCAACCGCAGGAGTTAGAAGACGTCGAGCTGGCGGTGGCAGGCCGCTTGGATTTCAACTTTTTGTTGCGTCCCCTGAGTGATGTTTGGGAGTCTGGCCAGTATCGCAGCCTGCTGTTTCCAGGGAGCGATGCGGCGGTTACGTTTTTTGGTCCGGATGTAGACCTCAGTCGTTCGGGCGCGTTCGCCGCGACGCGCGGGGTGGATTCGCCGCTCGACGCATCGCTTTCGA
>CAITIX010000107.1 GCA_903892565.1 uncultured Acidobacteriia bacterium
TATCGATGGAACCGTGAAGGGAAATTCAAACCGCCGTTGCGTCCGCGCCCTGCCGGGCCGATCCGCAACCGCAAATCTTAAGGAGCCGTTATGCACTGGGTTCTAATCATTGTAACTCTCGGGCAGATCAACCATGTGCAGATCGTTCCGTTCGCGACAGAGGAACTTTGCCTCGTGGCGCGGAAAAACATGGAGGCGGCGGCATCGGGATCAAATTCTGCGCGGACTGTGACTTCATGCTCTAGGACAAGCCATGATTGAGCCCCGCACGCTTAGTTGGTTCTCTTGCGGCGCTGCCTCTGCCGTGGCGACAAAGCTATTTCCGCTGGCGATGCCGGTCTATTGCGAGACGGGCGCGGAGCATCCCGACAATGCGCGGTTCCTATCTGACTGCGAAGCGTGGTTCGGGCGTTCGGTCACGCGGCTGCGTTCTGACCAGTACGCAGACACTTGGGACGTATGGGAGAAACGGAAATATCTTGCTGGCATCAGCGGAGCGCCTTGCACGGTCGAATTGAAGGTTGCGCCCCGGCTGGCATTCCAGCGCCCGACTGACATTCATGTGTTCGGCTACACAGCAGATGGGCCGGACGTTAACCGGGCAAACCGGCTTCGCGCCAACTATCCAGAATTGCGGATCGAGACGCCGCTAATAGACCGGGGCCTGACGAAAGCCGCGTGCCTCGACATGATCGCCCGCGCCGGGATCAAGGTTCCGCCGCTCTACGCGCTCGGGTTCCAGAACAATAATTGCCTGCCGTGCGTGAAGGCGACCAGCCCGGCCTATTGGGCAATGGTGCGCCAGCACTTCCCCGACCAGTTCAGCCGGATGGCGAAACTATCTCGTAACCTCGATGTGCGCCTCTGCCGCCTTGGCGATGTGCGTTCATTCATCGACGAGATACCCGCCGACCAAGCAACCACAAACCCGATCCAGCCGTCTTGCGACTTCCTCTGCCATCTGGCGGAGCAGGATTTGCAAGCGGCGGAATGAGTCAGCAGAGGAGGCGCAGGTGCTCAACATCCTTTCCCTTGGTGCGGGCGTACAAAGCACGACGCTGGCGCTGATGGCCGCTCGCGGAGAAGTCACGCCCATGCCGGATTGCGCGATCTTTGCCGATACGCAAGGCGAGCCGATGGCCGTCTACAAGCATTTAGAGTGGCTCTGTTCTCCGGGCGTGTTGCCTTATCCGGTCCATGTCGTGTCGCGCGGGAACTTATGGGAGTCGGCGACCAGAGTGAGAAGGACCCGCGATGGACTTCGGACCTACATCAGCACGGGAATCCCGGCCTATACGATGGATGGGGAGACACGCGGAATCGGCAGACGCCAATGCACAAGGACGTTCAAGATTGAACCGATTGTGACGGAAGCGCGCCGCTTGCTCGGACGTAAACAGATTCGCCAGACAGACGGCACGCTCGTCAGCATGTGGATGGGGATCAGCCTCGATGAAGCCATTCGAAGAAAGCCAGCCCGCCAGTCGTGGATCGAAGGTCGATGGCCGCTGTTGGAACTTGGAGTGACGCGGCAGGACTGCCTCGATTGGATGAAGCGCAACGGATACCCGACCCCTCCGAAATCATCATGCACTTTCTGCCCATATCACGACAACGAGCAATGGCGCGCGCTGGCAGCCGATGAGTTTTCAGACGCTGTTGTCAAGGAAAAGGAATTGCAACGTGCCTACGCCGCCGCCTCGGCTCTTCGAAGCACTCCATATCTCCATGCGTCGAGGAAGCCGCTCGGAGAAATTGATTTCACGTCGCGGAGCGGACAAGAGCCAGACTTGTTCAATAACGAATGTGAAGGGATGTGCGGAGTTTGATTTGTTTCAACCCGCCGTCAAAATGAGGAGCGCATCATGTCACGAGAAGAATCCTTGTACCTCGGTCTCTGGCGTCTCGGAACGCGGGTGCGAAAGATCA
>CAITIX010000108.1 GCA_903892565.1 uncultured Acidobacteriia bacterium
ACCACCACTGCTGCTGCCTCCTTTCGCAGCACCGCCGGTTCCACTGGCGCTGCTGCTTCGACCTGCCCCATCTCCCCCGCCCCCAAACTGCAACATCAGGGCTTGCAGGATGTGCTGCTTCTTGTCACCAGTGCGGCTCGACGAAGTGCCGGCGGCCCGGGAGCGATGCGCAGCTCCGCTCGTCGTGGGGGCAGCGGAAGCACCTGCTAATGCAGACGATGCTGATGAGGAAGCCGTCCTTGCCCGCCACCATCACGCGTTTCTGTTTCGCCTTGGTGTTGAAGACGACGGGCGCGGAGGTCAAATCCCAATCGTGATAATCGTGCGGCACGGTCTGATAATACTTGCGGAGCGCACCCGTCTTGGCATCGAGCGCCACGACGGAGTTGGTGTAAAGATTCGCGCCCGGTCTGTATTTATCGGCGAAATCGTACCCCGGGTTTCCGGTGGAAAAATACAGCGAGTTGGTCTCGGCATCGAGCGTGAGGCTGCTCCAGGTGGAGCCGCCGCCGGGCGTGACTCCCTTGGGCCACGTCTCGGAGCCCTTTTGTCCCGCGCCGGGAACCGTGTTGAACTTCCACAATATCTTGCCGGTTGCGGAATCCAGTGCGGCCACGAAGCATGCGCAATTGTTTTCGGCGCCGGACGTTCCCACGTAAACCATGCCGTTCGAAGCCAGCGGCGATAGTGCGACGATTGCCACGCGTCCGTCGGGCGCGGTCAATTTCGTGGACCACAACTGCTCGCCGTTCGTAATGTCGTAGGCGATGATGTTGCCGTCGCGGAATCCGCGGAACAGGCGGCGGCCTTCTACCGCAACGCCGCGCACAGTTCCCGGATTGCCCGGCATTTCGTGCTTTTCGCTCCACTTCACGGCGCACGTGTTCGCGTCGAGCGCATAAGTGGACGCGGGCGAAGTGAAATAGATCGTCCCCGCGATTTCCACCAGACTGCTTTCAAAAGTTGCCGTCGTGTCTGGGAGCTCGTAGGAGCAAATCTGCTTCAGATTCGCGACATTCGCCGGTGTGATCTCCGTTAGTGGTGAATAGCGGGTGGAGGCGTAGTTGAGCGCGTACATCGGCCAGTCGTTCGCACTGGGGGCGGCGTTTTGGGCCAGTGCCGTTCCACCAAAAACGATCACCAGTGCACCGAAAGTAGTCAAAGAAAAAGTCTTCCGCATCGGCGTCAATATATCACAATGGCAATTTCTCTCAGTGAACCCTCAGGCATTTGCCGACGCGACGTGATATCGTTGATCTGCTTTTTACGAGCACTTACGATATCCAGGAGGAAGCCTATGCAGAAACGCCTCGCGTTTTTCATGACCACGGCTGCCGCTTTTGCGGCGCTGATCGCGTTCAAGTACGATCCCCGTTCGGTTAACGTGCAAGATAAGAATCGAGTCGTCTCGGCGCAAGATAAGAAAATGACGAGTATCGCCGCGGTCCCCGGGCAGATCGGTGGACAGGACGTTACTGGTCCCTATGACATCGTGCCGAACTGGCCCAAACCGATTTCCTCCATACCTGGCAACGAAAAATGGACCTACGGCGCGGGACAAAGCGTTTTCGCCGAATCTCCCAATCGCGTGTTCTACCTGCAGCGCGGTGAGTTGCCCAACGTTCAACGCCCTGCGCGCACGAAGATTGCTCCCAGCATCGAGTTCCCCATTGGACGCCTGCCGTGGCGCGACACAACGCAATCCAGTCCTCCGGGACGCTTGGAAACTCCCGATGGCAAAGTCGGCGACGATCTCGACGTCGGCGTTCCCGGTGTGGATTACAACTGGGCGCACTGCATCGTCGTCGTGAATGAAAAAGGCGATCACATCGAGGACTGGGGCCAGTGGGACAAGATGCTGCGCCGTCCGCACTCGATTTATATCAGTCCATATGATCCCGAAAAGCGTGTCTGGCTGGTGGACGATTACCGCCACGCGATTTTCATTTTCAGCAACGACGGCAAGCGCCTGCTGCAGACGATCGGCGAGCCCAACGTCCACGGCAGCGACGACAAACATTTCTATCGGCCTACGTTTATCGAATGGCTCCCGGATGGAACGTTCTTCGTGGCTGACGGCTACATCAACACGCGCGTCGTGAAGTTCGACAAGAACGGAAAATATCTGATGTCGTGGGGAGAGAAGGGAACTCCTCCCAATGACAAGCGTCCGGGATATTTCAACAACGTCCACGGCTTGGCGATCGATCTGCCGACGCGGCACGTGTTCGTGAGCGATCGTCAGAATCGCCGCATCCAGGTGTTCGACGAGAACGGGAAATACCTCTATGAATGGTACGTCGGCGATGCGCCCACCGATCTGCACTTGATCTACATCGGCCAGGATCGCGCGCTATGGGCGTTCGACCGCGGCACCAACAAGATGATTAAGTACGATCTGCAGGGTCACTACCTGTATTCGTGGGGCACGTTCGGCGATTTCCCGGGCGGCCTGTGGGGCATTCACGGCATCAACGTAGATCCCGAGGGCAATTTCTATACGGCGGAGGTCGATGGTGGCCGCCTGCAGAAGTTCAAGCCACGCGCGGGTGCGAATCCCGAGTTTCTGATCAGCAAGCCCGTGGCTCGCGTGTGGAAGTAATCGCTTGGTAAAACCCCGGGCGTCAGCCCGGGGATGCATCCGCGCCTTGTCGAAAACTTGAACGGTCTCGCCGCACTCACGAGTCTGCGTAAAAACGCAACGATCAATGGGACGGCGAGAACCCTTGCCCGCAGCTGGTTCTCTAACTGACCCCCTTTGAAGCGTGCGAGCAGCCGGGAAGGGGTTCCCGGCGCGGGTTAGGGAACCCGCCGTCCTTTTGTCCTACTCCAGTTGTCCTATTCAAGATCCACCGGAATGTTCCGCTGGATCCAGGAATCGTAATCCGCCGTGTGGCCCACTCGTTCCTGGGCACTGCGGATGCGTTGTTGGATCGCGGAGACTTCGGCATCGGATAACGCGGGCAACGCCGCGATGCAGTCTTTCACGGCATTCGCCTGTGCGGCTCCGCGCGCTTCGGCAGCGGCCATGAGTGAGGCGCCGTCGGATCTTACTCCTTGGGACGCGCTCTCCCCCACGCCCATGTAGCTTTCCATGAGCCGGTTGGTGACTTCTCGGCTGTGCGCCAGCGACGCGTTGATGTTGCCTTTTCCGGTGACGACGTTGCCGACGCCGAAGACGTGTTCGCAGCCGGTGTACTGTGGCAGATTGTCGTCTTTGAAGGTGTAGTATTCGCCCTTCATCGTCACGCCCGGGATCATCTCCGGCACGGAGCCAATGGAGGAGACCACAAGCGAAGCGCGCAACTCGTGCTCCGAACCGGGCACGGGCTCCGCACTGCGTCCCGCGACGCGCGTCTCCACAACCTTCAGGCCGACGAGTTTGCCGTTTTCGACGATCAGGCCTGTCGGCATGCGTTGATCCTGCACGCGGAACAAATATTTCGAACGCGCCAGGTTCAGCATCTTTTGCCGGATGCCTTCGGTCTTGGCAACCTGCTCGGGAGTCGCGTTATCCGGCGGCTGCGCGAGCGGCATGTCTTGTTCGCGACGGCGATAAATCATGAGGCAGCCTTTGATGCCGAGTTCTTCCGGCTCAATGCCGTGCTTCTTGCAGGTTGCGGGAATGCCGCCGCGTTCCAGATCGTGCAAGCTGACTTCGATACCGCGGGCCTTCAACGCTTTCTGATAGTTTTCGATTTGCAGAATCTTGCAAACGTCGATCGACGCGAGCCCGCCGCCGACGACGAGGGCTCCATCTGGAGCGCTGTACTGCGGCCCGGAGTAGGTGGCCTCGTTCTTATGGTTGAACCAATAGATGAACGGGTTCTGATAAATGAGCCCGGATCCGATGAACTGGTCCGCCCCCGGCAAACCAAGATTGCGATCACGCCAAGCGCCGTTGGCGAGAATGACGGCGGAGAATCCCCAGTTGTCGCAGAGGTCTTTGAACTCCACATCGCGCCCGAGCTTCGTGTTGGGGATGAAGGACACTCCGGGCTTCTTCATCCGCGCATCGATGCGGCCGTATTCCAGCTTGCGCTGTTCGGCGTGCCAGCGCGGCAGGCCATCTTCGATTTTTCCGTAGGGCCGATTGTTCTGTTCGATGACGGCAACGTTGATGCCGTGATCGGCGAGGATTTCGGCAGCAACGGAACCCGCGACGGCGCCGCCGACGACGGCAACAAAGTACTGTTTAGTTTCAGGCATGCGTAATTTATCATTATGCCCTGCTGAGCCGCCTCAACGGCATAGAGCGATCGGGCCAATCGCTACAAGGCGGAGTAGAGCAAGCGACGCTGCTTTAATCGTGCGCCTTGATGGGTCCTTCGATGATTTCGGGCTTCTGCGTGAGGACTTTCGACAAGTGATGTTTCACGTAGTCCGCCGCCAGGGCGATGGATTCATCCGCGCCGGCTTTGTCCTTGAATACGCCGACGGATGCACCTTCGCCCGCGCCCGTATCCAGCCAGTAGTAGCGGATGAAGCCCTGGGCCTTCTTGATGATGGGCACAAAGCCTTCCTGAATCATCTGGTCGATCTGCGCCCCGTCCTGCGGCTTGAAGTGATAATGGCGAATGACAGCGAACATGGTGTTCTCTCCGGTTGGCCAGTTTGGAGGATGATGGCCATGACGCACAGGCTATCACATCGGTTCCTTATCGCGGCACGAGGCCGCCGGCACTAAGCCCGCGGCGGACCAACTTGGGGAGAGCGCGTCATCCGCAAAGTTCGCGAGAATACTAATGATGACTCCTTCGACCTTTTCCGTGCCCGCCGTGCACCGCTACTTTGAAGACTATCCGCCCGGGCATGTGTACGAATTCGGCAGCGTGGTGATGACCGAAGAAGAAATTCTGGACTTCGCGCGCAAGTACGATCCGCAATCGTTCCACACGGATCCTGAAAAAGCCGTGCACAGCCGCTTCGGCGGATTAATCGCTTCGGGCTGGCACACCATCGGCGTCACGATGCGATTGCTCGTCGAGCATTATCTTTCGCACACCGCGGCGATGGCGTCCCCGGGGATGGATGAAGTCCGATGGATGGTTCCGGTGCGTCCCGGAGATACGCTGCGCGCGCGCGTTACGACTGTAGAGGCGAAGCCCTCGCGCACGAAGATCGATCGCGGGATGGTGATTGCAAAGATTGAGGCTGTGAATCAGCGCGATGAAGTAGTGATGAGCATGATCGGCATGTGCATCATGGCTCGAAGACCGGGCGAACAAAGCGAGACGAAATGAAACTCACCGATCTCAAAAGCCAAGCGGCCATCGTAACGGGAGCGGCATCGGGGCTGGGTGCGGAGACGGCTCGCGCGCTGGCACGCGCGGGAGCGAAGGTCGCAATCCTTGATTTGAATTTAGATCAGGCCAAGGCAGTGGCCGAGGAAATCGGCGGCGTGGCGATCCCGTGCGATGTGACGGATGCCGCGAGCGCCGAATCCGCCGTTGCGATGGCGCGCGAAAAACATGGTGCGGCACGAGTGCTGGTGAATTGCGCGGGAATCGCTCCAGGGAAAAGAATCGTGGGTCGTGACGGCCCGATGCCTTTGGCGGACTTCACGAAGGTGATCCAGGTGAACCTGATCGGGACTTTCAATCTCATGCGGCTCGCGGCGGCGGATATGTCGAAGCTGGAACCATTCGGGGATGAAAGAGGCGTGATTGTCTCCACCGCGTCGGTTTCCGCATACGAGGGACAAATCGGGCAAGCGGCGTATGCGGCATCGAAGGGCGGGGTAGCGTCCATGACCTTGCCTGCGGCGCGCGAGCTGGCGCAGTTCGGCATTCGTGTGATGGCGATTGCCCCCGGAGTGATGCGCACGCCGATGATGGCCGGAATGACGGAAGAGATCCAACGCAGCCTGGATGCGTCGGTGCCCTTTCCGAAACGCATGGGGCATCCTGCGGAATATGCAGCGCTGGTGCTCCACATTATTGAGAACGGATATTTGAATGGCGAAGTGATCCGGCTCGATGGGGCATTAAGAATGCAGCCGCGGTGAGCGCGGGTCAGACACCTCGGTGATGTTGTATTCTGCAGTAGATCTGGCCTGGGCGCCGGAAGCTGTTCTAAGGAGAACGTATGCGTAATTTTGCCTTGCAATGTTTCGGACTGGGTTTGCTGTGCTGTGTGGCGCTGGCGGATCCGCCGTCTGTTGCACCCACGGAGGCGCAGAAGAAGCCGCGCGGCAGCAACATGACGCTGGTGGGATATAACGACCTGCAGGCGCGCAGCGCGTATCAGCCGGTGATCGAAAAGCAGGGCAATCGCTGGATCGCCTACGTGGGACATCACGGCGGCGAAGCCCTGAACCCGCAGACCGGCAAGATGGAGCCGAACGGGACATCGATTGTCGACGTGACGGATCCCAAGAAGCCGAAGTATCTGATCCACATTCCGGGCGAGCCGAAGGAGAAAACTGGCGAGTTTGGCGGCGCGTCCATGGTGCGCGTGTGCAGCGGCGATGAGCTCCCGCACGGCATCAAGGGCAAGTTTTATATGTTACGCGCGTACGGCAACACGCGTCACGAAATGTGGGATGTGACGGATCCGGCGAAACCCGCGCTGCTCAATGTCATTGTGGACGGCCTGCGCGACACGCATAAAAATTGGTGGGAATGCGATTCGGGCATCGCGTATTTGGTTTCGGGTCCGGTGGGCTGGCGCGTGGTGCGCATGATTCAGGTTTACGATTTGAGCGATCCTGCAAAGCCGGTGTTCATCCGCAATTTTGGATTGCCGGGGCAGGAGCCGGGTGCGAAGGGGCAGACGCCGGGCGGCGTGCACGGGGCGTTTTCCACGGGACCGAAAGGCAATCGCGTGTACATCGCGTACGACAACGCGCGCAACGGCATCATGCAGATTTTGGATCGCGACAAGTTGATCCACGGGCCTGCCGAGGTTACCGAGGCGAACTTGAAGTATCCGGAAATAGCGCGCGTGGACTTTCCGGAAGACATTGGCGGGCACAACGTCGTCCCCATGCTGGCGATGCAGTTGCCGGAGTATGGTCTGCAGAAGTTTGGTAAGACCAAAGATTTTTTGTTAGAGGTCGGCGAGACGACGCCCAATGAATGCCAGGAATACAGGCAGATGATGCGCATCTTCGATATCTC
Organism: uncultured Acidobacteriia bacterium; assembly: GCA_903892565.1. Lineage (GTDB taxonomy): Bacteria > Acidobacteriota > Terriglobia > Bryobacterales > Bryobacteraceae > Palsa-187. The sequence continues at coordinate 7,122 of CAITIX010000108.1, forward strand.
CACCGAATCGAAACCGATGGCTGTTTCCACTTGGACCGTTCCAGAGGATAGTGGCAACTTCTGCAGCGCGGGCGGACGCTTCGGAACGCACTCTTCGAACGAAAGCCTGGCGCCGGTGTTCTATAACCGCGTGATCTTCCTTGCCCACTTCAATGCCGGGGTGCGCGCCATCGATGTGCGCGATCCGTATCATCCGAAGGAAATCGGCTATTACATCCCGGCGATTACGGCGAACACGGACAAGCGCTGCGTGGGCGATGACAAGACCGGGCATTGCAAGACGGCGATCCAGACGAACAACGTCGAGGTCGACGAACGCGGATATATCTATCCCGTGGATCGCGCCAATACAGGAATGCACATCCTGGAATTGAGCGGCGCGGCTCGGAGCGCGGCGGATTACAGTAAAGCCGTCAAATAGCGGCAAGCCTTGAAATAGGCGAATCGCCGCTCGCTTCGCACGGAGCCGGTGTATTTCTGCTGCCCAAACCTAAAAAAGTTTGGCTAGGGGATTGTTCTGCAGGGTAGACGTTATATACTGCACCAGTGGAGATCCCCGAATGACGCAGACTATTTCGGTCACAATAAACGGCAAATCGTACCAGCACGATGTGGAACCTCGGCTTTTACTGGTTCACTATTTGCGCGAGGTTGTAGGGCTGACCGGCGCACACATCGCATGCGAGACATCCTTGTGCGGCGCATGCACGGTGGAAGTGAATGGCCGCGCGATCAAGAGTTGCACGATGTTTGCCGTGCAGGCCGATGGCGCGAAGATCGTCACAGTGGAAGGCTTGGCTGAAGCCGATGGCAAGTTGCATCGTTTACAAGAAGGCTTCTGGAACGAGCACGGCTTGCAATGCGGCTTCTGCACGCCCGGTATGCTGATGGTCTCGAAGCAAATTCTGGATCGCAATCCTGCGCCCACGGAAGCTGAGATTCGCGATGGCCTCGAAGGCAACCTGTGCCGCTGCACGGGATATCAACACATCGTCAAGGCCGTGCAGGCTGCGGCAAAGGCGGGGGTGTAGCCATGGCGACGACGACGTCTAAAGACACGATTACGCGTCCCGAGAAACTGGTCGGGAAACGGATTCGCCGGCGCGAAGATCCGCGCATGATCACCGGTGCGGCGCGCTACGTGGATGACATCAAGCTGCCAGAGATGCTGTACGCGGCGTTCGTGCGCAGCCCACATGCGGCGGCCAACATTCGTTCCATCGATATCAGTAAAGCTGCCGCACATCCCGGCGTAGTTGGGGTGTTTACGGGCAAGGACCTGAAGGACGTCGGCGGAGTGGTCTGCGGCGTCAATCTTCCGGGGATGCGCTCGCCGCATCACAACGTCATCGCGATCGATCGCGTGTATCTGGTGGGTCACGCCGTTGCGGTGGTTGTTGCGAAAGATCGCTACGTGGCGGCTGACGCCGCGGAACTTGTGGAAGTGGATTACGAAGTTCTGCAAGGCGTGGCTGATCCGGAAAAAGCGCTGGCGCCCGGGGCTCCCGCAGTTCATCCACAGTGGGCGGATAACGTCTCGTTCAAATTCGAACAAAAGGGCGGCGATATCGATGCGGCGTTCGCTGAAGCCGATGTGGTCTGCAAGCAGCGCATGATCAGTCAGCGCATGGTGGCGAATCCCATGGAAACGCGCGGCTGCATTGCGCAGTGGCATGCGGCGGATCGCAAGATGACGTTTTACACGTCCACGCAGATTCCGCATTTGGCGCGGACGATTCTGGCGGGAATGCTGGGCCTGGACGAAAATCGCTTCCGGTTGATTGCTCCGGATGTGGGCGGCGGCTTCGGCTGCAAGCTCAACGTGTATGCGGAAGAAGCGGTGGTCTGCTTCGCGGCGATGAAGCTCGGCAAGCCCGTGAAGTGGATCGAAACGCGGCGCGAGAATTTCCTCACGACGATTCAGGGCCGCGGCCACGTGGATTATTGGGAAATCGCAGCGAAGCGCGACGGAACGATTCTAGGCGTCAAGGTCAAAATCATTCAAGACCTGGGCGCGTATCATCAACTGCTGACGCCCGCGATTCCGACGCTCAGCGTTCTGATGATGCCCGGGTTGTACAACACGCGCAACATTCACGCGGAGATCGTCGGCGTGTTTACGAACTGCGTGCCGACCGACGCCGTGCGTGGCGCGGGGCGCCCGGAAGCGACCTACGGAATCGAACGCATGGTCGACCTGCTGGCGGCGGAATTGAAGATGGATCCCGCGGAGATTCGTTTCAAGAATTTCGTGAAGGCGGATCAGTTCCCGTTCCCCACGGCGACGGGCTTGAACTACGACTCGGGCGATTACGCGACTACGTTCCACAAAGCGCTGGACATGATCGGCTATAAGAAGCTGCGTGAAGAGCAAACAGCAGCGCGCAAGCAAGGTCGCTTGGTCGGGATCGGCATATCGACCTATGGTGAAATTTGCGCGATGGGCCCTTCGCCTGCGGTTGCTGCAGGTGGATGGGAAAGCGCGACGGTGAAGGTGGAGCCATCCGGGAAGGTGACGGTCCTCACCGGTATTTCTCCGCATGGACAAGGCGAGGAGACGACGTTCGCACAGGTCGCAGCCGATGAACTCGGCGTGCCGATTGACGATATTCTTGTGCTCCACGGCGATACGTCCACCGTGCAGTACGGCATCGGAACGTTCGGCAGTCGCGGCACGGCGGTAGGCGGCACGGCGTTGTATCTGGCGCTGCAGGACATCAAAGAAAAAGTGGCGCGCTGGGGAGCCATGCTGCTCGGTGCGAGCGAAGTGGAATTCGAAGGCGGCGTGTGCGTGGATAAAGCCACCGGCAAATCGGTGACGATTCAAGCGGTAGCTGGAGCGGCGTACCGTGCGATGAAGATCCCGGCACATAGCGAGCCTGGATTGGTCGCGACGCGCTTCTGGGAACCGGGCAACTTCACGTACCCCTTTGGAGCGCATATCATCCACAGCGAAGTGGATCGCGATACGGGGCAGGTGGAAATCAAGCGCTATGTGTTAGTGGATGACATCGGCAACATGCTCAATCCCATGCTGGTGGAAGGGCAGTTGCATGGCG
>CAITIX010000109.1 GCA_903892565.1 uncultured Acidobacteriia bacterium
GTAAATCCTCAAATTATCCACCATCACGCAGCGGCGGACGCGCGTGAAGGTGCGGGGATTCGTGATGCCTTCGCCAGTCGGCGTGGCGATCGAGAAACTCAAGTAACCTTCGCCACCAAGGCCGAGGCCGGCGGCGGACGGGCCGTTCTTCACGAAAATTGTCGTGTCCAGCGCGCGCGCCATCGCGGTGATGTTTTCAACATCGTGCGAGTGGATGATCGCCGTGTGTTTGTAATTGTGTTCGGATTGCAGCGAACGTTCGATACCTTCCTCGACGCTCTTGACGCGCACGATGGGAATCATCGGCATCATCTGTTCTTCCTGCACGAACGGATGCATCGCATCGGTTTCGCCGAAGAGCAACTGCGTGCCGGAGGGCAGGTTGATCCCAGCGGCTTGCGCCAGCACGGACGGATCTTTGCCGATGAAATCTTTGTTCGTGTGGGCGTGGGCGCAACCGCCGCCTTGACCGGGCGTGATGGTGAACGCAGCTTGCGTCAGCTTTTCCAACTGCGACGGATTCAATTTCACCGCGCCGTTCTCGGACAACTTCTGCATCAGTCGATCCGCCACTTGGTCGAGCACGAAAACTTGTTTCTCACCGATGCACAACAGATTGTTGTCAAACGCCGCGCCGGAGATGATCGCTTTCGCTGCCCGCGTGGTGCAGCAGGTGTCGTCCACGAAGACGGGCGGATTGCCGGGGCCGGCGCAGATGGCGCGCTTGCCGGTCTGCATGGCGGCTTTCACCACCATCGGTCCGCCGGTGACCAGCAGCAGGCGGGTGAATTCGTTTTTGCAGAGTGCATTGAACGATTCGAGCGTCGGCTTTTCAATGACGCACACGACGTTTTCAATTCCCGTTTCGCGGTAGATCGCTTCGTTGTAAGCACGCACGGCAATCGCCGCACATTTTGCTGCGCTCGGATGCGCGTTGAAGACGACGGAATTACCAGCGGAGCAAATGTTGACGATGTTGCCGCTGAGCGTGGGAATGGAATGGGTGCTCGGAGTAATCGCGCCGACGACGCCGAAGGGCGTGTATTCTTCCAACGTGATGCCGTGGTCGCCGCTGCGCGCATCGGGGCGGAGCCAGTCCACACCAGGCACAAGTTTGATCAGTCCCAGCTTGGCGATCTTGTGGTCGAGGCGACCGATCTTGGTTTCTTCAAATTCGATCTTGCCCCATTGCTCGGCGTTTTTTTCGGCGAGCGTCTTGACGATGTTTTCAATCTTGCGGCGGGCTTCGATGCCTTTTTCCTTGAGCTGCAAATAAGCTTCTTGTGCGGCGGCACAGGCTTCTTCCGCCGTGGCGAACACGCCATACTTGCCGCGCAACGCAGGCGCAGAAGTGGCTTTCTTGGTGCCGCAACCGCAACTGGACGAGGGTGCTGGTGCGGACGGAGCAGGGGAAGGTTTGCTGGTGGTCGTGGCACCGCCACCGAGGCGACCCAACACTTCGGAAACCACGTCACGGATCAAAGTTTCGTTCACGGCACTCATATTTCAATCACCGAACTTTTGCGCTAAAAATTTCTTTTCCGAATACATCCACGCTGTCCACCAAGCCGATGACAACGGCGTCAATCGGGGCGTCTTTCATGCCGGGAGCGAGGCGGGCGGAACTGCCCTGACAGAACAAAACCATTTCGCCTTCGCCGGCACCCAAGGCGTCCACGGCCACAATCGTGTTCGCGCCCGGACGAAATTTCGTCGGATCTTTTTCGTCCACGAGCTGCGGGCGGAGCAACAAGAGCTTGCGACCCGACATATTCGGATCTTTCTTGGTGGCGACCACCTGGCCTTCGACTTTGGCGAGGAACATAGTTTTATTGGCAGGAACCAGCGGTTGCTCGTTCCCAGTTAAAGGCGGCGCGGCAGCACCGCCCTACCGAATTACTTTTTCTTCGGCAAAACGGCTTCCACGTCCGCGTGCGGACGGGCGATGACGTGCAC
>CAITIX010000110.1 GCA_903892565.1 uncultured Acidobacteriia bacterium
CCCATTTTCAATCGCTTACGTTTGGTCTTCCATTTGCATGGTAAAGGACAAGGACGGGTAACTATTATGAGACGGAATATTCGTATCGATAAACAAGCAATACAAGTTGGGGCGGTCCTGCTTGCGGTCGCCGTACTCGGCTCAGCGCAAGAAGCTGCGCAACAAACAATTTCACCGGAACAAACGACTATGGCGCAGGATCAGGGCGGATGGCGCCGATTAGGAAACGCTCCGGGACAACCCGCTCCAGGACAACCCATGCAACCTGGAGCTCCGGCGTACAATCCGCCGCCGCCTCCTCCCATGCCGGCGGCGCTCACCGTCGCGCCCGGAACATTTTTCACGATTCGCGTGAATCAGCCGATCTCTTCGGATCACAACAAGGTGGGCGACCTGTTCACCGCGAGCTTGGCCAAGCCGATCATTGTGAACGGCATCGTTGTGGCCGAACGCGGTCAGACGGTGGCCGGGCGCGTGGTAGATGTGGAGAAGGGCGGTATGTTCAAAGGCTCCACGAAGCTGGCGATCGAGCTCACCGAACTGACGCTGATGGACGGCACGCAGGTGCCCGTGCATTCGCAACTCATCAGTATTACGGGTCCGGGCGAAGGGGGGCGTGATGTCGCGGTCGTGGGCAGCACGACTGCGGTCGGCGCGGTCATCGGTGCGGCCGCCGGCCGGGGAACGGGAGCGGCGATTGGCGCTGGAGCCGGAGCTGCGGCGGGATTGATTGGCGTGCTGGCAGCGAAAGGCATTCCGACAATCATTCGTCCGGAGGCCGTTCTTACCTTCCGCATGGATCAGCCGATTGTGGTCGCCACGGATCGTGCGCCGCAAGCGTTTCGCTACGCCGGTCCCGGTGACTACGAACAACCGGTCACGATGTACCCAGCGCCGCGTCCGCGTCCGTACTACGGCCCCGGCTATTATGGAGCGTATCCGTATTATGGATACGGATATCCCTACTATCCAGGCGTCGGTGTCGGAATTGGATTCGGCTACGGCCATCGCGGCCACTGGCGGTAATCGGATCTATCACTCCAGATTCAGGCGGTAGAATCCGCCGGCTTGTTCGACCTGAACCGGTACTTCGAAGAGCTCCTGCATCCGCTCGGATGTCAGGAGCTCTTCTTTTGGACCATCGAAATACAAGCGCCCCTTCTTCAGCGACACAACTCGTTTGATTTCCGGGATGATGTCCGGCAGATAATGTGTCACTACGATCACGCTGACCCCGTTGGCGGCGAGTTTCCGTACAGCTTCGCGAACTTCCAGCTGCGCGCGCACGTCTAGACTATTTGTGGGTTCGTCCAGCACCAATGCTTTGGGATCATGCGCCAGCGCGCGGGCGAACACGGCGCGACGTGCCTCCCCGCTGGAGACTTCGGTCATCAGGCGATCCTGCAAGTGTGAAATTTCAAAGAATTCCATGACCACGTCCGCGCGGGCTTCCATCTCCGGAGTGACGTGATGATTCGGCCAAATCCCGACCGATCCAAAGAAGGAACTAAGCACGGTTTCGCGAATCGAGTACGGCTGCGTGCAGTAGCTCACCAGGTCATTGGTAACGATGCCGAGCTTGGCGCGCAGATCGAACAGGGTCCAAATCTGCTCACCCCACATCCGAATGCTGCTTTCATCCGCGAATCGCGGGTAGCACTCTCGCGTGATGGCTTTAATAAGCGTTGACTTGCCGCATCCATTCGGGCCGAGGATCGCGACGTGTTCGCCTTCGTCAATGGAAAACGTGACGTTGTGTAACGCCATTGTCGTTTCGCGCTGGATCGACACATTGTCGAATTCAATGAGCTTTGACATTTCATTCATCGTAACATTGCCGGTCGTCATGCTACAATACTGAGTAAGCACTTACTTATGATTACACCTGCGCCCCGTCTCTCGCGCCCTTTACCGCCTCCCGGCAAGCCTCGGATGCATGGCGAGGATCGCCGTCAGCAGCTCCTCGATGTGGCTGTGGACGTGTTTGCGCGGCAAGGATTTGGTGGCACCAAGACCAAGGACATCGCTGCGGCCGCCGGCGTGAGCGAAGCGATCGTCTTTCGTCATTTTTCGAGTAAAGAAGATCTGTACCACGCCATTCTCGACGCTAAGGAAGACAAACAGGGAGCTCCGGAGTTCGTCGCCGTGCTTCGAACGTTCGCCGATCGGCGGGACGATGCGGGGCTCTTTCACTATGTGGGCGCCGCCATCATGCGGTCGTTTCGTGAAGATCCGGCATTCCATCGACTAATGCTGTACGCAAGCCTGGAAGGGCACCTGCTTGCGGGCCTTTTCCGTGAACGTTTTGGATTGCCGATCTTCGATTTCCTGCGGCGTTACGTCATCCTGCGGCAGAAGGAAGGCGCGTTTCGTGCCGGAGATCCACAGATTGCCGCCATGTTTCTTACCGGATCCGTGATGCACTTCGCCATGGTTCGTCACGTTTTTCAATGTAAGAAGCCGCAGGTTTCTGAAGATCAGGCAGTTCGGGACATGGTAGACATGGCGCTTGCAGGAGTCATGAATGGGCGCGGAATTCGGCCGACGAAAAAATCGAAAGCCGCATCGAAATCTGCAATGAAACGTACCGCGAAAAGTGCGGCAAGCACAGGAAGAGTGGGCATGAAGAAGGTTGTGGCGTCATGAGAACTACGGTGGTGTTGATCGCGGCGGGCATCCTGTTGGCTGGATGCGGAAAATCGAAGAACGCCGCTTCGGAAACAAAGTCGGATTCACCGGCTGCGTCGCAGAGAACGCCCGTAGTGGCGACCGTTCGCGCGATGTCGCGGCCCGTGGCAGCGGCGGTGCAGGTTACGGGTAGCTTCGTTGCAAAAGAAGCATCGGACGTGGCACCGCAAGCGGCCGGGCGTGTGATGGAGACTCCTGTAGAAGTCGGCGATTTTGTGAAGCAGGGGCAGTTGATCGCACGTTTGGACGATCGCGACGCTCGGCTTCGTTTGGAACAGGCGCAGGCAACGCAGCAGCAGGCGGAAGCGTCTTTGCGGCAGGCGCAGTCGCGGATCGGTCTCGGCGCGGGCCAGCAGTTCGATGCCAGCACGGTTCCGGAAGTGCTTTCAGCGAAGGCGGCATTTGAGTCGGCAAC
>CAITIX010000111.1 GCA_903892565.1 uncultured Acidobacteriia bacterium
CGACCAGTGCCCGCCTTTGCCGTCGGGGTTCAGTGCTACTTTTGCGAAAAGGACGGCTCGCTTATCGTCTTCAGCACCGAACCGCGACCGTTAGGGAGCGGACAAATCACGACATTCTCTCTGCGAAAGACGACTAGTCGCCCGAGACCGGCGGCGGAACTCCCGCTCCACTCTCGTGATTCACCAGGTCCTTCAGTTCCTTACTCGGCTTGAAGTAGGGAATGCGCTTGGCGGGAACATCCACCCGGGCACCGGTCTTCGGATTTCGTCCCACGCGCGGCTGGCGCTGACGCGTGCGAAAACTCCCGAATCCGCGAATCTCAATCTTGTCGCCGCCGCGCAGCGACTTCACGACGCTGTCGAAAATTGCCTCGACGATAACCTCGGAGTCCTTCCGGGTCATTTCCACAACGCGCGAAACTTCCTCAATTAGTTCGGCTTTGGTCATTTACCGGTCTTCTCCTTTGCCCCTCATGTTCATAGCTTCTTCTATAGTCATAGTAGCCGCTGCGGCCTGCCTTTGGTAATCCTCCAGCCGCGTGCGCTCCTCGTCGTCGGCCACCGCCCTCAGTCTCAGTCCAATTTTCTTTTCGTTCTCGTTCAGTTTGATGATCTTAAAGTCGTATTCTTCGCCCATCGGTAGAAGTGCGTCGCCTGCCTGATCCGGCATTGGCGGCACTTCCGATTTGTGGCACAAGCCTTCCACACCCGGAGCCAGCTCCACGAAGATTCCAAACGGAGCCGTGCGGCACACCGTTCCGCGCACCAGATCGCCCACTTCGTGCGAGCGGAAGAAACTTTCCCAGGAATCCGGCTGCAACTGCTTTACGCCCAGCGAAAGCCGGCGATTGGGAGCGTCGATGTTCAGGATCACCGCCTGCACCACCTGCCCCTTCTTCAGCATCTCCGACGGATGCTTCACGTGCTTGGTCCACGAAAGATCGGACACATGCACCAGCCCATCGATGCCTTCTTCAATCTCCAGAAATGCCCCGAAGTCCGATAATTTCCGCACCCGGCCTTCCACCACCGAGCCGATGCTGTAGCGTTGCGCAACCGTCGTCCACGGATCGGCTTCCAACTGCTTGATGCCGAGCGACACACGGCGTTCGCGTGCCTTCACTTCCAGCACGACGGCCTCCACCTGATCGCCGACCTTCACCACCTTGTTCGGATGCTTCATCCGGCGGCTCCAGGTCATCTCCGAAATGTGGATCAGTCCCTCGACGCCCGGTTCAATTTCGATAAACGCTCCGTAGTCTGTCGTGCTCATCACACGGCCCACCACGCGGCCCCCGGGAGGATAGCGCTCCAGGATCGACTCCCAAGGGTCCGGATTCAGCTGCCGTATCCCCAGCGAGATGCGCCCTTTTTCGCGATCGAACTTCAGGATCTTGACTGTGACTTCGTCGCCCGGATGCAACGCCTCCGAGGGATGCGCAATGCGTCCGTGCGAAATATCGCTGATGTGGAGCAGGCCATCGATGCCCCCCAAATCCACAAACGCTCCGTATTCCGTCAGGTTCTTGACCGTGCCGGTCACCACGTCGCCTTCGTGCAAATTTTCCAGCGCCGTGTGCCGCCGCGATTTCACTTCTTCTTCCACGGCCAGTTTGCGCGACACCACCACGTTGCCGCGGCGCCGGTTCAGCTTAATCACTTTGACCGGAATGTCCTGGCCCACGAACTGATCCAGATCGTGAATTGGCCGCACATCCACTTGCGAACCCGGCATGAACGCGACCACACCGACGTCCACCGTGAGGCCTCCCTTGGTGCGTTCCAGCACGCGGCCGGAAACCAGCAGCTGATCGCGCATGGCTTCGTCCAGCGTGTCCCAAATCCGCAGGCTGCTGGCGCGGGAATAGGAAAGTAGCACGTAGCCTTCAGGTTGCGGACCCGAGCGGTCCAGCACCACGTCGATCGCGTCGCCGGCCTTCAGCGCCACGCTGCCATCCGGCTGGCGCAGCTGTTCAATCGGGACCAGGCCTTCCAGTTTCAGGCCCACGTCCACGATGGCTTCCTGTGGCGTGATCTTAACTATGTGGCCGTGAAGGACTTCCCCTTCCGAAGGAGGAGCCAAATGGCTATAGTCCTCGATGAGGTGTTCGTAATCCTCGATCTCGGTTGCGGAAGGGAACCCGGGGTCTTTGTCGTCTGCCGTGGCCATTGTCGAGTCCTCGACAAAAACTAAAAGCTCAAGTATTTCAGAACTATACCGGACATTTGAACACTTGTCAACACGTGTCGTTCAGACTGTCGCTAGTATGTGATCTGTCCGGTCTAATTCACACATGAACTGTCCGCTTTTGAAAA
>CAITIX010000112.1 GCA_903892565.1 uncultured Acidobacteriia bacterium
CAGCGAATGCGTTGTGCGCGGTTCAAGTGATGAGCAGCTTAAGAGAACGTATTCGAATTCGACTGAAAGCCTACGATCACCGTGTGCTGGATCAATCGACCACGGAAATCGTGGATACGGCCAAGCGCACCGGTGCAACCGTCGCTGGCCCGATTCCACTACCGACGCTCCGCAACACGTATACGGTGTTGCGCTCGCCGCACGTGGATAAAAAGAGCCGGGAGCAGTTTGAGATCCGCACCCACAAGCGTTTGCTCGATATTTTAGAGCCGACGCAGGACACGGTGGATGCGTTGATGAAGCTGGATCTGCCGGCTGGTGTGGACGTCGAAATCAAGGCGTTTGGAAAAGGTAAATAAGTGGCTAGTGGCCAGTGTTTAGTGGCCAACGGTCCTTGGAGTTAGCAATGAGCCCAGGAATTTTAGGGAAAAAGATCGGGATGACGCAGGTGTTCCGCGCCGACGGGCAGGTTGTACCTGTGACGGTCGTCAAGGCGGGTCCCTGTGTCGTCGTGCAGCGGAAGACTCCGGCGAGCGACGGCTACGATGCCGTGCAGCTCGGCCTGATGGAATACGCCAAGAAGAAGAACATCAATAAGCCAGAGACGGGCCACTTGAAGAAGTCGAGCGCCGAAGGGGTGAAATTCCTTCGCGAGTTCCGACTGGAAGAGGGCACCGATGGCGATTTGAAGGCGGGCGACCGCGTTCTGGCGGACGAATTCAAGCCCAAGGAAAAGGTCGATGTGATCGGCATCAGCAAGGGCAAGGGCTTTGCTGGCGTCGTGAAGCGTCACCACTTCCGTGGTAGCGATGCGACGCACGGTTCGATGTTCCATCGCGCGCCTGGTTCCATCGGCGCTTCGAGCTTCCCCTCGCGCGTGTTTCCTGGAATGCGCATGGGCGGCCACATGGGTTCGGATCGTGTGACGGTGCGGAACCTCGAAATCGTCGAAGTGGATGCCGAGGACAACGTGATTCTGGTGAAGGGCGCGCTTCCTGGTCCGAACGGAAGCTACGTCATTCTGAGGAGAGCCAAGAGGTAGCCATGCCGAGCGTAGACGTTATCGATCTGAACAATAAGGTCGTCGGTAAGGTAGATCTGGCCGACGAAGTTTTCGCCGCTCCGGTAAACGAAGCGTTGTTGTATGAAGCGGTGCGCCATTACCTGGCGGGTACGCGTCGTGGAACGGCATCGACCAAGACGCGCCACGAAGTTGCCGGATCCGGCAAGAAGTTGTGGAAGCAGAAGGGCACGGGCCGCGCACGTATGGGCTCGATCCGCAGTCCTCTGTGGCGCCATGGCGGCACGACGCACGGACCGCAACCGAAAGACTACTCCTATAAACTCCCACGCAAGATGTTGCTGGGCGCGTTGAAGAGTGCGCTTTCCGCCAAGCTCCGCGACGGTGAGTTGCGTGTGGTGAGCGAATTTAAGATCGGCGAGCCGAAGTCTAAAGTGATGCGTCAGGCTCTCGATGTTTTGAAGGCCGAGCGAACGGTGCTGATGGTGGACAATGGCGAGAATCGTAATCTGGCACTTTCCAGTCGCAATCTGGAAGGCGTGAAACTGGTGGCCAGCCATCAAGTCAATGTGTACGATTTGCTGGGTCACACACAGGTGCTGTTTAGCCAGGCGGCGGCCCAGAAATTGTCGGAGGCGCTGGCATAAGTCATGGACATTTTTAGCGTAATCAAAAAACCGTTGGTGACCGAAAAAGGCGTCACGAAGAAAGACAGCGAACGGACGTTGTGTTTCGAAGTGGCGGCCGATGCCAACAAGACGCAGATCCGCCACGCGGTGGAAGCGGCGTTCAAGGTGAAGGTCGAAGAAGTTCGTACGTCGACCACAGCGGGCAAACTTCGCCGCCGCGGACGCTTCTCGGGATATCGTGCGGATTGGAAAAAGGCGTATGTGCGCCTGAAGGCCGGCCAGAAGATGCCGGAGTACGCGGAGATCTAACATGCCGGTAAAAAGTTTCAAACCAACTACGCCTTCGCGCCGTTTCACAACGGTCCTGATGCGTGACGACCTGACCAAGAAGAAGCCGGAAAAGAGCCTGCTCGAAGGCAAAAAGCGGTCGGGTGGACGCTCGAGCACGGGACGCGTTTCCTCGCGTTTTATCGGCGGCGGACACAAGCAGGCGTATCGCATCATCGACTTCAAGCGCGACAAGCACGTGGTGGCGGTGGTCGCGGCGATCGAATACGATCCCAACCGCAGCGCGCGCATTGCTCTGCTCCACTATGTAGACGGCGAAAAGCGTTACATCCTGGCGCCAGTCGGCATCGAAGTGGGTCGCAAGGTGATGTCGGGTCCGACGGCCGATATCTTGGTGGGCAATTCGCTTCCGCTGAAGAACATCCCAGCCGGTACCGTGGTCCACAACGTGGAACTGAAGCCGGGCAAGGGCGGCCAGATGGCGCGCTCGGCTGGAGCTCAGGTTCAGCTGGTTTCGCGCGAAGGCGAAGTGGCGCTCTTGAAGCTTCCGTCTGGCGAGATTCGCAAAGTGTTGGCGGATTGCTACGCGACCGTCGGTCAGGTGGGCAACGTCGAGCACGAAAACGTCAGCCACGGTAAAGCGGGCCGCACGCGTTGGATGGGCAAGCGTCCTCACAACCGAGGCGTTTCGATGAACCCGGTGGATCACCCGCACGGTGGTGGTGAAGGTAAGACCAGCGGTGGCCGCCATCCGGTGACGCCCTGGGGGCAGCCGACTCGCGGATACAAGACTCGCAATAACAAGCGCACGGATAAGTGGATCGTGACGCGCAAGCAGAAGAAGAGATAGAGGCAGCAAATCATGGGACGTTCACTAGCTAAAGGACCGTTCGTCGACGACCATCTGATGAAGAAGATGGATGCGATGAACGCGAAGAACGAGAAGAAAGTGGTTCGGACGTGGTCGCGCCGCTCCACGATTCTGCCGGAGTTCATCGGGCATACGCTCGGCGTGCATAACGGCAAGAAGTTCATCCCGGTTTACGTGACGGAAAATATGGTGGGTCATAAGCTCGGCGAGTTCTCTCCCACCCGGACGTTTAAGGGTCACGCGGCCAAGGCAGCGCCCGAGAAATCGGCGAAGCCGGCATAGGCGGCGGCATAGGAAACAACATGGAAGCCAGAGCA
>CAITIX010000113.1 GCA_903892565.1 uncultured Acidobacteriia bacterium
CTTTAAATGCCGCGTCGCTTTTCCCTGCCGCGCCCTGTGCCACAACCTTATTGTCCAACAGCCGTGGTTCGTTGCACACGGTAACTCGCGCGCGGGTGTGTTACACGTAAAGGAATGCGAGCGGTGCGCGACCACTGCGCCCGCGCCCGCCTTTCGTTTTTATTCCTATGGCAAAATTCAAAGCAGCCGGATCGCGCAAGAAGCCGGCGCCCAATACGTCGAACTTGCGGGTCATCCCATGCGCCATCTTGATTCTCGGCATTTTTGCCGTGATGGGCTTTTTGTTTTTCGAAATCCTAAAGGGCAATTGATGAAGCCCGGACATACCTATAAGACCCGGAGAGATACATGAGACCTGGAGAGGTTTATGAGAATTGACCAGCGTCAGGCGGGCCAAATGCGTCCCGTGAAAGTAACCACCAACTATCTGCTTACGGCAGAGGGCTCGGTCCTGATTGAAGTCGGCAACACGCGCGTGCTCTGTACGGCGTCGGTCGAAGAATCCGTGCCGCCGTTCTTGCGCAACTCCGGCAAAGGTTGGGTGACGGCCGAATATTCCATGCTGCCGCGCGCCACGGCAACCCGCACGCCGCGCGAAGTCACCAAGGGTCGCCCTTCGGGACGCACCATGGAGATTCAACGCCTCATCGGTCGAGCGCTACGTTCCGTCATCGATTTCGACGTGCTCGGGGAGCGCAGCATTCTGCTCGATTGCGACGTCCTGCAAGCCGACGGAGGAACCCGAACGGCAGCCATCACAGGCGCATACATCGCGCTCTCGGCAGCGGTTCGCAATCTGGTAAAGTTCGGAGCCGTAAAGCGTTCGCCGATTCGCGATTTCGTGGCCGCCACCAGCGTCGGCATCGTCAATGGCGTCCCTATGCTCGATCTCTGCTATCAGGAAGATTCGCAAGCTGACGTCGACATGAATATCGTGATGACCGGCGCCGGACGTTACGTGGAGTTGCAATCGACGGCCGAGAAGACGCCGTTCGACGACGAACAGCTCGCGCAGTTGATGGCCCTGGGACGCGCGGGCATCGCAGAGCTTGTGGAACTGCAGCGCGGTCTTGAAAGATAGTCAGAACGATGATCGTGTATTGTGCCACCGGGAATCCGGGAAAACTGCGAGAGTTTCAGCTTGCCGCGCCGGACTTCGACGTGCGGAAATTGCCGGTTGCGGTTTCGGCCCCAGACGAGACGGGTGACACGTTCGAGGCCAACGCCGCCGAAAAGGCCATTGCCTACGGGCGGCATATCGACGGCTATTTGTTTGCCGACGACTCTGGCCTGGAGGTCGACGCGCTCGGAGGAGATCCCGGCGTGCGCTCGGCGCGCTTCGCGGGCGAACATGCCACCGACGAGCAGAACAATGCGTTGCTTCTCGAACGCCTTCGCGGCGCACAGGATCGGACTGCGCGCTTCGTCTGCGTCATTGCGTTAGTGAAGGACGGCCGCCTGGTAAAAACATTTCGCGGCGCTGTCGAAGGCCGCATCCTGGATGCGCCGTGCGGAACCGGCGGCTTTGGCTATGATCCGCTTTTCTATTACGAGCCTTTTGCTTGCACCTTCGGCGAAGCTCCCATCGAGCGCAAGGTGACCGTGAGTCATCGTGCTATCGCTCTCGATGCGATGTTCGCATACCTGCGAGACCTGCGCGGAAATTAGAAGTAGCGCTTCCAGCGCAGGAAGCCGATGTTCGTTTTCGCGTCCTGGATTTTGCCTTCGCGAATCATCTTGTCGATCTCTTTCGCCTTGAACCACTGCATGTCGATGCGCTCGTCGTCCATCGGCGTGGCCTCGCCCTTCGTCAATTTGGTGGCGAGATAGATCGTCATTTTCTCGGTCAAAAATCCGGGACTCGGATAGAATTCCGCGAGCTTTTGCATCTTGCGCGCCCGCAAGCCTGTTTCTTCCGCCAACTCGCGCCGAGCGGTTTGCAATACGGTTTCGCCCGGATCCACCGTGCCCGCGGGCAGTTCCCACATATACTTGCGCGCGGCGAGGCGATATTGCTTGACCAGTAAGATCCGTTTCTTGTCGTCGACGGGCATGACGACGGCCGACCCTCGATGGTGTACGATGGCGCGCTGAATCTCGAAGCCGCTGGGATCGACCGCATGATCCTGCGTGACGGTGAAGATCCGGTTCGTAGTGATTTCCTTGGACGAAATGAGTTTCATTATTTTTTTACGAGCTTTATGAAGTCTGCAGCCGGGCGCGTGTTGACCACGTCGGACGCTTCCAGCCATCCGCGGCGTGCCATCCTTACGCCGTACTGCATGTTCGCAAGATGCTTCTGCTGATGCGCATCCGTCGAAATGACGAACTTGCAGCGTCTCGCCTTGGCCGCGCGGATGAGGGGCTCAGAAAGATCCAATCGCTCCGGGCTTGCGTTGATTTCGAGCAGAACGCCGCGCTTGGCCGCTTCCGTCGCGATCATTTCGAAATCGAATGGGAACGATTCGCGATGCAGCAACACGCGCCCCGTGGGATGCCCCAGCACGCGCAGATAAGGATTTTCGAGTGCGCGCAGCAAACGATCGGTCATCTCCGCCGATTCCAGGTTCATGTAGCTATGTACGCTGCCGATGACCCAATCGAGTTCGGCGAGTGCGTCGTCTTCCAGATCCATGCTTCCATCGCGCCGGATGTCGCACTCAATGCCGCTGAACAGGTGCAGTCCGTGCGACCTGTGCTTCATGTCACGAACACGATGCGCGAATGCAATGGCGCGCTTTTCGTCCAGCCCGTTGGCCATGGCCAAAGCCTTGGAGTGATCCGTGATGGCGATGTATTCGTAGCCGGCTTCGTGCGCAGCCTCTGCCATTTCCTCGAGTGTTGCGCGGCCGTCGGTCTCCGTCGTGTGCATGTGCAGGTCGCCACGAATCTGATCGAGCGTTAAGAGATTCGGTAGGCGATGCGCGGCCGCGGCTTCGATCTCGCCCGCGTTTTCACGCAGTTCCGGCGCAATCCAATCGAGCCCCAGGGCCGCGTAAATCTCTTCCTCGGTTGCGCTCGCCACCCGTTCGCCGCCTTCCACTTTGGCGAGCCCGTATTCGTTGAGCGTCAGGCCCATCTTCTGCGCGCGAGATCGCAACGCCACGTTGTGCTCTTTGCTGCCGGTGAAATATTGCAGCGCGGCACCAAAACTGTCCGGAGCCAGCGCCCGCAAATCCACCTGCAAACCTTCGAGCCCGAACTTCACGCTGGCCTTCGTCGGTCCCTTGCCCAGCACCTCATGCACCTTGGGATGCGTGACGAATTTCTCAATCGCGTCTGCGGCCCCTGGGCCCGTGGCGAGCAGGTCGAGATCGCCAATGGTTTCCTTGGCGCGGCGCAAGCTACCCGCGGCAGTGACGTTTCCGACGCCGGGAATCGCTTTCAGATACTCGATCAGCTCGTCGGCCGCACGCTGTCCGAACGAAAGCAGAAAGCGTCCCTGCGTTTTTCGATAGCTCCCAATGGAGCGCAGGACCTTCTCTTCGAGCTTCGCGCCCATGCGCGGCAGTTCGCGCAACTTTTGTTCTTTGCAAATACGCTCCAAATCGTCGATGGTCTGGACGCGATAGGTGTCGTACAACAAGCGGACGCTTTTCGGTCCTAGCCCCTGGATGCTGAACAATTCCAGCAGAGATGCCGGATACTTTGCCAGCATTTCGTCGCGACGCTCAAAGCTGCCGCGCTCCTCGATTTCCTGAATAATGGCGGCGATGCCTTTGCCGATGCCCGCGATGTCGGTCAATTTTCGGGCGGGATCCTTCACGACCGAAGAAAGCTGCTCGGGATAACTCTGCACCACCTCTGCCGCCGTCCGATAACTGCGGATGCGGAACGAATCTTCCGCGGCGATCTCCATCAGGTCGGCGGTTTCCGAAAGCATGCGGGCAATGGCTCGATTTTCCATGTTTTAGGGCGCTAGCCTTTTTGAGAGATCTCCGAAATATGCGGGGTGGTGCCGAGAACTTCGAAAGGTTCCACGTGCACCAATACGTCCTCTACCCACGGTACTTCGGTCTTCACGGCAATGCGAACTTCCGTAGCAATGTTGTGGGATTCGCGCACGGTCAACTGCGGATCTACCTCCAGATGCAGATCGACGTGATAGCGCAGGCCGGTTTTGCGCGCGAAACATTTTTCCACGCCTTTGGCGCCGGCGACGGACAACGCCGCGTGGCGGATCTCGCCCATCTGTTTCTCATCGGGCATCGTGTCCACGAGAAATAAAACCGTTTCACGCGCTACGCGCAATCCCACAAAAATAACAATCAGACCAACGCAGAAGCCCGCCCAATGGTCGGCGGCGGCATACGAGGGATGCGTCAGGGCGAAGGAAACTCCGACGAGCGCGACTACGCCGGACGTCAAATCCAATAAATCGTGCCGCGCATCCGCACTCATGCTGGAGCTTCCCGTGCGCTCTCCCGCGCGAAACTTAGCGGCGGCGAAACCCGCTTTTACGATGATTGACAAAATCAACGGCCAAATGGCGTAGGCAGAAACGACGTGAGTCACATTGCGGCGGACGAGCGACTCGATGCAAATCCCCGTGCCGACCACGGCCAGCAGTACCCCGATCGTCAAGCCACTCAGGATCTCGAAGCGCCCGTGTCCGTAAGGATGATCGCTGTCGGAAGGTTTCGCGGCAATCCACAAGCCCAGCAGCACGAGCCCGGAGGTCACGCAATCCGACGCCGATTCCACACCGTCCGACACAACGGCCGTTGAACTCGCCGATAGTCCCACGTTGATCTTGATCACAGCCAGCACGGCGCTCGCCGCAAGGCTGAGTGCCGAGATACGCCGAGCAGTAGCCTCATGGCTGCGCATACTGTCGAGTGTCGCACGTTGCACGCTAGAATCTGAATGTGCGCGAGCCACGGACTGTTCATCCGAACGACATCGAATCTGTGCCCGATCGCCCCGCCGTATTTCTGTTGTTTGCCGGAGACGGCAAGCCTTACTTGGCGCGAACATCTTTGCTCCGGCGCAGGCTGAAGCGCTTGCTCGGCGACTCGGGCCGCGCGTCGAAACTCTTAAATCTCGGCAGCGTCGTTGATCGCATCGACTATTGGCTCACCGGATCGCAACTCGAGTCCGCGTTTATTCATCTGGAACTCGCGCGGCACCATTTTCCGGAAGACTGGCCTCGCATCACCCGCCTGCGGATGCCCGCGTTCGTCAAGCTGACGACGGATAATGCTTTTCCGCGTACGATGATCACCACGCGCTTCAGTCGCGGATTGCTCTACGGTCCTTTTGCGAGTCGCGCTGCAGCCGAACGTTTCGATGCCGCCATGCTCGACCTGTTTCAAATCCGCCGCTGCGAGGAAAATCTGGAGCCTTCGCCGGAGCATCCCGGATGCATATACGGGGAAATGAATAAGTGCGCGCGTCCTTGCCAGCAGGCGGTGGGTATCGAGGAGTATCGTACCGAAGTCGGTCGCGTCGAACAATTCTTGCGGACCGACGGAGCCTCCTTACTGGAGCCCGTAGAGCAAGCTCGCGATCGCGCCAGTACCGAGCTGCAATTCGAAGAAGCCGCGCGCTTGCATGAGCGCGCCGAGCGCATTGAAGCCGTCTGCGCACTCTCTGGCGATTTGGCGCGCACGCTGGACCGGCTCGCCGGAGTTGCCGTGACGCCTTCGGCCGCGCACGAATGCGTGGATCTGTGGTTCCTGATTGGCGGACGCTGGCAAAAGCAAGTGCGTCTCGCGCTTTCCGAATCCGCCGGGGCGGGGCAATCCATGGATCATCGTTTGCGCGATGCCGTCGCCTCATTGAAACCCGACGGAGAACCGCGCGGCGAGCATCTTGCGATTCTGACGCGCTGGTACGGAGCCAGCTGGCGCGACGGCGAATGGATCGGCTTCGACTGGCCGTCGAAGATTCCGTACCGAAGATTAGTGAACGCCATCGCGCGTGTCAGCAAACCCACGGCAGAGCCGGAAGCGACGGGCATTCCAGTCGCAAATCTGACCACGGGTACCGAGGCTTCGTCATGAGCCCACTTCGCAAACTCCGCCGCTTATGGCCCGGAGCCTTCCGGCAGAACGTGACGCGCACGGGGCTCATGTTCGCGTTCGGAATTGTGTTGCTGGCTTTTGCCGCAGTGCTTTCGGCGAACAATTTGCTGTTCCTAGTCCTCGCGGCGATGCTCGGCGTGCTGGGCATTTCGGGATTCGTCAGCAAGCTAGGGCTCTCTGGCTTGGAGATCGACATTCTCTTGCCGGAGCATCTTTCCGCGCGCCGAAAAATCCGCGCTGCCGTGCGGCTCCGGAATCTGAAGCACTGGATGTCGTCCTTCGCCATTCAAGTGACGGGTTCCGCCGAATCGGGTTTCGATTGCTCGCTGTTCTTTCCCCTGATTCCTCGCGGTGCCACTTTGGAAGAGCCCGTGGAGCTCTTCTTTCCGCACCGTGGCCGCTGGCGTGAACGGAGCTTTGCCTTCACTACCCGCTTTCCGTTTGGCTTTGCCGAACGCCGCGAAGAAGTGACAACCAGGCACGACATTCTTGTCTATCCTTGTTTGGATGGCCGTCCTGAATTCGAGGAGTTGCTGGCCTCCATCTCAGGCGATCTAGAGGCGCGCCGCCGCGGCCCCGGTCACGATTTCTATCGCATCCGTCCGTATGAAGCGCTGGAGAGTGCGCGTCATGTGGACTGGAAAGCAACCGCGCATACGGGCGCTCTGCAGGTGCGCGAGTTCGCGCGCGAAGAGGATCAGGAAGTTTCCATCGCCTTGGATTTGAATGTGCCGGACGATGCGCTCGCCTGGTTTGAAGCCGCCGTTGATTGCGCCGCGTTCCTTTGCTATCGCCTCAATTTACGCGGAGCCCGGCTGCGCTTCCACACGCAGGAAGCCTCGTTTGTTGTGCCAACCGAAGGGACCATTTACATGATCCTGGAGTATCTGGCGCTGGTGACTCCCCGCGCGAGCGCGGAGCTTGCCGCGTCTACGAAATCGGGATGCCTCGAAATCGTATTGACCGCAAATACCAGGAATGCTGGCGAGGGGGCAGGCGATTCCGGCGTGCGAATGCTGACGCCTGCCACACTTCCTGTTGCCGTGCCGTCGGCTAGGCCAGTTTCATGGTTCGTGCAGACCTAGGCCGCGAAATGGTAAAACCCCGGACGTGAGTCCGGGGATACATTGGCAAGTGCGATCAGAGTGGCTGTATCCCCAGCCTCACGCCTGGGGTTCTACCACGCCCTCTCGCCACGGCAGCCTTCAAAAACTCCGCAAACTTTCTAGAAAACCAGCTTGAGTCCGAATTGAATTTGCCGGGGGAACGTCGCCTGCGACGTGATCAATCCAGCGGAAGAGCTAAACGCGGTACCCGAAAAAACCGTCGCGTTCGGAGTTCCGAAATTTGAGCGATTCAGTAAATTAAAGACCTCCGCGCGAAACTGCAAGCTAACGTTTTTGCGCAGGGCGGTTGTCTTGAAGAGCGAGACATCGGTATCTGCCAGCGCCGGTCCTTCATACACGCCGCGTCCCAGATTTCCGTATGTTCCCGGCGCGGGCAGCACGAATGCATTGGGATTAAACCACTGCCCGGGATTGCCCAGCACCACGGGTCCCGTGAACGCCGGGTTCAGGGAAGGCCGGTCCGGATTGCGCGTATCGCCATCGCCCGAACGGCTCGCGCCGACGAGCGGAGTAAGCGGGAAGCCGCTCAGCATGGTCGCAATGCCGTTGATCTGCCATCCACTCGCGAGCTTGTCCGCGAGTCCCGTGGCATTGTTGAAGAACTGTTTGCCGCGTCCGAACGGCAGTGCGTAGCTTCCGGAAATACTGGCCTGGCGCGCGGCGTTCAGCGCGGACGGGCCCCAATCGCGACGAAGATCGTTGCGATCCAGAATCATCTGCGCTTGATTGTTGGCCTGCGCTCCAGTCAAGCCGGAATTCATGTCCAGGCTCTTGGACCACGTGAAGTTCCCGCGCACCTGCAATCCCTTCGTCAGGCGGCGCGATACGTCCACCAGCAATCCGTTGTAGCTGCTGTTGCCCTCCGTGTACCAGAAGAAGCCGCCGGAAAGATTCGGATTCGGACGCTTGCCCACGGGGATGTACTGCGTACCTTGCGCCACGGTGCTGGTGGTGGTGCCGATGCCGCCTGCCGTGCAGCCCGCCGCATTCGCGCAAATCTGCGCGGGGATGCTGTTCGGGTCCACGCTGATCAAGCCGTGGTAGCCGTGCGATCCAACATAAGAAACGCGCAACGCCATGTTGGATGCCAATTGGTGCTCCACCGTGATATTCCATTCCTGCACGGTGGGCGTTTTTGCATCGGGCTGAACGCCTTGCGGCGCGAAGATCGTTCCAGTAGGAGGCTGCGCGCCGGGCGTGATCGGAAGGAACGACGACAGGGCGCCGGTGTACGTCGCCGAGCCGTTATACGGGGGCAGGGAATTCAGTAGGAACGCGAGCGCATCGATCAACGAATAGTACGTGCCGAAGCCCGCGCGGATGGCGGTCTTCCCATTGCCGCGAACATCCCACGCGAGCCCGACGCGCGGGGCAAAGAGACGCTTGGCATTGTTTTGTGTGTAAACCGAATCCGCCACGCGCGGAGCCGTGAGCAGCACGCCGCTGCCATCGGTGATGTAGTTTGCTGCACGTCCCGAAGCTTCGTTCCATCCCGTGGTGAACTCGTCCCGCAGGCCGATTCGCAGCGTCAGGTTGGAACGCAGCCGCACGGAATCCTCGATAAAGAAGGCTCCGAAAAGACTTCTCCACCCGAGTTCGTTGGCTGAGGGCACAACTTGGAAATTGCTCGTCGTTCCCTGGAGAAACGTCGTTAGCGTGGTGAAAGTCGCTTGGCCCAGCCGTCGCGACGCGCTGTTTTCGTTATCGCGCAATCTCTGGAACCACACGCCAAAGCTAACTTGATGGATCCCGTGCGTCCACTGCACACTATCCGCCAGTGTGAAAATATTGCGGCGATTTGAAACACCGGCCGCATTGTTCGGACCCGCCGACGTAATCCCTGAAAGTCCCGTGGTGGTGACGCCGCCGCCGACCACGATGCCTCCAGGACCTTGCCCCGTGACAAACGAAAGCCCCGGCGCGAACGTCGTGTACGGAGAAGAATCGAAATTGAATCCGGCGCGCGAAAATCCAGCCGTGAAACTATTCAGCACTCGTGGAGAAAAGATGTGTGTTTCCTGCAAGCTCACCACTTGGCTGCGTAGTGCGGACGCCGAGCCGAACAGAGGATCCGCCGTGGGGATCAAGCTTGTCCCGTCGTCCAGCGTGTACGCGGCGGAAAGCGTGTCGCGATCCCGCAGAATGTAGTCCGCGCGCATCGTGCCGAAATCCTCGTGGATGCTCTGTTTGGGGTTATTGAAGGAGAGCGCCGTACCTGTGGCCACTCCGTTCGAGAGCAACTCGGGACCATTCGCCTTGGGCCAGAACGTCATGTATCCGAGCATCGTGGGATTCAGATTCGCCACCGCGGAGTAAACGCCCGCTGCGTTTGGCAACTGCCCGCTGCGCGCCAGATCGTCAGGCACCACGCTCAAGCTGCTGACGGCGAGGCTTTGCCGGAACCCTTCGTAGTTGCCAAACAGGAACAGACGATCTTTCTTCAGCGGCCCTCCCAGCGCTCCGCCAAATTGATTGCGACGAAAGGGAGGCGCGCTCGCCTGATCCAAAAAACTGCGCGCATCGAGCGTGCTATTGCGCAAGAACTCGAACAGCGATCCATGCATGCGATTGCTGCCGGATTGCGTCACCACCGTCACCTGTGCGCCGGCGCGCTTCCCGTACTCGGCGGAGTACGTGTCACTGAGCACGTTGAATTCGCGCACGGCGTCAATTCCCAAGAGTTGCCCGCTCACGCCGCCCGGCGTTACCGCCAGTTGACTCGCGCCCGTATATTCCACGCCGTTCAGCAATAAAATATTGTCGCCTGGACGCCGCCCCGCCACCGAGAACGTGTTGCCGTTGCTAGTGCTGGTGTTCGCGCTTTTCAGGTTGTAGCTGATCGCCCCTGGATTCAGCGTGATCAAGTTATCGAAGCTGCGGCCGTTGAGCGGAAGATCTTTCACCTCGCGTTCGCCAACCAACCCTGCAATCGATGACGTCGTTGTATTCACCACGGGGGCTTCGCCCGTGACCGTAACCTGCTCTGCTAGTTGTCCCACTTCGAGCTTCAGATTGACCACCGCTTCCTGGCCCACGGCCAGCCGGATCCCCGCACGCACCTCGGATTTAAAACCCGCCTTTGTCGCACGAATGTCCTGCGGACCCACCGGCAACGCGGCGGCCCGATAGTTGCCCGCGGCATCGGTCGTCGCCGTGCGCGCGGCACCGGTTTCCTGGCTCGTGATGCTGACGTTGACGCCCGAAACCGCCGCGCCGGACGCATCCTCAATGTGTCCCGTGATCGACGCCGTCACTTGCCCATACATCGTCGCGCTCGTGGATATCACAATCAGTGCGAGCAGTAATCGTGCGTTTCCAAACATTCGTTTCATGCGGAAGGCCTCTGTGTGGAACTATGGTATCAACTATCTTTTTGCAGCGTGGCGATACGCCCGTGGCCCGCGATTTAAGCGGCCGGAAACTTCTCTTGCAGCTTCTTCAGGACGTCCATCGCGCGCCGTGAGTCGATGGATTGTGCTGCCATTTGCACAGCCTCGTGCATGCCACTCGCTTTGCCGCACGCCAGCAATGCCGCTGCCGCGTTTATCAATACAATGTCCCGTCGTGCGCCGGGAACACCTGCGAGGATGCCGCGGATGATCTCGGCATTCTCGGCGGCGTCGCCGCCTGCCAGATCCGCAAGCTTCGCGCGGGGGATGCCAAAATCTTCCGGCGTCCAAACGTGTTTTTCGACCCGGCCGTCGCGGACTTCGAATACATCCGTCGATCCCACGGTGCTGATTTCGTCCAGCCCCGTGGTTTCCGAGACCGAGCCGTGAACTACGAACGAATGTCTTGTGCCCAACTGCTGCAGCGCCTCGGCCATGATCCCGGCAGCTTTCGACGACGGTGCTCCAATCAATTGATACTGCGCGCGCGCTGGATTCGCCAGCGGGCCTAATAAATTGAACACCGTTCGCATCTTCAACTCGCGCCGCACCGGCTGCGCGTACTTCATGGCCGGATGTAAATGCGGGGCGTACAAGAATCCCAGTCCGATTTCACGAATCGCACGAACCGATTCCTCTGGCGTCAGTGCGATTCTCACGCCGAGCGCCTCTAATACGTCCGCGCTGCCCACGCGTCCCGAAATCGCGCGATTCCCGTGCTTGGCCACGGGCACGCCCGCACCCGCCAGCACCATGGCCGCCACGGTAGAGATGTTAAACGTCCCGGCATCATCGCCACCGGTGCCGACGATGTCGAGAACATCAGGACCTGCATCTACAAAAACAGATTTTTCGCGCATCGCCCGCGCGAAGCCCGCAAGTTCGGAGGCCGTCTCGCCTTTCAGGCGCAGCGCCACGAGAAATCCGGCAATGGTCGCATCGCTCGCGCGGCCTTCGAGCAAAACGGTCATCGCCTCGTGCGCCTGAACCGCCGTCAGGTCGTCGCCAGCAGCCGCGCGATGGAGAAAAGGAAGCAGGGACATGCGAATCTTCCATCATCGCGCAGACCGTCGTCGAATGCTCCGGGTGCTTGTGAATCCTGCCTGTGCCACGATTCCCTGCGGCGGCGGCTTCCTGTGTCTTGTTTATGAATTTCCGGTAACACGCGCCCGAGTCATCTGAAAGAATGTCCTCTGGAGCGCGCGCTGGGCGTGCCGTGGATGTTATATTGGAGGTTCGTTCCATTCCCATAAACCAACATGAAGATCCACGAATATCAGGCTAAAGCCCTGCTTGCGCGGTACGCCGTGCCGGTGCCCAGGGGCGAGGTCGCCTACACGGTTGATGAAGCCGAAGCAGCGGCCAAGAAGATCGGCGGTAGCGTCGTTGTGAAGGCACAGATTCACGCCGGCGGACGCGGAAAGGGCGGCGGCGTAAAAGTTGCGAAGGATGCCGCGGATGCGCGTGTCATTGCCGAAAAAATTCTCGGCATGACGCTCATCACGCACCAGACGGGCCCCGAAGGCCGCGTCGTGAAGCGCCTGCTGATCGAAGAAACGTTGCCGATCGAGAAAGAACTCTATCTCGGCATCGTGCTCGATCGCGCCACCGGCAAGAACACATTTATGGCGTCGGCCGAAGGCGGCATGGAAATTGAAGAAGTCGCCGCGCATTCGCCCGAGAAGATCCTGAAGGAAACCATCGAGCCCGGCATGGGACTGCAGCCGTTCCAAGCCCGCAAGCTGGCGTTCGGCATCGGCATTCCCGGCGCGGTCGCCAACAAGGCCGCCGCGGCCATGATGGCTCTGGCCAAGGCAACCGAGGCGATGGATGCCACGCTCGCCGAAATCAATCCTTTTATTCTGACCAAGGACGGCAACGTCTTCGCGCTCGATGCCAAATTCAACATCGACGACAACGCCATGTTCCGCCATAAGGATCTGGTGGAACTGCGCGACCTCAACGAAGAAGATCCTCTCGAAGTGGAAGCCTCCAAGTTCGGCCTCAACTACATCAAGCTCGACGGTAACGTCGCTTGCATGGTGAACGGCGCCGGCTTGGCCATGGCCACCATGGACATCATCAAGTACGCGGGCGGCAGTCCGGCGAACTTCCTCGACGTCGGCGGCGGCGCCAACGCGGAACAGATCAAGAACGCGTTCCGCATTCTGCTTTCCGATACCGCCGTCAAGGCCGTGTTTATCAATATTTTCGGCGGCATTCTGCGCTGCGATACGCTCGCGACGGGCGTCGTGGCGGCGGCTCGCGAATTGAAGGTGAAGCTCCCCATCGTGGTTCGCATGGAAGGAACCAACGTGGAAGCGGGCCGGCAAATTCTGAAGGATTCTGGATTCAATTTCACAGTCGCCGATGGCATGCTGGACGGCGCGCAGAAAGTGGTGGGGTTGGCGGTATGAGCGTTCTAGTCAATAAAAATACCCGTGTGCTGGTGCAAGGGTTCACCGGCAAAGAAGGAACATTTCACGCGCAGCAAGCCATCGCTTCGGGAACGAACGTCGTCGGTGGAACCACGCCGGGCAAGGGTGGTCAAACACACCTTGATCGTCCCGTGTTTAACACCGTTGCCGATGCTGTGAAAAAAACCGGCGCGAATGCGAGCGTCATTTTCGTGCCGCCTCCGTTTGCCGCCGATGCCATCATGGAAGCGGCCGACGCAGGCATCGAACTGGTGGTCTGCATCACCGAAGGTATCCCGCAGAACGACATGGTCATCGCCTGGGATTATCTGAAGGCTTATCCCAAGACGCGTCTGATCGGTCCGAACTGCCCCGGCATCATTACGCCAGGGGAATGCAAGATCGGCATCATGCCGTATCACATTCATAAGCCCGGCAACGTCGGAGTGGTTTCGCGCTCCGGCACCTTGACTTATGAAGCGGTGGGCCAGTTGACGGCTCTCGGAATCGGGCAGTCCACGTGTATCGGCATCGGTGGCGATCCCATCATCGGCACGACGCACCTGGATGCCATCAAGTTGTTCAACGCGGATCCCGACACCCACGCGATTGTGATGATCGGCGAAATCGGCGGCAACAACGAAGAGATCGCCGCGGAATATCAAGGCGAACGTGAAGAAGCCGGTGGTTGGCTTCATCGCGGGGCAGACTGCGCCTCCCGGACGTCGTATGGGCCACGCCGGCGCCATTATTTCCGGCGGCAGCGGCAAGGCATCGGACAAGATGGCGGCCATGGAAGCGGCCGGAATTTCCGTCTGTGCCACGCCCGCTGAAATCGGACAAAGGATCAAGGCGGCGCTGAAATAGCGCGCCCCACAATACTTATGGAAAGAACATTTGCCATCATTAAACCCGACGCCGTGGCGGCCGGGCAAAGCGGAGCCATCCTCGCGATGATCCAAAAGGCGGGATTCCGCATTGTCGGAATGAAGCAGCGCCGCATCAGTCAGATTGAAGCCGAGAGCTTCTACGGCGTGCACCGCGAGCGTCCGTTTTTTGCGTCGCTCGTCACGTTCATGACCGAAGGACCCGTGGTTGTGCTTGCGCTCGAAGCCGAGGGCGCGATCAAGAAGTGGCGCGACACCATGGGTGCCACCAATCCCGCGAACGCCGCCGAAGGAACCATTCGCAAGATGTTTGCGGCGTCCATCGAACGCAATTGCGTGCATGGCTCGGATGCTCCTGAAACCGCTGCCGTGGAGATTCCTTTCTTCTTCGCAGCTAGCGAATTGCTGTAGTTCTTCAGCCAATCCAGAAACAATTTGTCGTATTTGCGTGCGGGCCCCTTACCGGGGGCCCGTTTTCGTTTTCTTCGTAAATAGACTGCGAACAAGCGGTGTGCCTGCGTTTCATCGCGACGCAGCTTTGAAAACGATGACCTGTCCCCTATCATACGAGTAGGCTGCGGGGAATTTACGGTTCGCGGCAGGACACTCGTTCCACGAAGCTTCATGTCTAGATACGCGGCGATCGATATCGGCAGTAATTCCATTCGCATGCTGGCGGCCGAAGTGGGCCCCGAAGGCGAGATGATTCCGCTGGCGGCGGAACGTCAGGTGGTGCGCTTAGGCGCCGGCGTTTTCCACGATGGCAAGATGAGCGGCGCCTCGATGGATGCGGCGTGCGACGCGTTGGAGATGATGGCGGCGAAGTACAGCAAGTTGGATCTGCTGGCCGTCCGCGCGGTGGGCACCGCTGCGTTGCGCGATGCCGGGAATCAGCCTGAATTTCTGGCGCGCGCGTCTACCATTTTGGGCACTCCCGTGGAGATCATTTCCGGGCTGGAAGAAGCGCGTTTGGTGCACCTGGGCGTGCAAAGCCAGTGGCCGCATCCCGAGCAGCGAATCCTGATCGTCGACGTTGGCGGCGGCAGCGCGGAAATCGTTCTAGCGGATGGCGGCCACATCGTGGATTCGTTTTCGAAGCCTCTGGGAGCGGTCCGCTTGACGGAATTATTTCTGAAGAGCGATCCTCCCGATCCTCGCGAATTGGCGCGTCTGGAAAACTATATTCGCGAAAGAATCGCGGCTCCGGCATCACGCATGGGGACGTCGAAGATTGATCGGATGATTGCGACATCGTCCACGGCGGCAGCGGTTGTGTGTGCCGTGAATCGCGTGCGGCGCTCGAAGCGAGAGCATGCCGATCGTTTGCCGGCCACGGGTCCGCAAATCCGGCGGTTGTACAAAGAAGTGACGTCGATGAGCTTGGCGGATCGCCAGGCGATTGTGGGCATTGGTCCGCGGCGCGCGGAAATCATCGTTGCGGGGGTCGCCGTGCTGAACCAGTTTGTCGAACTTCTCCAGCTTCCGCGGCTGTATTATTCGACGGCGGGCGTGCGCGAAGGCGTCATTGCGGATCTGGCGCACCGGCGCGTGGGTTTGGCGCAGGCGCGGCTCGATGCCGATCGTAGACGCGTGGTGCAGGGCATCTCGCGGCGCTACGGAATTTCCGCTCCCCACACCCGTAAGGTAGCTTGGCTCGCGGTGACGATTTTCGAAAGGCTCCGCGCACTGCACGGCCTGCCCCCGGCGCACGGTCAATTGCTGGAAGCGGCCACGTATTTGTATAACATCGGACATTTCGTGAACGAATCGCGGCATCACAAGCATTCGTTGTATTTGGTGGCGAACTCCGATCTGGCGGGCTTCTCGGAATGGGAGCGGATGGTGATTGCGAATTTGTGCCGCTATCATCGGAAGTCTATGCCACAACCCGCGCATCCGGAATTTCAAATGCTGGACGCCGAAGGGCGGCGTGCGGTGGTGCTGCTGGCTCCCCTGTTGCGGCTCGCGCTGGCGCTCGATCAGAGCCAGGATCAGCGTGTCGAAGACGTTCACGTGACCACGCAAGATAAGACGGTGGAGATTTATCTGAGGTCTTCCAAGGAACTGGACGTCGAAGAGTGGCACGCGGCGCAGGTTGGTCCCGTGTTCCGCGAAAGCTACGGATTGCAACTCGCGATTCGCGTTGAAAAATGAAACGGGAACCTCTCGCTCGGTTCGCTCTGGCGCAGACACGCGTCCGACTGAAGTGGGCGATTGCCGCATTGCGCCGGGCGGCGAGGAAGCCCGACGATCCGGAATCGGCGCATGAAGTGCGCGTCGCCCATCGCAGGCTCCTGGCTTGCTTGCAATTATTCGCTGGGCTTTTCACGCGAAAAGCCGCCGAAAAACTTCGGAAGCGATCGCGGAAGCTGATCGACCTGTGCGGCGCGAAAAGAGACTACGATGTGGCGCTACACGTGTTGGCCGAGGCCGGATTACGGCCGTACCATTCTGTTGTTTTGAAGTGTCGCGAGCGACGGGATAAGGAAGCGCGCAGGCTCTCGCGGCGCTTGGCGAAGCGAGTCGCCCGGAACAAAGGTTGGGCGGATCGGTGGAAAAAGCAGCTCAAGCTTGCCAAGCGGCCGCGGGGCGAGTGGGAACCGGCGCTGGCGATAGCAGATTATGCGCGGAGGGCGCTCCCGCAATCAGCGCAAAAATTCTTCGCGAAGGGCGATGAGGCCGTGGATGCACGGGGAGACTACGAAACGCTGCATCAGTTTCGCTTGCGCGCCAAAAGCTTCCGCTATGGCTTGGAAGTGTTCCGGGCGGTGCAGGGCTCGCGATGGAAGGAAAAACTCCGGGAGCTTCGCGAACTGCAGGAGCGAATGGGAGCCGTCAACGACTGCGTCGTGCTTTTGGCATTGCCGGAACTGGATCGCGCGGCGGCCAGTTCTGTCCGTCGCCAATTGGTGATTCGGGAACGGCGGTTCCATGAGTGCTGGCGCACGGCGTTTTCGCCGGAGAGCCGCGCGCAATGGATCGCGTTGCTGGAAGCGCCCGCGCCGGATCAACAGCGGCTCACCCGGGCAGAGAACGCGGGCTCTCAAACCGTCCCTTAGGCTTCCGGTCGTCACGAATTGTAGGCCGCTCATTCCCCTAATAGGGCCGCTTGTCGGATTTCAGTAGGGATCCGCGCCCTGGTCGCCCATACTTTAGGCGATGAGTATGGGTCCGTGTTTATCCTCCTTCTTGCTTCGACTCGCGATGGTCCGACACGCGACGGTCCTGTTCGCGATGCTCCTTGTATTGGGGGGGGCGGCTTCGGCACAATCACTCGGCAACGCCGGGACCATCGAAGGCACCGTTACGGATCCATCGGGAGCGTCCGTGGCAGGAGCCGACGTTTCTCTCCACAACGCCGTGACGGGATACACGCAGGCCGTGAAGGCTGATGCAAACGGGGCGTTTCGGATGGCCAATCTGCCTGCGAATCGTTACCACGTGGAAGTGAAGGCGCCGGGCTTCAGTCCCTTTTCGCAGGACGTTGAACTCCGCAGCGCGATTCCTGTGCAATTGAAAGCCGCTCTCGGATTAGCGTCGGAGGCGACCAGTGTCACGGTGGAAGCGGCCTCAGAGGCTCTTGAAGTGGATCCATCGTCGCACGTGGATGCGGATCGCAGCCTGATTCAAAAGTTACCCAGCGGCAGTCCCGGCGGTGGTCTCAGTCAAGCGATCACGTACAGCACCGGCGGCGTGGCGGCGGACGCGAATGGATTTTTCCATCCCGTGGGCGATCACGCGCAGGTGAGTTTCGTCATCGACGGACAGCCCATTTCCGATCAGCAAAGCAAAGTATTCTCCACGCAATTGCCGACCAGTGCCATCCAAAGCATGGAGCTGACGACGGGCACCCCGAATGCCGAGTTCGGCGACAAGACGAGCTTAGTGGTGCAGGCGACCACGCGCTCCGGCCTCGGCGCTCCCAAGATGTTCGGCAACCTGGATGCCACCTACGGAACCTTCGGCCAGGGCGGCGGCAGCGCAGGGCTTGGATTCGGCACTGCCAAGTTTGGAAATTTTTTCGCGGCAGACGGCGTGCGGAGCGGCCGCTTTCTGGATGCGCCGGAATCGCAGACCATTCACGATGCAGGCAACAATGGCACGATGTTTGATCGCATCGACTATCAACCGGACGGAAGAGACGCGTTTCACCTCAATTTATTTGCAGCGCGCAACTGGACACAGATTCCGAACTCGTACGATCAATTGACCCAGGATCAGAAGCTCCGTGTACTCACGTGGAGCTTCGCTCCTGGATATCAACACACCATCAACTCGCGGACACTGATCACGGTGAGCCCGTATATCCGCAAAGATCAGCTGAATTACTACGCGAGCCGCAACAATCTGCTCGATACTCCGGCAACGCAGTCGCAGCAACGCCAATTGATGAATTGGGGCGCGAAAGCCGATGTGGCCACCGCGAAGGGCCGCAATAATATCAAATACGGCGTGGACGTGAAGCAGACACGGCTCCTGGAGAATTTCCAGTTTGGTGTGACGGATCCGACGTTCAACGACCCGTGCATTACGAACGACGGTAGCCCCTCGGGAAATCCGTCGTTGACCAATCCGAGTCAATGCAAGGCTGCTGGTCTTGAGCCTAATGTTTCGGGGAATCCCGATATCGCGGGCGCTCCGTTTTCGCCGAGTTTGCTGCCTTACGACTTGAGCCGCGGAGGCCGCCTGTTTGTATTTCATGCGACGGGCGTGATTAATCAGGCGGCGGGTTATCTGCAGGACGGCATCAGCCTCGGCAAATTGGAAATCAACATCGGGCTGCGTTTGGATCACTACGATGGCTTGGCGTCCAGCACTCAACTGGAGCCAAGGCTGGGGCTGGCGTACAACGTGAAGCGCACCGGTACGGTGATTCGCGCCGCCTACGCGCGTACGATGGAGACGCCGTTCAATGAGAATCTGCTGCTTTCGAGTGCCACGGGCACCGGCGGTTTGGCGCAGACCGTGTTCGGGTCGAACTCCGTGCCGATTCAGCCTGGCTTCCGCAATCAATTCAATGCCGGATTCCAGCAGGCCATCGGCAAGTACATGCTGGTGGACGCCGACTACTTCTGGAAGTACACGCACAATGCGTTCGATTTCAGCACGCTGTTGAACACCAACGTCACGTTTCCCATCGCGTGGCACAATTCCAAGCTCGATGGCGTGACGGGCCGCATCAGCACGACGAATCTCAAAGGATTCCAAGCCTACTGGACGTTTGGCCACACGCGCGCCCGCTTCTTCTTTCCCGAAAATGGCGGCTTGATTCCGCAGGGCACCCCTCTGAATGGCGGCGTCTTCCGCATCGATCACGATCAGGCGTTTCAGTCCACGGTAAGCTTGCGCTACCAGCGTCCGAAGAACGCGGAGTGGATCTCGGTGATCTATCGCTTCGATAGTGGCCTCGTGGTGAGCGGTGTTCCGGATGCGGGTGCGGCGCTGGCGCTCACGCCGAACGAACAAGTCAGCATCGGATTGTCTTGCAATGGAGTTTCGGCAACAGTGGCGCGGCCGCTTACGACGTGCTTGAATCCCGGAGGCAAGCTAGGCACGGTCGCATCGACGATGATCCAGTTACCGCAAGGCGGCTACGGCGATTTCCCCAGCCAGGTGAACGACGATCACAATCCGGCGCGCGTGCAGCCGCGGAATTTGTTCGACGTGGGCGTCGGCACGGACAACCTGCTTCACAAAGAAGGTCGCGTGCGCTACACGGCGTCTTTGCAGATCGAGAATCTGACGGATAAGGTCGCGCTCTACAACTTCCTCTCCACGTTCAGCGGAACGCATTTCTTGGCGCCGCGAACCTTCGTTGCCAAAGTCGGCATGGTGTTCTAGCTGC
>CAITIX010000114.1 GCA_903892565.1 uncultured Acidobacteriia bacterium
GAAGCTCTTCGGCGCTCAGTTCCAGCCTCAACCTTCACTTCACGCCAAAAGACGCCAGCATGATCTCATCCGTCCATGTCCAGATTGGACACCCCGGCAACGCATATTAGCTGCGAAGGGCGACAGCCCTGCCAATGATGCCTCCCGAGCACGTCAGAAAATCGACTGTTGAGCGACCCAAGCCCACCTGCCGACCGACGCTCAGCAGTGAAAGACGGCGGTCCGTGTCGCGCGAAGATGGGAGCGCCGACATGACGACACCGACCAACCTGACCTCTCCAAGCAATACAAAGAGATTTGTCGGCCCGGGCTTGAGGGAAGCTATGAGCGATCCACTGTTTCTTGATCGCTGGAACGACAGCCAGGATCGCGGATTTCGGGCATTCGCCGCCGCAACATTTGCGCTCAGCAATATTCGCGACCTTCCAGATGAGCAGCGTCGCGCCCTATATCGGGCGACTTACACGATCAATCGCAGATGCCTATTGAGCCAAGTTACACAGCGCTTCGTAACGACAGCTACGCTCAACTTAATCACCAAGTCAGTCTGGGTGCGCTTCACTCGCTCTGATTGGGAGGCAGTACTTGCCTCCACACAAAACCCACGCATTGGCCGCGCTCTTGCGGCGCTCGAACGGATTGGCGTCAAGCTCGTACGTCAACTTCCCTACATTCCTTCCGAGTTCCATCTCCCGCCAGTATTTGCGATTCTCAATCGCCTAAGCGTGCCAATCGATCGGTGGCAACGCTTAGCGTGTGAACTGGAACGGTCTGACGCCGAACGTCGGCGCGCGGTCATAGCGTCCGCAAGGCGTATTCAGTCCATTGGGGACTTCTGGGACACCTACGTTGGCGCCACCACCGACATCAACCTGTCGTTTCCTTTGGCAGAACTACTTAGGCCGCACACCGAAGTGCTTGAGCCCCTTACAACACTGAAGACGCTCGAGTCTGAAGGCATAAAGATGCAGAACTGCCTGGCCCGCATTGCTTGGTCAGCATACTCGGGCGAACGCATATTTTTCCGTCTTCGCGCAGGGACGCCAACCACAGCAGAGCTTGTACGGACGCGAGCGGGCTGGAAGGCAGGACGCGTTCTGGGGCGCCACAACCACCCCATAAAGCCGTCTGAATCCCAGAAGATTTCTTCGGAGCTCAATCGGCTCATCAATTACTTGCCGACGGAAGCGATTGCGCCGCGCCCTTATCCTGGCGGCGCTGCCGTAGCCGCCTTAGCGTCGTGGGCGCGAATATTGTTTAAGGGCGCAGAAATTGCTCGCGTTGAGAAGGAATTGCTCAAGATTCGCGGGCGATCTCGCAGCTGGACAGATGGCGCCTACATGATCGCTGAGTGCACGTCGGGCGCCTTCATACAATTCATGTCCAGCGCTGACGGTAGCGAGTACATATGTGAGCTCGTTTCTCACAAATATCGGCCAAAGAGCGACTGGTTACTTAATGCCGAGGCTGTCGACGTGATCGAATCCACGGGCTTTCGATGGCCACGTGGCGTCAACAACTTCAGGCGTATGTTTCGAGTAAACGGCCCCAGCGATTGTCGAATGCTAGCGGAATTCGCCTTAGCTCTCTTAGCGAAGGTTTACCGCCACAGATCGGGACAAGAGATCAATTTGAAGGTCCATTTTGCGATCGAGGTCGTCGACGATCTCGGGGCATTTGTTCCAGAGACGGAAATTATGTCGGTTATTGCCGAGGAGTGCGCCGGCGCCGATATCCCACAAATTCAACGCAGGAGAACATCAAATGGCGAGTGCCATGACACTAACGGACCGCTTTGACCGTGCTTTGCTCTATGCCACCCATGTGCACGGGGGTCAGGTGCGCAAGAGCACCACGATCCCATACGTCGCTCATTTACTTGCCGTAGCAGCGACGGTGCTCGAGTACGGTGGGTCCGAAGACATGGCGATCGCTGGCTTGCTGCACGATGCCGTCGAGGACCAAGGAGGAGAGCCTCGCCTCAATGATATTCGCAATCGGTTTGGTAGCCGTGTCGCGGCGATCGTCGAAGCCTGCTCGGACAGCATAGCAAACTCTTCGGGCGGCGAAAAAAAGTTGCAATGGCGAGAGCGGAAGTTGAAATACATCAAGAGCCTATCGCACAAGGATAAGGAGACATTGCTCGTCTCTCTCGCGGACAAAGTGCACAATGCGCGCTCAATCCTGAGAGATCTCCGGAAGCTAGGAATCGGCGAAAAAATTTGGGACCGCTTCAGTAATCCGAAAAAGGATACGCTTTGGTACTATGAGGAATTGGCTATAGCTTTTCGTAAGCTCCTCAAGGGCCAGCTCGCTAATGAACTCGGTCAGATCGTTGTTGCACTGCACGAGAACAATGCGCCTCGGCGCAAACGCTGACAATTGGAGCCATGAAC
>CAITIX010000115.1 GCA_903892565.1 uncultured Acidobacteriia bacterium
AGCAAGCATGATGGGGCATCGAAGCGCGGAGGCCCGCGTGAAGGCGTGGGGCAAGCGGGAGTTTGTGAAGCGGATGCAGCAATGGGGAAAATTGGGCGGCCGTCCAAAGGGAAGCGGCACGAAAAGTAAGACAAGAAAGAAAGCAACGTCAAAGGAGTAAAGCATGATCGAGACTGAGAAGGCCCGGAAACGAAAGGTAGACCGCGACGGCATCTATAAGCGCCGCGGTCACTGGCATTTCGAATACAAAGACCCGCAAACAGGCCAGTGGCGCAGTAAGACCACAGGCAAAACCAACTACAGCGATGCCAAGCAATTCAAAGGCGAGTTCATGAAGTCGTTGCAGGGGCAGTACAACCCGAGCAATGATCGACTGAAGTTCAGCGAGGCGGCTGATGCCTATATCGAACATCGCAAAGTAGCAGCAGCCGACGGAACCGTGCGTCTGGAGCGGGAGCGGCTACGTGCCATCAAGAAACTTCTGGCCCAGATTGCGCCGGTCGATCTGAAGCTAAAGGACATCGATGTCAAGCTAATCCGCAACTACCAGCAGAAACGCATTGCGGAGGGAGTTGGGCCGCGCACCGTCAACATGGAAGGACAACTGATGCGGTCCATCCTGAAGCACCATGAGCAGTGGAAACTGGATGGCAAGTATGAGCCGCTGCCTGAGCCCGTATCAGAGGCCGGACGCAGCCTCACGCCCGAGGAGGAAGTGCGGCTCATCGACACGGCCAAGTCGCGTACCCAGTGGGCCGTGGCCTATCACGCAACCATCCTGGAAAACGAAACCGGGATGCGCGGCGTTGAAGTACGCAATCTTCAGGTGAAGCGGATCGACTTGATGGCCGCCGAGATTCAACTTCAAAAGAGCAAGACGAAGGGCGGGGTGCGCCGGATCTCGCTGAGTGCCGATGCTCTGGAATCCGCTAAGGAATTGCTCATGCGAGCGCAGGCTCTCGGCGCAAGTCAGCCGGATCACTACCTGATCCCGGCGCTCGTCATCAAAGTGGCCCAGGGCGCGAACGGAGCGGCCGTCCGCGTTCGCCGTTACGATCCGACCAAGCCCACAAAGAGCTGGCGCACTGCATGGCGCAAACTAACGAGGGAAGCGGGATTACGTGGCCTTCGAGGTCACGACCTCCGACACAACTGGGTAACGAGTCATGCTGAGATCGGAACTCCGCAATCGGTCCTCGAGGCGCAAGCAGGGCATCTATCGAAGCGGATGTCAGATCACTACAAACATATCAGCGAGAAGGCGGCACGGAAGGCTTCGGACGAATTGGCTCGCGTCAGAAACGAGCAGCGGGCAGAAGCTCGGGCGATTATGCGGGGACGGGCCAGCGCGAATAGCACCGACGGCGTGATAGCTTCAGACGTGATGCCTTCAGTTCAAGTTGACGTCACTACCCAATCGGCGGTGGTTCACTAGATGACACAAGGACGGAAAAGCGACGTGAAGTCCCATGCTTCCGTACATCTTTCCGTACATGCTTTCGGCGACCACGTTGCTGTGGCCGCAAGGCATTGAAAAGAATGGTGGGCGGTCACAGGATCGAACTGTGGACCTCCTGCTTGTAAGGCAGGCGCTCTAACCGGCTGAGCTAACCGCCCGGTTCTAAAGCACTTATCTTTCAAGCGTACTGTTTAGAGCCTCTGTCATCTGAGGGAGGCCCG
>CAITIX010000116.1 GCA_903892565.1 uncultured Acidobacteriia bacterium
GTTGGTTTAGGACCAACAGAACTTCCATCACTCGCAGACCCGCCCTGATTTATCTAGAAAACCAGTCTTGGTCAATTCGGCCCTCCGATGGATGAGCGCGCGAACTCCTTGCCTAGAACATAGAGGATGGTCCACTTGCGAACCGCAGAGCGAACACACAATGTACTTCAAACAAAACGGGATGAAACGGGGAGAACGACCGTGAACGGACAAATTCGAAGCGCGCCGAACGGATCAGTTCGCGCGATTCGCCACGAAGCGCAGGGAATGTTTCGCGCCTTCGCGCCACAGCGTTCCGTTGAGTTGATCGCCGCTGAGTGAGAGGGTCCATTCGATCTTTTTGTTCGCCTTGGTTTCGGTGACGAATTTATAAGTATTGCCGTCGAGCACAGCATCGTGAATAGCCGCGGTGCGAGCTTTCTTTGCGCCATCGACGGTGATGTTGCCGGTGAGGGCGTCGCCTTGTGTTTTGAGATCGAGCACGAAGGTTGTGGTTTTTGCTTCCGGCGATTTCTTAGAACGGATGGACGTTTCGGCCGTCCAGTGGCCATCGAGGACGGCGGCTTGAGAAGCGACCGCGAGAACGAACAGAGCGAGTAGTGTACGTTTCATGATTGTGGAAACACGAACGCGGGAGGAAAGTTTCCACGGAATGGCGATGGACCGCTCCCTCTGGTCGCGGTTCGGGTCCGATGTCTTTAAAGCGGAGTCGATGTTACGCGGACAGCCGGAAAAAGGATTCCCAGCGCGCGTTAGGCAACCCGCCGTCCCCAATTCAATGACCGAACGCGCAAACTCGCGAGAACAGCGATGTATTTGCTGGCTCGTTCCAGAGGGCTGTATCCCATGGCTCACGCCCGGGGTTTTCGTGTTCGATATACTCGGAAAGGTCACTTATGCGCCGTATTCTCTACAGTTCCACGTTTGCTTTTTTCGTCACCTCGGTGTGGATTGTTCCGCCCATTGCACGCGGTGCGGAGATCCAGGATCCGCTGATTGCCGATCCTCCGCACTACACGCTGGAGATCGAGAATCAATGGACACGTGTGTTTCGCGAGCACATGGGTCCGCGCGACACCATGATCATGCACAAGCATCCGCTGCCGGGCGCGGTGATCGTGATGTTGACGGATCGGCACAACCGGTTGACGGCTCCCGATGGCACGTTTCGCGAATTCAAGAACGACGCGGGTTACATGATGTGGTCGAACGCCAGCACGCACGAGAGCGAGAACCTGGATCCCATTAATTTCGAAGCTCTGCAAATTGAGCCGCGCGCTCCTAAGGTTGCCGTCACGGCCGCGCCCGCCGAAAAACTGGACCCGGTGTTGACCGATCCGGAGCACTGTAAAGTGGAATTCGAAAATGAGTTCGCGCGCGTGATCCGCATTCATTTGGGTCCGCACGGGAAGTTGGCGATGCACAAGCATCCCGATACGAAAGCCGTGAACGTGTACCTGACGGATTTCAACGTGAGGGTGACGGACAAGGCCGGGAAATCGATCACGGCATCGAGCAAAGCCAAGCAGGTACGGTTCGTGGATGCCATGGGCGAGCATGAGGACGAGAACATAAGTGATGCTCCCGCTGAGTTCCTGCGCGTAGAGTTGAAGCAAGCGCGATAGCTTGGCGAGGAGACAGAAGTCAGGAGACAGGAGTCAGGAGACAGAATGGATTCGGCGCTCCGGACATTTATTTGGTGAACGGCGGATCCTTCGTCGCTTCAGGATGGAACAGCGTTTGGCCCGTCCCGGGGTCTATCACTTGCTCCTTGAACCGAGGTTCAGCGTCCTGTGTTCCGTTTTGCGTATCCTGAATAATACTGCATGTCCCGGACCCTGCCTGTACTTTTCATCCTGCTCGGTGTGACGGCCGGATGCGCTTTGGCCCAACTTCCCTTCTATACAGATGATCCGGCGGTGACTGATCCTGGGAAAGTACACTTCGAGTTTTTTGATGAAGTCGACGGCCTACAGCGCCCGCAGTTTCCTAATCTCCGCCAGAACACAGCCAACTATAAGTTGAACGTCGGACTGCCGCACGGACTGGAATTAGATGTCGACACACCGTACCTGGCCATTTACCGCGCGACGGGGACGGACTCTTCTACGGGCGCTGGCGATCTGAACCTGGGCATCAAGTGGGAGATTCGCAAGCAGTCGGAGAAGTCGTGGCTTCCCGCGCTGGCCGCGAGCTTATACATTGAGTTTCCTACCGGCGATAGTTCGCAGCAGTTGGGATCGGGCCTGAGCGATTACTGGCTCAACCTGATCGCCCAGAAATACATCACGGAAAAAACGCACGTGAATGGAAATTTGGGATACCTGTTTGCGGGCAACACCAGCACGGGCGTGGTCGGCATCACGAGCACGCGCGGGCACGTGGTCACAGGCGGTGTCTCTGTCCTTCGTGATCTCAATCCCCGGCTGACGTTGGGTGTGGAGTTATACGTAGGTGTGGCGAATATTGAGGACTTGGGCCGCGACCAGTTTCAGGTGATGAGCGGTGGCGAGTATAAGATCCGCGACGGCTTCAGTCTGACGTTTGGAGTCATCGTAGGGCGCTATGCCGCCAGTCCGCGCATCGGCGGGCAGTTGGGATTTTCCGTGGATTGGCCCGATGTGGTGAAGCATGCGCACTAGCGGCCTGGTGCAGACAACACGTACCGTTCTGTCCGCTTCCTGACGGTCGCGGTTCGGTGCTAAGGCCTGGAGTTGGTCGCTAAAGTGGCGTTCATCCCCGCGCTGACGGGACGGGGTTATAATCCCATGGGTACTGTATACCTGCGGGGCGTGACGAGGGATCCGCTGTACGGTAGAACCCCGCACGTGAGTGCGGGGATGCATCGCAAGTTGGCTCAAGAGGGATGTATCCCCGGGCTGACGCCCGGGGTTCTACCGAGTCATCCCGACCTTCACGCGAGGGGTTCCACGCGACTTGCATAATGTCAAGCGGTTTGTTACTCTGGGATTTCGTATTCCCCTTGGGAGGTTGAGTCGTAGTGAGGCTCGGCCGTTTGGACCATTCAAAAACATGAGCAAAATCGGTAAAAAGTATACTGCTGCGTTCAATCAAGTTGAACGGAAGCCCTACGCCTTGGAAGAGGCCGTCCCGCTCGTCCAGAAGATCAAGTTTGCCAAGTTCGACGAAACCGTCGAGCTCCACATGCGCCTGGGAGTCGATCCCAAGCACGCCGACCAAATGGTCCGCGGCACGGTGGTGCTGCCCAACGGTCTCGGCAAGTCGAAAAAAGTGCTGGTCATCGCCTCGGGCGATAAGCAGCGCGAAGCCCTGGAAGCGGGCGCCGACTATGTGGGCGGTGACGACATGGTCAACAAGATCCAGAACGAAAACTGGACCGATTACGATGCCGTGATCGCCACGCCCGACA
This sequence comes from uncultured Acidobacteriia bacterium, assembly GCA_903892565.1. GTDB lineage: Bacteria > Acidobacteriota > Terriglobia > Bryobacterales > Bryobacteraceae > Palsa-187. The sequence continues at coordinate 3,392 of CAITIX010000116.1, forward strand.
TGATGCGCGGCGTTGGTCGTCTCGGTAAGGTACTCGGACCACGCGGCTTGATGCCGAATCCCAAGACCGGAACGGTCACCAACGACATCGCGCAAGCGGTGAAGGAAGTGAAAGCCGGTAAAGTGGAATTCCGCGTCGACAAGACGGGCGTGATCCACGTTCCGTGCGGCAAGATCAGCTTCGATTCGCAGAAGTTGATCGAAAACGCGCAATCGCTGCTGAATGCCGTGGTTCGCGCCAAGCCTGCCGCGGCCAAAGGCAAGTATGTGAAGAGCGTGACGGTGTGCTCCACCATGGGCCCCGGCGTAACGCTCGATGTGACGCCTTACAACTTGAAGGCTACGGCTTAGGTCTGAAGGATTTTTCCAAATGAAAAAGAAACCGGAAAAGCAGAAAGATCTCGAATCGCTGCGTGAGAAGCTGGCTCAAAACGGCACGGTGTTCCTCACGGGCTACGAGAAGATGACCGTGCAGCAGGATTTCGAACTGCGTAAATCCGTGCGTGCGGCGGGCGGCGGTTATAAGGTCATCAAGAATCGCATCGCCGAAAAGGCGGGTGAGGGTTCCCCGGCGGGAGATCTGTTAAAGGATCTGAAGGGCATGCTGGCGGTGGCCTACACGTCGGGCGATCCTGTGGCCTTGGCCAAGGCGTTGTCCGATCACGGCAAGACGAATCCGGCGTTTACGTTCAAGGCCGGCTTGGTGGAAGGCCGCGTCGTGGATCTGGCGGGCATCACAGAACTGTCGTCGATGCCGGCGAAGGAAGTGATTTACGCAAAGCTCCTGTGGCTGATCAATGCACCGGCGCAGCGTTTGGTGACGGTGATGAACGGCGTGGGACGCAATCTCGCGGTGGTTGTCGATCAAGGCGTCAAAGAGAACAAGTTCAGCGCTTAGGTTTTAGCAGGGCTTTAGGTTTTATTGGGGTTCCGCTTCGGTCGTTGAAAGGGCCGCGGCAAACGAAATCTTTGGGAAAAGGTTAGGAAAATAACATGGCAGACATCAATGCAATTGCGGATCAGATTCAGAGCTTGACGCTCCTGGAAGCGTCTCAGCTCGTAAAGCTCCTCGAAGAGAAGCTGGGCGTTTCGGCTGCGGCAGCGGCCGTGGCGGCGGCTCCGGCAGCGGGTGGCGCGGCGGCGGCTCCGGCCGAAGAGAAGACTGAGTTCACCGTGGTCCTGACTGCGGCGGGAGCCAACAAGATCAACGTCATCAAGGCGGTTCGCGAAGTCACGAGCCTGGGCTTGAAGGAAGCCAAGGA
>CAITIX010000117.1 GCA_903892565.1 uncultured Acidobacteriia bacterium
CACATCCGTTGCCGTTGTTGATGATCAACTCTCTCAGCTTCATGAGCTTACCGATGGAGTCGGGAAGGGCCCGAAGCTCTTCGAGTTCTATCTGATTCCCACGGCCTTGGGGCGAGATTCCCGGCTCATCCGAGTGATCAATGCATGAAATCGAAAGCACTTCGAGATCCGGATATTTCTCGAGCCTGTGCAAGAGTTGCGCGTTTCCCGGCCCGATCTCAAGCGTAGTTTGTCCTGCACCCAGGGCTATCGCCGCTTGGAGGCCAAGACCCAAGACTACGAATACCGCGATCTTCACAACAAAAGGGTAACAGACTGTTTCGACAAGGATCGCAAGATGTAATTGAATCGCAGCCGCCAGCTTTCGTTCTATGCAACGCCTTCCATAGCGAATATCTTCTTCTTGACCGCAGGCGGAAAATCGACGAACACAAAGTGGCTCTTGTGAAACAAATAATCCTCGCCGCTCTCGTCGACCACTCGGATCAGATCGTCTTTCGCGGCAGGCGCGTCGGGAATAATTCGATAGACTTTACCCGGCACCAGAGACGCTAGGTACCCCGTATTGTCTACGCAAAGCGCAAACGGCTTTGATGGCTGTTTCATGATAGGTCCACGAAGCGTTTTATTTTGAGGTCGCGTTTCCCAATTCCGTGCGCCTCATACCAGTGTATCTCCGCTGTGCGCAGTGTTCCGTTGGGCAAACGAACCGTCGCAATCCCTTTCATTTTCCGCCAGCGTCCATATCCGTAAGCTTTCCGAAGCAATGCGGCCACGCGCACGCCCGGACCGGCTGCGATGGTTTCTATTTCTGAAATCGCACCCACTACGTCGAATCGCATCGCTCATTCTTTCACGGCAAACGGAACACCACCAGCGACTCGTTGTTGTTATCGTCCCCGCCGCCGACGGCTTGCCCGCCACCTTCCGCGATCGCGACGTATTGTTTTCCGTCCTTGCCCAGGTACGTCATGGGCACCGATGCAGCGGAATACGTGAGCCTGGTCACCCACAGCTCTTTGCCGGTTTTCGAGTCGAACGCGCGAAAGCGATGATCGTTCGTCGCGCCGATGAATACGAGTCCGCCAGCCGTGACGATCGGTCCGCCTAAGTTGTAGCGGCCCGTGTTCTTCTTACCTTCGGGCAATTCATCCGTCACGCCGAGCGGCACGCGCCACGCGAATTCGCCGGTGCTTGCGTTCACTGCCGTTAGATTCCCCCACGGTGGTCTGCGGCACGGCCAAGTCTTATCGCGATCCACCAAACCGCGTTTGTCCAAAATCACGGCCTCAAACCGCGGAGGCGGGCCTCCGCCGAAGATGCTGTTCTTGTCGTACTGGGTCTCCGCGCCGTCCTTCATTTTCTCGATCCATCCGATGGATCCTGGTTCCTGGGTATTCACGAAAACATATCCAAGCTTCGGATCGGTCGCCGTGCCGCCCCAATTCGAAGATCCGATGTTGCCGGGATACAGCACCGCGCTCTTCGGCGGCGCGCCGGGCGAGCGATACGGATAGGTCGTGTAAGGACCGTTGTTGTAAATGCCTCCGCTGCGCGCGATCACGTCCTGGCAAGCCGCAGCATGCTCGGGCGTTGTGTCGGCGGCGGTGACGACGTCGGCCATCGTGAAATAGTGGCTCGACATCTCGGGCGGCTTCAAAGGAATCGGCTGCGTGGGCGATGCTTCTTCGCCGGGCACCTCGCTCTTCGGAACGGGGCGCTCTTCCACGCCAAAGATCGGCTTGCCTGTCACGCGATCCAGGATGAACATGTAGCCCATCTTGCCCACCTGCGCGAGCGCGGGAATCTTTTTCCCGTTTTGCACGATGTCGATCAAGCCGGGCGCGGGAGGCAAATCGTAATCCCACATGTCGTGGTGGATCACCTGGAAATACCACTTCAGCTTGCCGGTGTTCGCATCGAGCGCCACTACCGAATTGCCAAAAAGATTATTGCCCTTGCGATCGCCGCCCCAGTAATTCGCCGATGGCCCGCCGAAGGGCATATAGACGATGCCGCGTTCGGTATCCACCGTCATGGTGAATCCCCAGACGTTGACGCCGGCGCGATTCTTCCAGCCATCGTCTTTCCACGACTCATGCCCCACTTCGCCGGGCTGCGGAATGGAATGAAACTCCCAGATCTTCTTGCCCGTGCGGACATCGTAGGCGCGTGTGTTTCCCGGCCCTCCGAGCGGCGATTCGCCATTGTTCGCGCCGACTAGCGCCAGTCCCTTATAGATGATGGGAGGCGAATCATAGGGCACAGTCATTTCGAGCACGCCCTCTTCGCCGAAACCAGGCACCAGCGCTCCGGTCTTCGCGTTCAGCGCGACCATCTTTGATCCCGTCGTCGCGAGCAAGCGCGGCGGCGCGTCTTTATCGCCGGGCCAATACGCGACGCCGCGCTTCGATACAGGAAACTTCGAGGTATAGGTCCACAGCTCTTTGCCGGTTTCCGGCTGCAACGCCACCACGCGATGGCCGGTGGTGATGTACATCACTCCGTTGATGACGAGAGGTGTGACTTCGGAGAACGCTCCCAGGTTTGCGCGCAAGATCTTGCGTTCTTCGTCGGTGCGAAAGCGAAAGCTCCATGCTTGTTCGAGCTTCGTGACGTTCGTCGTATTGATCTGCGTGAGCGGCGAATAACGCGTGCCCGCGAGGTCGCGATTGTACATGGGCCAATCGCCCGGGCTTGTTTTTGGAACAACCGCTTTTGAGTTTTGCGCGACAACCGAGCCAACGAACAAGACGGCGCTTGCGAGCAAAACAATCAGGCGCGAATATTTCATAAGCCTCCCGACGAACTGCGTTCGAACAGGAAGTATATCAAGCGGCTTCGAGAAGAGTCTCGACGCGGCACGCAGGAGTGCGTGCGCCACGTCTAGCTCCTACTTCACCAGCCGAGCCGTCTGCACTTTCGATCCGCCGCCTGCCCATGCCACCCACGTCTCGCCGCCCGTCCGCACGATTTTTGGATAGCCCAGCGTGCTGCGGCCACCTTCGGCCACCTGCACCACGGGACCCGCGACACCGGCGCTCGAAATTTGGCGTACCAAGATCTTCGCGCCCTTGGCGCTTTGCTCTAGCCAGGACACGAATGCCCCGCCCTGATCGTCCGACGCGATGGCCGTGTATCCAAAGGCATGGCCCGTGCTGATCATCACCGGCTTGCTGAACGTCGCACCATCGTCGGCGGAAACGACCGCCTGCACGTGCGGCGTCGTGCCCGCGCCTGTAAACCAAGAAATCGCAACCGCATCGCCTTTCGCCACGGCCGCAGCGGCATTCGTGGGGCATGCGTTGATTTTCCAGTTGTCCGCGTTGAGGATCTTCGAGGACGTCCACTTACCGGCTTCAAAACGAATCGTCGCGATGTCGCGAATGTCTTGCTGTGTGTGATCGCGATAGGCAATCAGCAGACCCTTGTTCGTCTTCACGAGCGAAGTCGGGCAGCATTGGCAAACGTCGGTGTCGAGCGTTTCTTCCTTTACGTACTTGCCGTCCGCACTCATGATGGTGCGCTTGAGCGACACCGGACCGTCTTCGCCCTTTAACGCCTCAAGCCACGCGATGGACGCTTCGTGATCGCCGCTCGCCACCACGGACGCGAGCCCGTGCTGCACCATGCTGCGATCCTTGTGCGCGAGTGTCGGAGCCGTCCACTTCACGCCGTCATGCGACGTGGACACGTTCAAGAATTCCGCGTCCTCATCATCACCGGGATTTTCGATCCAGTGCGCGAAGAGCGTGCCATCCGGTAGCGTAATCACCTCTGGCATTTCGGCGGGATGGCGGAAGAACTTGCGATTCGCGACGATCACCCGCGGCATAGACCACTGACCGCCTTTACGCACCGCGTACTTCAGGGTGTACAGGCCTTCTTTCCCCGACGCCTCGATCCAGCTCAACAGAGGGCTGCCATCGGCCGTCACGGACCAACTGGGCTGAAAGCTATCCATGCTCGATGGATTCGGCTGCGTCTCGGCCTTCAGTGTCTGGGCGCTGCCGGAAATGGGGAGCGTGACGGCAATCGCAACGGTAAGAAGAAAGTTTTTCATAGATCCTCGACGGGCCAGCTGGCCACTTATCATAATAGGCCTCTCGGACGGAAACTTAAACCCAGATGGTCGGGCATTACCCGACTGGACCTGCATTGGCTAAGGGTCATAGTCCCGTGTCATCATAAGACTTGTCCGGAAAAAACCCTCTTCTCCCCATTTTTCTGATCGTCGCCGTGGATGTCCTCGGCTTGACGCTCATGATTCCCTTGCTGCCGTTCTATGCCGAGCGGCTCGGCGCCACGCCCACCGTCGCCGGAATGCTGATCGGCGTTTACGCCATGTGCCAATTGATCTCCGGTCCATTGCTGGGGCGCCTTTCCGATCACATGGGACGCAAGCCGCTGTTGATCGTCAGCCAGATCGGCACGTTTATTGGATTCATCATCACGGCGAACGCGAATGTACTGTGGCTGGTGTTCATCGGACGCATCATTGATGGCGCTACGGCTGGAAACCTCTCGCTGGCGCAAGCCTACATCTCGGATGTCACAAAACCCGAGGAGCGCGCGAAATCGTTCGGCATCATCGGCATTGCCTTCGGCCTCGGATTTTTGATTGGCCCCGCGGTGTCCGGATTCCTGGCCGGTTACGACTACCGCTATCCGATGTACGCCGCCGCCGCACTATCGTTTACCAGCATCATGGCGACGACGTTCCTGCTTCCCTCCGTCGCGGAAAGCCAGAAGCATCGCGAAGCGACCGGTAGCAAGGTCGCGGGCCCCGCCGCACCGGGCGGCAAACGCGTGTCTATTGTTCAGTGGGGCGAGTACGCGAAGTATTTCCGCCAGCCCGAATTGGCGAACTTACTATTCCAGTTCTTCTTCTTTACGTTTTCGTTCTCCATGTTCGTTTCGGGATTACCTCTGTTTTCCGAGCGACGATTCACCTGGCATGGAGTGCCTTTCGGCCCGCGCGAGACGGGCTACGCATGGGCCTGGGCGGGATTCCTCGGCATCCTATTGCAAGGTCCGGGATTGGGAAAGATGGTCAAGCGCTTTGGCGAGCGCGCGCTCAATCGTGTTGGCTTTGGTGCCTACGTGGTCGGCTATTTCATGATGGCCTTCGCGCACTCGATTCCGATGTTGGTGGCGACCGTCACGGTGCTGGCGATCGGTGGCTTAGTTCGTCCAACACTGACCAGCATGATCACGCACGCGGCGCCCCGGCAGGAACAAGGCAGCGTGCTCGGCTTGAATCAATCGTTAAACTCCATATCGCAAATCGCGGCACCTCCGCTTGGTGGGCTACTGATAACGCATCACTTATTGGCGGCTTGGGGCGTCGCTGCGGCGTGCGTCGCAGCCGGCGGCCTGGTCCTTGCGTACAAGCCAACACCCGCAAAAGTAGAAATCGACACTTAGTACCTATATCCGCTGACTCCTGGGGACGATCATATCCCTAAGGATTAGGTGTGACTCGAATTAAAGTATTCGCTTGTGAACCGCAGCCGATCGTAGTCGAGGGTTTGGCTCGCGCGCTGGAACAGAACACCGACTTCGAACTTGCTGGATCGACCACTGGCTTGAACGATGCGCTGGATGCGGTTCGCGAGCATCATCCCGACGTCTTATTGGTGGATCAAACTCCTGGATTAAAAGCAGTTTTCCAGTTCCTCGCCGACGTCAAAAGCACCTGGCCGCACTGCCAACCCGTGGTCTGGGTGAGCGATCTGGCCGAGATCGATTGCTTCCGTGCGCTGCAATTGGGCGCGCGTGGCATCCTCAAGAAAACCGCTCCCATTAGCGTGCTGATCGAATGCCTTCGAGCGGTCAACAAAGGCGACGTTTGGATCGAAAGCTCTCTCGCGGAGCATCCGATGAGTTCGCTGGACCGCCGCAATTCGCCGCGCTTGACGCCTCGCGAGCGCGAAATCGTCCATCACATTTGCGTGGGATTGAAGAATAAGGAAATCGGAGATGCACTGTCCATCACGCCAGGGACGGTGAAAGTGCACTTAATGCACATCTTCGAGAAGACGGGCGTCAAAGATCGCTTCGAACTCGCGGTGCACGGACGCAGAATGCTCGGCCTGGACCGCGCCAGCGACGGCACGCGCATCGAACGGGCTCCCGTCACCGAAGGATCGTTGGCGTAGTCGAAGCCACTTCTTCCTCGCCCTAAAAGAACAAGCAATTTCCGCGTTGGCGCGGCGCCCTGGATCCCGCGCGGACAAATCGCACCGGTACGCTTTCCCGCAACTTTGCCCCACAAAGCGCAAGTGGAAGAAAAGCTAAAGTCGATGACGATTTCGGGCGAAGTACTAAGGAAGAGCCATGACTCCCCAAGAAACCATTGCCGTCGCGCCCTTAGTGTCACCCAAGCGTGTGAAATCCCAGAACAAGCAGATGGACTCCGTGCTCGAGAACCGGTGGGCGCGGATCTTCGTACCGTCGTTGTCGGATTTATTTTTCGTCGCGATCATCGTTTGGTTGTTTTTGAGCGGCGCAGGCTGGTACGGATTGCTGGGCGATGCCGACGTCGGCTGGCACATCCGCGCGGGCGAATACATTTTGCGCCATCATGCGGTGCCGCATCAGGATCTCTATTCATTCTCGAAGCCCGGGGCGCCGTGGTTCGCATGGGAATGGCTCAGTGATGTGATTGACGCAACGCTCTTCGGTATCGCCGGCCTCAAGGGCATCGTACTTACAGCGGGTGTGGTCATCGCGCTGTTCGCCACGACTTTGATCCGCCGCCTGGTGCGGCTCGGCGTAAATTTGTTCGCAGCGTTATTGGTGGCGTTGCTCGGCGTCGGCGCGGCGTCTGTGCATTACCTGGCTCGTCCGCATATTTTCACGCTCCTGTTGCTCTCCACATGCATGTGGATGCTGGAAACCGATCGCGATGGCTCGGCTCCGAAACATCGGATCTTTTGGCTCGTTCCAATCGTGATGGTGTGGACCAATCTGCATGGCGGATTTCTGATCATGGTGGCGATCCTCGGAGTGACGACGGTCGGCGTCTTGGTCGAGGCAGCTTTGGATGCGCAGTCAAAGGATCCAGCAGGTTCGCTCGCTGAAACGTTTCGGAAAATTAATTGGAACGCTCCTCTGCGCTATGGGTTTCTGACGGCGGCGTGCGCTGCGGTGTCGCTCGTGAACCCCTATGGATGGGGTTTACACCAACACATCATCGCCTACCTGCGTTCCGATTGGATCCGCAACGTGATCCAGGAATTCCGGTCGCCCAGTTTCCGTAACGAAAACATGATGCAGTTCGAGGTATTGCTGTTTGTGGGATTGATCGCCACGGGATCGCTGATCCGCCGGCGCCGCTTTGCCGAAGGGCTGTGGATCCTGATGTGTTCCTACCTGGCGCTATCGAGCGCTCGCCACGTGCCGGTGTTCGTGGCCGTGACGCTGCCTTTGATTGCCGCGGAAGTGGCTTCGTGGTGGCAGGCGATGACGGGCGAGGCGACGAAGCAATCCATCGTTGGAATCTTGAATCAGATGGCCTCCGAAACGATTGCCGGGTTCCGCCGGACCAGTGTTTGGCCTGTGCTGTTTGTGCTCGCGCTAGTGGCCATCGGCCAGCCGATTAAATGGCCCACCGATTTCCCCAAAGAAATGTTCCCCATCGAGATGGTTCACGCGCATGAGGCCGAGATTGTGCAGTCCCGCCTTCTGACCACCGACCAGTGGGCGGACTATCTCATTTTTCTGCATCCGGACCGGCAGCGGGTTTTTGTAGATGGGCGCAGCGATTTCTACGGTCCTGAAGTGGGCAATGAATACATCAATGTGATCAGCGGCAACTGGAACTGGTACCAGGTCATGAAGAAGTACCAGTTCAATCTGGCGTTGTTGCCGACCGAGCAGCCGATCGTCCAACTGCTGAAGCAAAGTCCGGAATGGCACGTCGTGCAGGATGACGGAAAGCACATTTTGCTCGCGCGGCGATCACAAGTGGTCGCGCAAGCGGCTACACCGGGGCTAGGCCGTAACTAAGGTTCTAAGGCGCGTGAGCTCGGCGGGATAGGGGCTAATGAAAACTACCGATCCGGCCGAAAGAGGTATGTGGAGCAGCATTAGGAATGAAGGGCATCCCAAACCCGCGAAAAGGATCGACTGGACGAAAGCCTTCGTCGCCCTCGATCTCGCACATCCCGATGGAATGGATGGACCCCATGAGCTGGCGTCTTCCTTCGGGAAAGGCGCTGGCGGAGTTCGCGCTGCAAGCCGGATTTTTGGCTCCGCTGATTATGAGTGGGCCGCGGATTAAGAAGAAGTCGACGTTGCCGAAGGCCTCGGCGGGGCCGGAAGCCGATTTAACCCTGCGACACGAGGAGGTGCCGGACCATTCCGGCACGTTTCGCAGTCAAGACAGATTTGGCGCGTAAGGCAGGAATAGCGGCACCGGAGACGACAGGGAGGGAGACGACAGGGCGGGAGACGACAGGGAGAGATGAACGCACAAGTTTGGATCGCAATCGCGGTGGGAGTGGCGGCAATGGCCGATGATCTCTGGCGTCGCCACATCGCCAACTGGATTCCTGTTGCGGCCCTAGCCGGTGGGATTGGCTGGCAAGTAGGACGCGATGGGATGCACGGACTGATGACGGCGCTCGGTGGCGCGGTTGTGGGCTTTTGCGCGTTCTTGGTTTTTTATTTGATGGGCGGCATGGGCGGCGGAGACATCAAGTTGATGGCCGGATTCGGAGCTCTGCTGGGTACGGGACAGATTTTGGAAGCAGCGTTGTGGGCCGCAGGGATCGGCGGAGTGCTGGCTATTAGCGCGCTCGGCTGGCAAGCGATCGCCAAGAAATTGGGGAGAGCAAAAGCAGCGGTAACGGCGGAAGAGAAGGAACGGAACGCCACAATTCCTTATGCGCCAGCCATCACGCTGGGCGTGTGGCTCGCACTCGTGCCAAAGGGTTAAAGAAGATTTTTTGAGCCGGCGCGTAAAAAACGCGCTGCGGTGAAGGAGACAAGTATGGACCGCAGGTTTATGACGGTGCTAGGCGTCAGCCTTGTATTCGCGCTGATGGTATCTGCCGTGTTTTACCAGATGACGGCGCGATCGGGCACCGCAAAAAGGGCAGAACCGACCGATCAGAAAGACCTGGTGGTCACGACTCGTCCGCTGGGCGTAGGAGTCATGATTAAGACGGCCGACGTGAAGGTTGTCAAGATCGCGGGATCGGCCTTCCCCAAGGGCGGCTTTTCCAAGATCGAGGACGTTCTGGATCGGCCCGTGATCTCCAACATGCTGCTGGAAGAGGCCATCCTCGAAGGGCGGCTCGCGGCGAAGGGGAGCGGCCTGGGCTTGGCGCCGACGATTCCCGTCGGCATGCGCGCCGTGACGGTCCGCGTCAATGATATTGCGGGCGTTGCGGGTTTCGTACTTCCCGGAATGCGCGTCGACGTCCTGGTGACCGGCCATCCGCCGACCTCCGAAGGCGATATGACGAGCACCGTGCTGCAGAACATGTTAGTGCTCTCAGCCGGCACCACGATCCAGCCCGACGCTCGCGGCCAAGCGATTCAAGCGCCGTCGGTGACGATGCTGGCTACGCCGGAACAAGCCGAACTGCTCACTCTGGCCGGCAACGATGGAAAGATCCAGCTGGTGCTGCGCAACTCGAGTGACGAGGGCATGGAGAAAACCGAAGGACGCGTGGTCTCCGAACTGTACGGCAACCGTAGGGCGCCGAAGCCGGTGGAAGCACCCACCTTCGTTCCCAGAGCGCCAGCCGCGCCGAAACCGGTAGCCGCAGTTCTTCCGCCGCCGGCACCCGTGGTCCCCGCGCCGGCACCCGTAATCGCACCACCGCCGCCACCCGATCAGGTGGTTATGATTCGCGGCACGCAACGCACCGTCGAAACGCTTCCCAGCAAGGCGAATTAGGGAGAGGTCAGCAAATGAAGCCATTGAATATGCAATCTCCAGCAAGATTCTGGATGTGGGCGGGCATTATGGCCGTTCTTTGTGGGGCCACGGCCTTTGGCCAGGGCGCAGAAGATTTGCGCCTGACCGTCGGCAAGAGTATTGTGATCGACTACCCGTCCGACATCCGGCAGATTTCCACGAGCAGCCCGGATATCATCGACGCGAGTCCCGTCACGACGAAAGAAATTTTGATTCATGGCAAAGGCCTCGGCAATGCCACGATGATCGTGTGGAGCCGCGCCGGTGATCGGACGTTCTATAACGTCACCGTGGATCTCAATCTGGAGCCGTTGCGGCATATTCTGCACGACACGTTCCCGAACGAAACCATTACGCCATCGAGCAGCCGCGATTCGTTATCGCTCAACGGTATGATTTCGAGCAAAGACGTCGGCGACCGCGCCGTGGCACTCGCAACACCGTTCGCAAAAACGGTGGTCAACAACCTGAGAGTGCCTGCGGCTCCGGCGGAGAAACAGATTCTGTTGCGCGTGAAGTTCGCCGAGCTAGACAGACAAAAAGAAGACCAATTCGGCATCACTCTGGCGGGCGTCGCCGGGCAGACGATCGCGTCGACTAGCACGGGCCAATTTGGATCTTCCTCGATCTCAAACTCCGGCGGCGGTGGCGGTGGCGGTAGCACTGGCGCGACGACCTTATCAATTCCACAAGCATTGAGCGCGTTCGCATTCGATCCAAAGCTCAACTTAGGAGCGTTCGTGAAAGCCCTCCAGAGCAACAATATTCTTCAGATCCTGGCGGAACCAAACCTGGTCACGACCAACGGCAAGGAGGCTTATTTTCTCGTAGGCGGCGAATTTCCGGTGCCGGTTCTTCAAGGCGGTACCAGCGGCGGAATCGCTGTGAGTTTCCGTGAGTTCGGCATCCGGCTGCGTTTCACACCGCAGCTGACCGAGCACAATACCGTCAAGCTGCAGCTCAAGCAAGAAGTCTCGACCATAGACACAGCGCACGGAGTCACCATCAACGGATTTTCGATCCCCGCGTTATCCACGCGCAGAACCGAAACGGAAGTGGAACTGGGCGAAGGCCAAAGCTTCGTGGTTGCAGGCTTGCTGGACAACCGCGAAACCGACGCTTTTTCAAAGCTTCCTGTGATCAGCAGCATTCCGATTTTGGGGAATTTATTCAAGAGCAAGGACGAGAATAGACAGCGCACGGAACTCGTGGTGATCGTGACTCCCGAGGTGACGCAGCCGCTTTCGCCCGGAGAGCATCAGCCGGATATTACGTTCCCCAAGCAGTTTCTGGTCCGCCTGCAGCCGGAAGATATTCAACCAGCGGCTACGGGCAAATCAGGAAAGAAATAGAGACGCTCAGGAAACTGAGACGAAGAGGAATGCGGCGCCGGCTACCCGGCGCTGAAGCAAGGTAACTGTGCAAAACGAAGCGCAAATCACGGCACTTTTGATCTCGCCCAACCGCGAACTCGCGCAGCAGTTCACAAATACGCAACAAGAGAGCGGCGGATTTCAGATCGTAGCGGATCTACGAAGCTATCCTCCTGCCAATACGCTGGACATCCGTCTCAAGCAATTGAAGCCGGACGTC
>CAITIX010000118.1 GCA_903892565.1 uncultured Acidobacteriia bacterium
TCACAGCCCGATGGCAAGCTCGTGCTCGATTTGCAGAATCTCGGTAAGCCGGTACAATTCACCGGCACCTTGGCGAATAGTGCTGCCGCGCCGTAAAGCGGCTCGTAAGCGTGGTGCCAACTCAGACGATCCGGCGCTCATTTCGGGCAAGAGCGGCGCCGCTTGCCGTGACCCAATCATCTGTTACGCGTGTGGCCAACGGCGACGTCTCTGCATCGGGGAGTTCGCTCGTTTGTTCCGATTCCACTTCGTTTCGATGCCGTGCGTGGAGCGCCAATAAATTCTGACCAAGGCTGCCCGTTTGGCTATCGCGGCGACCTTCGGCGATGGCCATGAGGAGTTTCCCGGTTACCGCGTCGTCCGGATACTGCGCCCAACCGACTTCGAAACGAATCGTTCCGTCCTCCAGTAAGCCCGGAAAAATATGGGCGGCCGCCGCGCGCAGTTTCTCAAGTTTTAGTGCGAGCGGTTTTTGCTTCATCCCAGGCAGAATCATGGTGAACGTGTCTTCGCCGATACGCGCGACGTGATCGTATTCGCGACAGGTGCCCCTGAGGAGCCGCGCCACTTCTCGCACCGCGTTGTCCACATCAAATGTGGTTCCTTGCGATCGCAGTGCGCTCAGGCCGCCGAAGCGAATGATCGCTAAGGCCACAGTCTGGCTCTGTCTTTGTGCTCGCGCGCGTTCCACTTCCAGTGCTTGATTCATGGCCCGCAACGTCGGCAATCCAGTCGCCATATCCATACTGGCGCGTTCGTGCAATTCCTTCACCTTGAGCGCGTTCTCGATCGCACTGCCGATCCGGGGCACGACGCTGGTCAGGATTCTCAGGTCGTCGGCATTAAACGAGTCCCGATCCTGCCGATAGAACGCCAGCACTCCGGCTTTATTTCCACTTTGTTCGAACGGCACAGCAAGGGCCGTGCGGAGCCCCTTTTCGGCTTGGGCCTTGAAGCCTTGCTCCACTTCCGGATTCCCGTTTACGATGGACTGCCGATTCTGTGCCACCCACCCAATCAAGCCGTCGCCCAGTACGACTTCGGAAATGAGCGCCGCTTTTTGCTCACCCCCCGAATGGGACATCACCAGCGTGCTTCCTTGGGGGATAAAAACCGCCATCGCATCGAACGGAATGAGCGGCGCCAAACCGCTTTCCACGCGTTTGAGGAGAGATTCCAGATCGAGAGACAGACCGAGGCCCTGTGTCAGGTCCAATAGCATTTGCCGTTCTCTGCCCGCCGCGGCAATCGTGCTGAGGTAATCGGCCCCGTTCGTCGCCGTAGTCGCGAGCGCCCACAAATCCAGCCCTGCGTCTGGCGAGTGACCGCGTTCCACTGCGACGTTCTTGGAAAGCGTTACTCCTGGTTCGTCGCTGGACTTCACGCTTTGTTCCAGTTCGAGATAGCGATCACTAAGGGCCTTGACGACGTCCGGGTCCAATGCTTTGCCCGCTTCCGCTTCAATCTGTCTCATCGCCTCATCTAAGGGCAACGCGCGACGATATTCGCGATCCGATGTCAGCGCGTCCAGATAGTCCACTGCCGTTAGAATGCGTGCACCAATCGGGATGTCTGTGCCTTTTAATCCGAACGGGTAGCCTGTGCCGTCCCATTTCTCGTGATGCGCGCGAACGATGGGCGCCACGGGATATGGGAATTCCACTTGCTCGATGATTTCGGCGCCGACAATGGGATGCACCTTCATCCGGGCGAATTCCTCGGGCGTCAATTTCCCTGGCTTTGACAGAATGTATTCCGGAACGGCAAGCTTCCCAATGTCGTGGAGCAGTGCTGCCGCCTGCAATGCTTCCAGTTCTTCTCCCTGCAGTCCAAGCGCCTTTCCTACGCCCAATGCGTAGACGCGCACGCGGCGCAAGTGGCCGCGCGTGTTCAGGCTGTCTTTTGCCTCTACCGCCAACGCCAATCCTTCAATCGTCCGAAGATGCAGCGCTGCCGTGCGTTCTGCGGTTTTCTCGCGCATCTCCATGCTGGATTTCTGCACGCGATAGTAATGATAGGCGATGTAAATCGCGGGCAGGATGAAGAGCGCCGTTTCCAGCGAGAAGCCGGTCACCGTTACCGCATTCGCCGCACTCGCAATGGCAGCCGACACCAGGTAATACGGCAGCAGCCACGAATACGATTCCTTCCAATATTGTCCCAGCCGCGATTGTTGTGCTCCCCGGCTTGCCATAGCAACCGGAAACGTGTTCGCAAAGAAGAGTGCCATGGAGGCTGCCATCAGTCTCAGCGTCGAGCTCTGAATCGAGTTCGGGATGAGCGTGCGGTAAACAAAATCGGCCATTGCGATCGCTGTCGCTGCGACGCAAACACCCAGAAGCAGATTCACCCACTTCGATCGTGTCTTTTGATTCAGAAGTCCTTGGGCCAACGCGCCCGCCGCGCCGACGAGCGCGGCTTCAGGCATACCCAATTGCAGAATGCTCAGCAGAATCACGGGTACATTCGCGGAAAGTGGTGGCCCGCTTGCTCCCGAGAAGCGAAGCTGCAACGCGCTGCACATGATCGCCATGCAGACGTAAATGAAAAAGAGCTTCGGATTGGGCCACGCCCACGCAGTGGTGGAAGAAATCAGCTGAAGGAGGCCCAGGAAGGCCATCACAATCGCTATGCTTCTTACCCTCCAAGACATAAACTTCCATCGGGTGTAAGGAGTTTAGACTTTAGAATCTGTGAGTTTCGAGTGCGGCTTCGGATCGCGAATCGGAAATAAGTGCTTTTGTTTTAATGGTGTATTCCATTACCGCGCCTCCGGTATAGCAATTAGAGCAATATAAATCTGCAACGGTAGAAGGTGCGGTAGAACGTGCTAAGATTGTATTGTATTCTAAACAGGAAATAAATAGTACCGGTGGAAA
>CAITIX010000119.1 GCA_903892565.1 uncultured Acidobacteriia bacterium
ATCGCCGAAGCCGAACAGGTCGCGTCCACCTGCTACCGCGCATGGAAGCCGCCGAAGCCCGATCCCGTGAGCGTGGAGGAGGCACAACGGGCCTTTATCGCGAAGGCCGAAGCGCGCAAGCCGAAGCGGGTCGACGCGGAATGGGGGCGGGAGTGATGGCATTGCCAGAGGATGCAAAGTCGGTGATCGTCAAATATGACGTGAACCGCCTTTCCCCGAACCAGCGGATATTTTGGGCGGAACGGTCGAAGCGCACCAAGGCGGCGAAGGCTTTGGCGGAATGGTCTTGGCGCACGCAGGGAAGGCCCGGATTCAACGGGCCGTGCAACTACCACCTTGTGATCTTCCGGGGCCGTAGAATCGACCAGGACAACGCTGTGGCGAGTTGTAAAGCAATCCTTGACGGATTGTTCCACGGGCAGATGTTGCCGGACGACTCGGAGAAATACGCGAAGCTCCACGGCATCGAGCAAGTCACCGGGAAGGCATGGGAACGATGCGAGGCAGTGCAAGTCGCGGTATGGGAAAGGGCGAAAGAATGATCGAGCAGCGCTATGTAGACGCCTGGATCGGCTTCCACGAGAACGGGGCCGGGAAGCTCATGTTCTCCATCGTCGACCACAATCCCGGAAACCTCGCGCACACCTACCGGATCAGGGTCGAGATTCCCGAGGAAGTCCGCGCCCACTACGAGCAGCGATTGCCGTGCCTCGTCATGGGGAAATACGAAAAACCTAAAGGAGATTGCCGATGAAATTCTACACGCACCAAATGAAGCCTGGAGTACTCGCCGAGTTCTCTGAAACCGTCGCCGCTCCATGGGGCGAGCACATCATTCGCGGGAAGATCCTCCAATCCCAGCGCGACGGTTCCACGGTCGTGATCTGGCCCACGGACAGCCGGCGCGGTCGGTTCGTCTCGACGCCTCCGCACTCCAACATTGACGCCGCGAACGCCTACATCCTTGACCAGTACCGCGCATTCAATCGCCGGGGGATGGCCGCATGAGGGCCGTATGCCTCCCATCGGTCGCGGTAGACACCGGATTCGCGCCTACCCGAGACTATCGGCGCGTGGCATCGATCCTGCGCGGTCACCTGCGCGAGAAACGCCAGCGAATGACCCTACGAGACCTTGCGGACATGATTGGGGAAACGTCTTGCGACTATCGGCGCATCAGCCCGGACTCTCCGATCTACAAGGCGATGGGGCATCTGCTGGAGCTTGGTCTGGTCTCGATGCGTGGCGTGTACTACGAGGCGACCGATGTCGTCGTCCGGGGCACCTACAAGCCTCCCGTGGCCGGGATGACAAGCGAGGTCGCGAACCAGAGCAAGTCGGTCGGGATGGCGGTCAAGAATCGGCACTTAGGAAAGGCGGTGGCTGCGTGAAAATAAAACGCGGCCGACTGTTGCGCTTTCTGTAGTTCTGTTGTATTATAGATCTATGGAGGTGACGAAATGGAAAAGACGATGAACGAAGTCCTGGCAAAGGCCCGGAGCGCAAAGAGTGAGAAAGCGGATCGGCAGAAGCGGTACGTCGCGGCGCTGGAAGGCTTGGCCGCGAAGGTCAAAGCCGCCAAGCTCCCGCGCACGATCCACAATTCAGGCATCTACGCAGCGGCCACCACGGTCGAGCAGATCGCCAGCGAGATCGGGGCCCGGAAATGACGCCGGAACGGTTGGCGGAGATTCGAGACATGGCTCAATACGCGCCGTGGGGATCGCTCCCGATGGTCCGCGAACTCCTCGACCACATCGACGAGCTTGACGAGCGAGTCTCGGCGCTTTTGTTTACAAATGGCGTGCTGGACTCTGCCGCGAAAGATGCACAAGCATGGCTCTACAGGGCGCAGACGGCAGAAGCGAAGTGCGCCCAGCTTGAGGCGCAGCGGGGCGGGGCGGTCGTGGTGCCGGAGTTGACGGACCGCGATCTGTACGACGCCTGGCTCAAATGCGACTACGGCCTGGAAGAAGAGTCGATCTACCACGAAGGCGTGCGCGACGGGCACAATCTTGCTCTCTCCCGCATCCAATCCATCCCCGCCGACCGAGTGCTGGCCGATGGAATGGTGGGGGTGGATCGGGAGGAAGTGGGTGCGTTGCGGAGCTTCTACGAGATCGTTAGCTATCACATGATGGCGGAAGGCGGGATCCCGATGTCGGATGCGCTCGGATCGGCAATGGATACTCTCGACGAGATCCGCGACCGCGCCCAGCAAGCGAAGTGGGAGTGATGTCGGATCACGTCAATTTCCTCGGGAAGGAATTCCTCCTTGCGCCAAGCCGTGCAAAAACGTGTCATGGCTGCGATGTTCTGCAGATTCGCGGATGGGAGTGTCACGCAAACGAGCGCCCACCATGCGATCCGCACCACGTTCTGATCCGCGCTAAACCGTACAAAGGGCCAAGCGGAACGACGGATGGGGGCGGCTGCATGGCCGATGCATTCTGTTGACCACCGCAATCCACCGCGCCGCCCGTCACGCGCTGCCAGACGACCCGTACGCAGCCGAGAAGGTCGCGAAGGCTGTCGAGGTCGAGGAGCGGTTGCGCCTCGCATCCTGGCACGGTCGGAGGGCGAACAGGTCTCCGCAGGAGAGGGAAACGACAACAGAAGGGGTGAATTGTGCTTGATATGATCGCTTTGTTTTTGACGATGATCGCAGGCCACTTGATCGCGGACTATCCGCTACAGGGCGACACGATCGCGAAGGGGAAGAATCGAACCATTGATCCCGCCTTGTATGGCGTCCCGTGGTTCTATTGGATGGCGAGCCATGCCGCTACCCATGCTGTCGCCGTTGGCCTTGCCACACAAAGCGTCTGGCTTGGACTAGCGGAGTTCGGGGCACATTTCCTGATTGACGACGGGAAGTGCCGCAAGTTCTACGGAATCCATGCCGACCAGATCGCGCATGCCTTGTGCAAGCTCGCATGGGCTGGAATCGCTCTGATCGTGTAGCAGCGCGGTTTACCGTGCCACGGGTGCCGTCGTCTGGAATGCGGCGGCACCTGTTACTTGTTGGCGTTCATCTGGATCGACTGGAGTTCGCCGAGCTTCTCGAACAAAATATCTATCTTGTTGAAGATTGCCGTTTGCGAGCCTGCTACCGCGCCTCGAATCTCCGCTCCAATCTCGTTTCGGAACTTCTCGAAACGGATATCCTGCTTCAAGTTTTCGTCGATTGCTTTGTG
>CAITIX010000120.1 GCA_903892565.1 uncultured Acidobacteriia bacterium
GATCTCCCCATCGATGCGCAGCCGTGCCAGTGCGGGTGCCGGATCGGATATCGCCCCGAAGCTCACGAAGTTCAAGCGCACAGCGCCTCTTGCGGTGGACTGCGTTTCGGAAGCCGCGCGGAAATATGCGATGGCCTCTGCTGCATCGGCCAGTTCCGATTCAATCCATGTGCGATCGTTCGAGGGCTCGATTTCTTCGAGTTCCGCACGCCCCAGCGGGCTGTGGACGAATCGGCCAACTAATTCGCGTAGCGATTCGAATTCCAACGCCTCCGCTGGTCGATACTCAAGTCTTGCGGCGGCCATCAGTGTAAGCTCTCTCCACGGCCTCAATTGTCCCTGCCGTCATCTTGTAATCGCGCATCTTCGCTACAGGAACCCATTCCACGCGGCTCACGTCGTCCGCGGCGCGCATGGTGCCGCCCGCGATCTTGCAAACGTAGTCCACGAGCACGAAATGATATTCGGGGCGTCCGTCGGCGTCGCGCATAATGCGTTCAAAAATATCAAAGCGGTAAAGCAAGTCCACTTCCAATCCGGTTTCCTCGCGCATTTCCCGGCGCACGGCGTCTTCGATCAACTCCCCGGTTTCCAGTAACCCGCCGGGCAAGGACCAATAGCCCTTCAGTGGTTCGCCCGCGCGCTCCACAAGCAGGATCGAATCGCCTTCGAAGATTAAGGCACCCACGCCGAGCAACGGGTAGGCGGGATAGCGGCGGCTAATAAGGCAACGCCCCTTTCACGCCGAGGCGCACGCGATACACTCCCGTGCGCGTCGTGACGTAGAGCGTTTCCAGGTCGGGATCTCCAAACGCGAGGTTCGTCGCGGGTTCGGCGAGCGGCACGCTGCCGAGCAATTTCGCTTTCCCTGACGCAGGGGTGGAATACGCGTAGATCGCCTTCGAAGCCACGTACAAATTTCCGTCCACGTCCGTGCGGAGGCCGTCCGGGACGCCTGCAATGTTCTCGATCACGACGCGATCATTCGATGCGACGCCCTTGCCATCCAAATCAAAAGCGTGAATGTTGCGACGGTCGGAGTCCGAAACGTAGAGCGTGCGTCCGTTGGGTGCGAGTGCGATCCCATTCGGTCGCGTCTTCCATCGGCCAATTGCTTCCAGTTCGCCCTTGGGAGTCACGTGATACACACCGTAAAAATCGAGATCTTTCTTATCATCCTGCGATCCAAATGCGGGGTCGGTGAAGTATACGTGTCCGTCGCGACGCACAACAATGTCGTTCGGTGCGTTTAATCGCTTGCCTTCAAAGCGCGCCGCAATGACGTCGACTTTGCCTTTCTTGTCCACGCGCGTAATGCGGCGCTCACGAAATTCACACGTGTACAAGCGGCCATCTGTGTCGAACGTCCTTCCGTAAGCTCCGCCCGGTTGCATCCCCGCTTCTGTGTCGCCCGTTCCCGCAATCCACTTGTGCATGCGATCCACGGGAGCGTCGCTAAAAATCAGAAAGCCTTCGTAGGACCAGATAGGACCGTCGGCATAGTGCAGGCCATTGGCCAGCTTTTGCACCTCGACGTGCTCGAAATCCTGCGCGTGGCCCACGGCCGCTAAGCTGATGGCGACGGCGCAAGTGACGATAGTGGACGTAACAAGCCTCACGCTAGAAACTATAACGCACGGCTAGTGTTGCATACGAGTTGCGACGATATTGGCCTAGGAAATCCGTCATATCTCCGCGAATCCACGCGAACCCGGGTGTGATGCGCCAATGCTGGCCGAAGGTCTGTGAATACTCGGCGCGCAGGAAGGATCCGGCTGCCCGCACTGCCGTTTCAAATGTCACGCTTCGATTGACGTCGATTGTGAGTGCTGCGCGTCCCACGAAGGATCGGGCGAATCCGCGATCCGGAGCGAATTGCGCTGGTGTCACCGCGCCGCCTGTTTTGGCGTCGCCCGCGTAGCCGCCCACCAGAGACCATTCCTTGATCTGACGTTCTACCTGCACGACGTACAGCACGTAGTCCTGCGCGCCAGGAGTCGACGAGGTGAAGTATCCGGCCTCGCCCTTCACCGTCACCCAAGGCAATTGGATCGCGGTGTCGCCTCCGTACATCGTCATTTCGGGATAGTAGCGGTAGAAGTTGAGACGGAACGCCGGCGGATCAAGAGTTGCGCCTAAAAGAGGGAAATAATCGTGCCCACGATAATACGACAACGAATACTCATATCCCGACGCTACATGATTCCAACGTACGCCCACTGCCGATCCCCCGGGATATCGTGTGCCATCATCCACAGTTCTCACCACTAAGGAACCAGAAATGTTGCCCGGTGGTGGGACGGTCCAGCGTTGATTCAGTAGCGGCGTACGCGCGGGAGTGAACCACGGCTGTAAAACGAGATCGAGCGAATCTTCCTTGTGCGTGAGTGTGACGCGAGCGGCAACGACGCCGAGAAAGTCGCTATCCACGATGCTGCTCAGGTAATCCTTGGGAGCGAAGCGATCGGTGGGCGTCAAGATATCGGTTTTGCCCCAGCGAATAAATTGCCGCCCGAATTCCGCTGTGACGAAGCTCTTGTGGAACGTCGCGCTCCATTGGCGCAAGGACAGCGCCGGACGCAGGATGGAGCGGTCATCCGCATCGAGTTGCAGCGTGCGCGCGACTTGTCGATGCGAATCCGTGCGCGCGTCCACCGAAGCGGCGAGCTTGAACCAGTCGCCCGTTTTGTAAGAGCCTTCCCAGCGCAAGAGATCCTGATTGACGATGCGGCCGCTATCGTTCGCGGCCTCTTGCGGATAAAACAAGGTCTGGTTCTCGATGAATCCGCGCTGCTCGAAGTTCTGTGCCAACAGGGCGATCAATACGATGCTTGCGCCGGTCATACGCCTCTTCGCAGCGCGTCGATGGTGAAGTCGGCGTCCTTCATGGGACTGTTGTACTCGAGCTTATCGAACTTCAAAATCGTGCGGCTGTTGCGTGTGACGTCGTTGATTTCAGTGGTGCGTGCCGTCCAAACACCTTTGTTGAGTTCGAAGTCGCGATAGTCGATCGTCCGCATCAGGCCCTTTTTTGTGAAAAGCTCGAGGCGCGTGACGGTGTAGTTATCCTTTTTCACCCACAGATAGGAGTGCGTGTACTGTGAGCTCTTCCGTGGCGTCGACTCCAGCTTCCACGCAGCGCCTTCGTCCGAAAGCAGCTTGAAATCGTATTGAGCAACGTCGCGCTCTTCCAGATCCTCAAAGCTGAAGTCCGTTCCAAAGAAACGCGTGGAGCGATCCTGAAACGCGATGCGTTGTTCGCGGCCGATGTTGGGACGCCACATCCACTGGTCACTGGCCTTATCCGCGTGATTTACGATCAGCAGTCCGACGCCCTTCACTTCGGGAGGCGCGACAAACCGAAGGATGGCCTTGCTCGCGCCGAAGGAGCCGAGACGGTCGTACATCCAACGTTTTGTGGCGATGCGATTGCCTCCGCCGATGACTTCGAGCGTGCCTTCGTAGTGCTGAGAATCCGAGCGCTGGCGGCGCTGGACCTCTTCCATGATCTGTCTGGGATCTTGCGCCAGACAAGGCACGGCGAGAAGGGCAAGTCCCGTTATCACGGCTCTTCGATTCATATTTCCCAATCCTTATTCGTACTCCAACGCTTCGACGAGCGATCCTTTGACGGCTGCCTCTCCAGGAGCAATCGCCGCGAGAAACGCCGCAAAAAGAATCACGGGAACAAGCACGAGCGCGGTGTCGAAGGGATACGAATAGCCGATCTCCGTTCCCATGAAATCACGCCGCGCCATGCCGACCGCGTAGTACAACGTCACAACTCCTAAACTCAGACCCAGGACCAAACCGATCACGCCGATGGCAATCGCTTCCATCCAAACCGTGTGGCGGACTTGCTGGCGCAGAGCTCCCACCGCCTGCAGCACGCCCAATTCGCGCCGACGATCCGTAATGGAGACGGTGAGCGCGTTCACGACGCCGAGCACGGCGATCAAGACCGCGACTGCGATCTGCACGTATGTCAAGCCGAACCATTGATCCGTCAGGCGCCGTATGAACCGCCGTACATCGCCATTGGTCAACACGAACAAGCGCTGCGTCTTTCCGAAGGTGTCGATGATTCGCTGGCGCACGGCTGCCTCTTGCGCACCCGGAGCCACGTAAATGCGAAACACGTTGACGGAATCATCGTTCCAAGTGCGAACGTAGGCGGCCCGCGAAATGATGAGCGTGCCTTGTTGATCCGAAAAATCACGCACAACGCCGACGATCGGAAGGTGCAACCTTCCTGAGGGAGCGGGAATGTCGAGCACCTCGCCGAATTTCGCACCATGCAAGCGCATGTAGTTTTCCGATGCCATGAGCCCTTCGCCTTTGGCGGTGAGTCGGTACATCTCATGAGGATCGCCTTGCACCGAGGGAAGCTTCGCGTGCTGTTCCATTGATGCGATGTCCAATGCAAGTAGCATGACGGGTGAGCCTTTTACGTTTACGCGTACGCTGCGCACAGACTGCACTTCGCCCACGCCTTGGATCTTTCGCAAGCCATCGCCGAGCGACGCGGGAAATACGAACGTGCGCGCCGAAACGCTCTGTGCCGTGGTGACGAACAAATCCGGATTCAGTGCAATGCGCGTCCAATCGGATATGGCTTCATAGCTGGAGCGCGCCAATCCGCTGAGCGATATCACCAGCGCGAGCGATAGCATCAGTGCCGCGACGGTGCCTGACGTGCGCTTGGGACCCTGGATCAAGCTGTCCGCGGCGAGCGTTCCCTCCACTGGCCGCGCCCATTGCAACAGTGGGCGCAGCAGGCGAGCAAGCCACAAGGTGAGCGCCGGTGTGAGTAATACTGCAGCGACGACAGATAGAACAAATCCTGCATAGAAAACGAGGGGGGTGCGGTTGAAGGCCAGCGTCACTGCGGACGCAACGGCACACAGCGTAGCGGTCCATTGCCGCAGGCGATTTTCACGCTCGCTCACGGCCTGATCGCGTCCCTTTTGCAGCGCCTTGACCGGATCCACAGCGGCTGCGGCGCGCGAAGGAATCACCGCTGCCACGACGCTTGTCGCAATACCCATGGCGAGCGCACCGCCGATCAACAGTGGATCAAGCGCGACGTCGCCAGCACGCTGTGCGACGCCATAGACTTCCGTCAACATGCCGCCGATGTAGCCGGCCATCGCGCGTGCGAGCACAATCCCGAACAGCACGCCGACCGTGGAGCCGATCAATCCCGCAACGGCGCTTTCGCCCAGGAAGAGAGCGCGAATTTGAGAACGTGTGGCGCCGAGCGCCCGTAGAATGCCGATCTCGGAACGTCGCTGCGTCACCGCAATCGCGAACGTGTTGTAGATGATGAACATTCCGATGAAGAGCGCGAAGACGCTCGTAATGTTCGACGCTAGCGAATAAATGCGTGATGTTTGTTCGAATTGTTCTCCGCGCGAACTGGGCGGCGCAATCTCGTACCCGCTGCCGACTGCCGCGCGGAGTTTCGCGATGCCTTCGTCGAGCGAGACGCCGTCGGCGAGGGCCACATCGATGCGATCGAATTTGCGGCCGCGTCCCAGAAACTTCTGCGCGGCGTAGATATCCATGATCGCCAAATCGCCGCCAAAAGCGCTCGCCAGGCCGCCGGGCTTCATGATGCCGCGAACGGTGAACGTCAAGTCTCCTTGCATGGTGCGCATGGGAACACGACTGTTCACACGCAGCCCGCTCTTTTCGGCAAAGGTCTTCGTGACTAGTAAGGAATCGGCCTGCGCAAGAAAAACGAGAGGGTCGTCGATGGAGGCGTCCGTATCCTCCAAATCATAATTGCGAAGACTGCGATCGCCCAGCATGTCGACGCCAAGAATCAGCAAATTACCAGAGCCGGTCGCGACGGTTGCTTCGATCACCGGCGCCGCGGCGCGGACCTCGGGAACATTCTGTACTTTTTCAAGGATGTCTTCGTCGAAGCCGGGTTCGCCCGCGGTGACCTGCAACTGCGTGGATCCGGCGATGCGGTCGATGGTTTCCTGGAACGCGGAGAGCACGCTGCGATTGGCGGTGTGCATCCCTACGAAAACGCCGACGC
Source organism: uncultured Acidobacteriia bacterium (assembly GCA_903892565.1). GTDB lineage: Bacteria > Acidobacteriota > Terriglobia > Bryobacterales > Bryobacteraceae > Palsa-187. The sequence continues at coordinate 6,050 of CAITIX010000120.1, forward strand.
CGAGCACGATGCCCGCCATGGTGAGCATCCATCGCAAGAGATGCTTGCGCGCGTAGGGCCAACTGATGAGGCTCCACAACATCATGCGCGGGTGGGTTCCTCTGTCGAGCTACGCGCAGACTCGCGACGGATATCTTCCACGATTCGTCCATCGCGAATACGCAGCGTGCGCTCGCAGCTTTCGGCGACATTCGCATCATGCGTGACGATGAGTACCGTCGCGCCGAGGCGCTCGTGTACGTCGTGGATGAGTTTGAGGATCTCGACCCCGGTGGCCGTGTCGAGGTTTCCCGTGGGCTCATCGGCCAACAAAATCGGAGGATACACGCTGAGCGCTCGCGCGATTGCCACACGTTGGCGCTCGCCGCCGGAGAGCTCGTCGGGTTGATGATCCAGACGGTGGCCGAGTTGGACAAGATTGAGAAGCTCCTTCGTACGCGCTTCAATTTTGGCGCGCGGCCAGCCGCGCAAGTGCAGAGGCAGCGCGACGTTTTCCACGCAGGTCAGAGTGGGAAGGAGATTGAAGAATTGGAAGATGAATCCGAGTTTGTCGCGGCGCACGCGCGTGAGCTCATCGTCGGAGAGCCTGGACAGAGTCGCGCCATCGAGTTCGATTTCGCCTTCCGTGGCGCGATCGAGTCCACCGATCAGGTTCAATAATGTGGATTTTCCCGAACCAGAGGGTCCGACAATAGAAACCATTTCGCCGCGGGCGATGTCCAAATCCAGACGCTCCAGCGCCGTGACGGTTCGCTTGCCTTCGAAGCGCTTAGAAATTCCGCGTAGGTGGATCACTACCTATATGATGGCGCAGGGTGGGACAAGGACGCGAGAAGAAGGAGAGCAAAGCACTGTAGTACGTCTCCAAATTGGTTGTATAGGAGCGATCCCGGGTAGTGCGCCGGGGGCGGGGACATTCTGATGAGAGATTTCCTGGGCCTTGGGTACTTCCCTTACAGGTGCATCCGCCGGGCGGTGCGCCGCACTCATGGCATCTTCGGTCACCATCGCTCCCGGGTCTGCTGCTCTCGCAACTGGCGGTGCTTCTGTTCAACGCGCTGAGGAATCGCGATCGTCTGCGCTACGGCAGGAGGTCATCCTGGAATTGGACGGCGTTCGAGGGATCGCCATCCTGTTGGTACTGCTGTTCCACCTGGAGCTTTCCTATCCTCCGGCAATTCCGAGGATGTTCTTCGTGCCGTTGCTGGCAGGATGGTCCGGTGTCGATCTATTCTTCGTGCTTTCGGGATTTCTGATCACGGGGATTCTGATCGATACGCGCGAGTGCCGGAATTACTTCTCGTCGTTCTACATGCGCCGCGTGTTGCGCATCATGCCGCTGTATTTGCTGGCAGTTTTTGCCTACTTCGCGGTCGCGCTGCCGGTGGCCCATCACCATGGATCTTGGCCGGCGAGAGATGCGGCGTCGCAAGTGTGGTTCTGGTTGCATCTTTCGAATGTGCCTCCTGCGTTCGGAACGGTTGTGCCGTTTATCGGGCACTTCTGGTCGCTTTCGGTGGAGGAGCAGTTCTACATGGCGTGGCCCTTCGTGGTCCTGCTGGTTCGTCCCTCGCGACTTATCTATGTTTGCTGCGGTGTGGTGCTGGCGGCGCTGGCGCTCCGTGTTGCGTTCGTTAATAGTAGTTTCGTTTACTACCTGACGCCGTTTCGCATGGACGCTTTGGGGGTGGGATGTTTAGTCGCCACGATTGTCCGGAACGAGAAGTGGTCCGCTGCGGTGCTTTCTCACTTGCGATGGATCGTCGCAGCAAATGTCGCCGTGTTGCTTGCGATCATGGCGATGGCCCGCAGCCCTCGGCCGTTTCATCCGTGGATGTCGACCATCGGATACACATGTTTTGCGCTGAGTTATGGGTGCTTGGTGTACTCCGCATATTCACAGGCAGGCTCAGCGAGTTGGCTCGCGACGAAGCTGCGGAGTCCGTCTCTGCGAACGTTCGGAAAATACAGCTATGCGATCTACGTGTTTCACGCGGCGATCACAACGGCACTGGATAACGTTCGGATCCAGATATCCAGAGGGCTGCCGATGGTTGCGCAGACGGTGCTCGCGATCTTGTGCATGATCGCGACCGTGGGGGCATCTTACGCGGCGGCAAGAGTTTCGTGGAGTTTGCTGGAAAGTCGCTGCCTGGCGCTGAAGAAGCACTTCGCGGCGGTGCGCTGAAGAAAACTCTTTGCTCGGATTGGCGTGCATTGCCTAGAGCAGCACGGGTTTTGAGCTACGCTTAAGGCATGGCCGTCATAACGGTGAAGGACAAGAACTCGGTCGTTATTCCTGCGAGCGTAATGCGCAAGGCCCGCATAAAGGTGGGTGATCGTCTGGCTGCCCAAGTGGAGCACGGCAAGATAACGCTTACGCCGAAATCTCCGTTGCAAGAAGGTATCGAGCAGGGCCTGGACGATATCAAGGGCGGTCGGGTCTATGGACCGTATGCTTCAGCGTCCGCTGCGAAGAAAGCTTTTGATGAACGCACGCGCGCGCTTAAGCGCCGGGAGCGAGCCGTTTCATAAAGATGCAACTGGTCTTTTCGAAGCGCTTCGACCGGAGCCTCCGGGAAGCGCCTCTGGCCGTGCAACGAGCCTTTTGGAAACAATCCGAGCTATTGCTACTGAATCCTCGCCATCCGTCGCTGCGCGCGAAGAAGTATGAGGGCGTCGACAAGATTTGGCAAGCTCGGGTCACTCGCGATTGGCGATTCTATTTCACTGTCGATGGGGGTTCGTACAACCTGATCGACATCATGGCGCATCCGAAGTAGGACGAGCGGGGCGAACTAATTGTGTCTCACGGATACAGCGGCTTCACGTCGTCGTATGACTTTATAACGATCTGCCCGGGAGCCGGCTCCTTGATCGGTTCGGCTGGTAAGATGGACGGATTCAAGGGATATTTTATGCCATCAAATTTCAGCTCAGCTTCATATCCAGGCTGGATGCCGCCACCTTGTACCCGCACCGCGAGACTCCGCCAACCATTCGACTTTCTGTCGAGGACGCGGATCGGGAGTTGCGTGATGGTCATCCGTGAAATGACTTTGTAAGAGGATTCCGTGCGGGCCAGAATCAACGTTTGGCATCCACCGCTCCCGCACCATGCCTGTCCAACCAGATATACGATTACCTCGGGCTTTCCGTCGCCATCAAGATCGACTAACGCGTATGCGTATCGCACCTTGTCGCGCGCGCTCGGATCCCATTCCGCCTGATCGAAGCCCTGAAGAAACACCTTCAAGATGTCGGCGGTAGATGGCATCGTTGCCGGAGTTGTCTTCGGTCCTTGTGCGCGGCTGGACTGAGAATCGGAGTTGCAGGAAAGCAACGCAACAAGGACGAGGCATTTCGCCGTGACTCTGCGAAAACTTGCCCCGTCCGTCGCCATAATGCTTACGCCAGATCAAACTTCTCGTGATGCAGTTGGGCATCCGCCTTCACCAGCACAGGCCGCCGGAGGATTTCTTCCAGCTCTTCCAAAAACTTGTTCTGGTGGGACTTCAGCACTTTCGCCACATCCGGATGCACGCGCAGCATGACGTCTTTGCCGTCGACGGATTTCGCCATCTTGCGGGCTTCCGTTAAGATCTCGCTGACCACGGTTTGCACGCTCTTCACGTAGCCCGCGCCTTCGCAATGCGGACACGGCGAGCACAGCGTACGTTCGAGGGACTGCTTCACGCGTTTGCGCGTGACGGCCACGAGTCCGAAATCGTTGAACTGGAGAATCTTGTAGGGAGCCCGATCCACGCGCATGGCTTCTTCGAGCGCTTGCATCACCTTTTGGCGATTCTTGCGCTCGTCCATGTCGATGAAGTCGATGACGATGATGCCGCCCAAGTCGCGCAGGCGGATCTGCCGCACGATCTCTTTCACCGCTTCCGTGTTGGTCTTGACGATGGTGTCTTCCAGCCGATTCGACTTGCCGACGAATTTGCCGGTGTTGACGTCGATCGCGACTAAGGCCTCGGTCTGGTTGATGACGATGTAGCCGCCGGATTTCAACCACACCTTGGGCCGCAGAGCTTTCTCCAGCTCATTGGTGATGTTGAAGGCGTCGAAGATCGGAGCTTCGCGCGTGTACAGCTTCACCTTGCCCACAAGCGCGGGCTGGAAGCGTTCCACAAAGCGCAGCACACCTTCGTAGGCGACTTCGTTATCGATCCAGATGGCCTTGAAATCGTCGGCCAGCTGATCGCGCAGAATGCGCTGCACGATGTCGAGATCGTGATGCAGCAGCATCGGCGCGGGGCGCTTTTCGCTCTTGGCCTTGATGTCCTGCCACAGATCGTAGAGGAACTTCATGTCCGCGGCGATTTCTTCGTCGGTGCGTCCGGCAGCGGCCGTGCGCGTGATGAATCCGCCGACGGGGCCGGGGCGCTGGGATTGCAGCAGCTTCTTCAGGCGATGGCGCTCTTCGTCGGAGGCGATCTTGCGCGAGACGCCGGTGTGTTCGAGCGTCGGCATGTAGACCACGTAGCGGCCGGGCAGGGCAATGTGCGAGGTGATGCGCGCGCCCTTTTGTCCCAGCGGCTCTTTGGCGATCTGAACGATGATCTCCTGGCCTTCTTTCAAAAGATCAGAGATGGAAACGGCCGGCGAGTTGGGACGCGAGACGTGGCGTTCGCTTCTTCCTTCGCCCCGACCTTCACTTCTTCCCTCACCACGACCTTCACGCGGCGTGTCCCTGCGGGGGGCGTCGGATTTCGGCGTGTCACTGCGAGGAGCTTCGCTGCGCGGAGTTTCACTACGCGGAGCTTCGGGATCGGCTGCCGCGGCGTCCTGGGCCTGCGGAGCGTCGGTCTTTGGAGCACTGCGATCACCGCCACGATCTCCACCGCGGCGGCGGCGTGAACGGCGGGAAACGCGATGCGGAAGACGACCGCCGCGTTCGCGTACTTCGGCAGATCCACTTTCGGCTGCCGTGGCTTCTGTTCCTTCCGCTGCTTCTTCGACGTCGCCGAGGGGCTCGATTTCAATTCCTTCGACTTCGCCCAAGATCATCGCCTGGATGTCGAGATCTTCGTCTTCGTCGAGCATGGGTGCGACGGCTGGAGCTTCGTCGCCGTCTTCTTCGACCGCTGCTTCGTTCACGGCTTCGTGTGCGTGGTGATGCGCATGTTCGAACGCGGCAGCTTCGTCGTCCTCCGACGCGCTCGCGACTTCGTGCACCGGGGCGTCCGGCAGAGCGTTCTCCGGAGGATAGTGGATGGGCTCGTCGTAAGGATTCTCGATGCGATCTTCGATCGCTTGTGCAGCCACCTCGGCGGCTTCTCTTTTTGCGGATGCCGTACTTGCAGGCTCCGCTTGCGTTGGTTCGGGAGAGGCCTGCGGCTCAGAAGGCTTCGTCAAACCGAACGAACGCTTGAGGAATGCCGCGATCGGTCCGGCGCTGTACTTCTTGATCGACTCACCGGGCAGGATGATCGGCGTGGATTCGGAGGACGTGGATTCGGCAGATGTGGATTCAGAGAGAGGCTCGTGGTCTTCCACCGTCTTGGGCTCTGCCCCTTGGGTTTGAATCGTGCGAGTGTGCGTCGCGTGGGTTTGAGGCGCCTGACTCTCGACGGCTCGCGTTTCTGCCGCTGTCTCAGGCGTGGCATCGTCCTCGTCGTCACCTTCTGCTTCTTCTCCGGCGACAGCGGGGGCGTCTGCTGCTTGCGGTGCGCCGTACTTGGAGTCCGGGAATCCGCGAGCGCCTTTGCGGCGGCGGCGACGGCGTCCACGGCGGTCGCGTTGATCTTGCGAAGGTGCGCCTGTGGCAGACGGGGCGCCTGAAGCAGCAGAGGCTGGGGCCTCGATTGCAGAATCCGCGATGGCTCCTTCCGCGGAGGCGGCTTCCGTCATTCTGTTTTCGAACGCGGTGTTCTCGGAAGCTACTTCTTCACCGCCGCTCTCTGCGGACGCAGCGGTTTGTCCATCGCCCTGCGGACGAGGTCCGCGGCGCTGGTCGTCTTTATTCCCTTCGCGATTTCCTTCACGATTTCCGCCACGGTCATTTCTGCCGCGGTCGTTTCTGCCGCGACCGCGATCGTCACGGCCACGGCCTTCGCGGCGCCCGTCACTCGAACGACCTTCACTCGGGCGTCCTTCGGTGGCGCGGGATTCGACGCCGATGCGCGAATCGCCGTCGCTATCGCCATCGAAATCTTCGTGCTCTTCGAGGAAATCCGACACGTAGAGGAACGTGTCGCGCTCCAGGCCCAGGTCCACGAAGGCGGACTGCATGCCGGGCAGCACGCGGGTGACGCGTCCTTTATGGATGCTCCCCGCCAGTGAATATTCATTCGAGCGCTGGAAGTAGACCTCCACTAACTGGTCTTCTTCGAGCACCGCCACTTTCGTCTCGTGCCGATTGGTCGAGATTACTAATTCTTTACTCATTCGTTCATCCCTTCTCCGCGGCACATCGCTCGCGGGCGGAGGGACTAAACGCTACATTCCAAAAGCGGTCAGGCGGGAAGCGGTTCGGATATGGCGATCTGGCCGCGAAATGGAGCCGTGCACCGGGCTTGACATGGCCCGGCACCTCCCACATTCCGTAAGACAACTTGCGGCACACCGCGTGGGACCGGCATAGAGGAACCACTTGGACGGCGCTTGCGCGCCGGGCAACCCTGGTAGCCGATCAAAATCTTGTTCATCCGAAATTCGCTTGAACGCCTGGCGCTTGTGCAGCGCCCAGCCCGTCCGTTTAATTCGCAAAACGCCGGAGCCGTACATTGTTGACCAGCCCCAGCATCATAAAAACCGAAAACATATTCGAGCCGCCCGAACTCATGAGCGGCAATGGAATCCCCGTCACTGGCATCGTCCCCACCACCATGCCCACATTCACGAGGATGTGGAACAGCAGCAGTGTCGCCACGCCCATGCAAATGTACATGCCCGCCCGGTCCGGAGCCCTTTGCGCGTTCTGCACAATCTGCATGAGCAAAAGAAAATACAAACCCAGCACCACGCTCACTCCGATGAATCCATGTTCTTCGGCGAATGCCGAAAAAATGAAGTCGGTGTGCGGCACCGGCAAAAATCGCAACTGCGTCTGAGTGCCGTGCGTCACGCCGCGGCCCCAAACTCCGCCGTCCCCGACGGCAATCTTCGACTGAATAACCTGATACCCGGAACCCTTCGGGTCTGCTGCCGGATCGATAAACGTAACCAGGCGCGCGCGTTGGTAGTCCTTCAAGAACATCCAACCGACGGGCAGCACGAGTGCCACCCCTAGCGCGATTACGGCCAAGTAACGCCATCGGATCCCGGCAATCAAAATTCCCACGGCAAGAATCGGCAGGTACGTCAAACCCGTGCCGAGATCCGGTTGGTAAATTACCAACGCCGCCGGAATTCCGACCAACCCTCCTAGCTTCCAAAGGTCGCGAATGCTCACCTCGTCGCGGTGAAGCTCCGAGAGATACCTCGCTACCAGTAATATTATCACTAACTTGACGAACTCAGAGATCTGGAAGTTAAAGCCGAACAGGCGGATCCAGCGGCGCGATCCGAACACCAGTTTCCCGACCGCAAATACGGCGATGAGCGAAGCGACGGAGCCAACGTAAAGCATCGGAATCTGGCCGAGCAGCATGTGATAGTCGATGAGCGAGACAATCCACATCAACAACAGCCCGACGCCAATCCAGATAATTTGTTTCCACCAGGCATCCTGCCAGCGCGTGTCATGCGTGGCGGAAAAAATTTGCAGCACGCCGACCGAGGCGATGATGAGCGCGATGGCCACGAGCGGCCAGTCGAAGTCGCGGAAACTGCGGTATTGCGCCATTCCTTTATGAGTGTAACGTGCCTTTCCGGCAGCTTACGCGGGCGCTCCTAGCTCGATCGACGGTCGGATTGTGCGGACTCCGGGTAGGTGACTTCGCCGTCGGTGATCGTCATCAGCAGCGTGGCGTTCTTCTGGACCCAACCGAAGGGTATGCTCTTCCGGTATCGCTGTGGGTAAGGGTCAGGATATTCGGCAATCCATTTCTGAAAGAATTCCTTCAACTGGCGACCATGCGCGTAGCGGAGATTTACTACTCGCAGATTGTCGCCATGCTCAAAGAACAGATGCCCAACCTTCAAATCGTGCGCAAGTTTCTGCTTGCCCGTTTCCTTGTGGTACTGGTATTCGTAGCTGCCGCCGGAGACTGCGGACTTTACTTCGTGGTTTGACAGATCAACTCCCGCCGCGAGCTTTTGCCCGAGGTCCCTCACCAGCATTGACGCGAATACTTCCCAATCAGAGGACATTGCCGCGCCTTGCGAGCGAACGTTGCGCGCCGCGTAAAGCCGGAGTTTCCCTTGGAGCGGACCATACATGTAAGCGTGAAAGAACATCAGTGCCTTTTCAAAATCGAGCTCACTCGGAGGCCCATTATTCGATTTTGAGGACATTCCTACGCCACCTGAGCGCCAATGCGCGGCGTGTTCTTCGACAGCGCCAGCGGTCGCAAGAGGTACTTTCCGAGCCACTCGACGACTGGAACGACAAGGCCGTCACCAAAAAGATGATAGGCGTCGTTGTAGTTCTCCGGAATCGGGTAATCCTTTGGTACGCCCATAAGCCGAGACGCTTCTCTCGGAGAGAGCAAGCGAGACCTGACGTTATGCCCGTGGACGACGAGGACGATTTGACGACTTGAGCCACCGGCGGGCGTCCGAAGACACCCCGATATTTCGTCGAAACGCACCTCAGCCCGCTGTGTCTTCTCGCCAGCACCGTTGGCTCTTGTGCGCTTGTATATCGTTCCGATCTTGCGTTCGCCTGTCGCTTGAACCTCGCGCAGCTTGAAAAGGTTTAGGTCAGACATCATACCGAGCAGTTTTCTGGTCTGCGCATCGGAATGCCACTCGACACCAATCGGATCGGTCTCAAGTAAGTCCGATATTTTGTCAATTTGTTGGGCTGGTTCGGGAAGCCGCCACCAAATCCATTGTTTCTGGATGGACTCTGGCATCGTTCCGAATGCGGCCATCAAAGAACGAGGGTGCCATCTTAGATCTGGCCATTTTGCCGACAACCCCTTCGGAACGGCGGCATCCTGCCGAGTTGCGATTATAAATAGCCGAGGGCGAGATTGGGGTACGAATCGGACCGCGTCAACAACAATGGCACCGGGCCGATACCCGCTGTCAACGAGTTGTTGAAGGATGAACTCAAGATCCTTCCCTCTGTGGGAGGTGATAGTGCCCACCACGTTCTCCAGAGCTACCACCTTCGGCCCGCGGCCCTCTTTTACGATCTCTTGCATCAGGGACCAAAACGGTTTGAAGGTGCCACTACGTTCGCCCTTCAGCCCCGCACCCGAACCAGCAAGCGAAAGGTCTTGACATGGAAACGAGGCCCACACCAGATCGGGACAACCCGGCAGATCTTTCGACTTTAGTTTTGCGACGTCACGTACCTTCAGTTCATCGTTGGCACCGAAGTATTCGGTGTAGGCCGCAGCCTTTTTCGGGGACCATTCATTTGCGAAAGTACACTTCCAGTCGCTGCCTAGCCCAATGCGGGCCATGCCACCGCCAGCGAAGAACTCGTACCAAGTGAGCGCGGGTCTATGCATGTTTAACCTTCGGAAAGAAATCGGTGTAGTCGCCTTCGGAGCTTCTCGATCTCTTTGATCTCACACTCCCAAATTATAAGAATTTTCCAGCCCGCGCGGCGGAGCAGTCGAGTATTCTCTTTGTCTCTGGCTGTATTTCGTTCCCGCTTCGTCCTCCAGTAAGCGCTGTTTGACGATGGCAATGCCCCAGCAGGACAACTGTGTCCATGCCAAAAACAGCCATGAACAAAAATAATCTTCCTGTGCTTCGTTAGCACGAGATCAGGGCAGCCCGCCACGCTCTTAGAGTGCAATCCGTAGCGGTAACCCATGCCATGGACGATCCGGCGCACTGCCAGTTCCGGCCGCGTGTCCTTCGATTGCACGCGGCGCATGATCTCACTTCTTTTTTCTCTAGAAACCGTATCGGTCGTCAAGGTTCCGCCAGACGCAGAAAAAACGCTCAGGATCAGCAACCAGTCGTTGGAGCTGCCAGGAAATTATAAGCGTTTATCCACAACAACCGCCCCGCCTTTGAGCACGACCTTTGTGTTGAGCATATTCCAGAAGCCGTCAAACGGATTGCCGTCGAGCAAGATCACGTCGGCCAGCTTGCCGGCTTCCAGCGTCCCGAGTTGATCGCTCATCTGGATGTACGCGGCGCTGTTGGGGCCCATGAGCTTCACGATGTCCTGGATGGAGAACATCAGGTTCAGGCATTTGAGTTCGTGTTCGAGTCCGGCCTTCGGCTCGTAGGTGGTGTCCGTGCCGTAGCCGTACACGATTCCGGCGTCCCAGGATGTTCGCGCGTTCACTGCCTTGTATCCGGCTTCTTCGCCGCGCCCTTCGCCGTCGAGGATGGACTCAGGCCACGGCTTTCCATCGCGGAACCGAGGCTTGTTGTCGTCGGCAAACACGCCGAATACGGGAGCTCCAAAGCCGATCGTTGACAGTTGCTTCACGCCCGCGGCTGCCACACGTTTCGCGTCCTCGAACTTCATCCAGCCAAAGTGCGGCGTGTGAACCAGCAAAGGAGCGCCGGCGTCGACCGCAGCCATCATGGCCTGCGGACTCACTGCGTGCACCTGTACCAGCACGCCCACTTTCTTGGCCTCATCCACGGCGGCCTTGAGGTTTTCAATCTCCTTCGCCGTGGGGCCGGGCTTCGGCGTAATGTTGATTTCGCCCGTGAACTTGATCCCTTGCTCGGCGATCTTGCGCACAGCCGCGCGGGTTTCCTCAACAGTGCCATTTAAGCGCACCGTGCCCGAAGGAATGATGCGAGGTCCGTTAATCACGCCCTTCTCGATGTGATCGCGCAGCGTGATGTTGCCGTCGCCTGGACCTCCGCCGGAAAGAATCGTGGTGTATCCGGCTTCGAGCAGCGCCTGCATTTGCGCTTTTTCATCCGGCCCGGTGTTGATGTGGCGATGGCCGTCGATAAAGCCCGGCATGGCGGTCATGCCCTTGGCGTCGATCACACGCAGGCCCTGCGTGTTCGCCGAGCCCGCCGTGGCGGAGACGATTTTGCCATCGCGCACGATCAAGGTGCCCGAAGAGATCACGGTCCCGTTACCGACGATAATTCGCGCGTTGGTGATCGCAATATTTTGAGCGGCAAGCTGCGTCGCGCCCGCGCTCAGAAGGCAGCCAAGTAAGGTGCAAGAAAACAGTTTTTTCATGGTGTGGTTTGATCCGGATATTTACGAAACGATTCCGTTGCCCATGATATCGCAGGGTGGGCTGGCGCGATCTCGACCCGCTTGTTAGCTCACGCGGACTTCGCCCGTGCGGCTGGTGTCATATCCGGCGAGCATTTCGAGCCTGCGGCGAATGGCCGAGCGATTCAGACTGTCAAGCAAAGCTTCCACGGCGGGAAGTTTGACGAAGGGCTGGCGGATCACCAAGTCATAGCGTTCGGTCGCGAGGGGGACGAAACCAAGGCCAAAGGCTTGTGCGGCGGAGCGCGTGGCGATGCAGCAATCGGCTTCGCCAAGGCTCACGGCGAGCGCGGCGGGAAGATGGCCATGCGCGATGCGGTCGTATCCTGCAACATCTTTGTGCGCGATGCCCGCGCGCTCCAGTTCGTGATCGAGCAGCTCACGGCTGCCAGCGCCCGTCTCGCGATTCATCAGGCGCACGCGACGACCGGCAAGATCCGCAACGGAGCGGATCTCTCTGGGATTGCCGGAGGCGAAAACCAACCCCTGCTCCCAAATGGCGAACGTGACCACTTTCACGCCACCGCGTGGAAAGAGCTTCTTCACGGCGGCTAGGTTGTAATCTCCGGTGGAGGCATCGCGCAGGTGTGTGCCTGCGATGTGGACGAATCCATCCTTCAGCCATTCGAGCGATTGGCGGCTGGAGGAGGACGCAACGACAAGTTCCACGCCCGCGGTTCTCGATAAATGATGCGCCAGTAGAGCGATTCCTGGATCGCAACCGGCCACCAACAGGCGCTTGCCTTCCGATCCATCAGAGGGAAATGCGCGGACGCTGGCGGTTCCTGCGCGGCGCGTTTGATCTATCAGGACGCCGTCGGCTAAAGGCAGCACGGCGGGTTGTGGCTCGGCGGGGACCGCAATGAGACGTTTGCCGACCTCGCACAACTGCACGGGCTGCCCCTTGCGCAGAGGATCTCCCACGTGGAGCAATTCGGCGGAGACCGGCTTGGCGGGCGCTTGCGGCTCATTTTCCAGTTGGAAAAGATCCTCGACGCGGACTTCCAGAATGCGCGCGAGTGCCAGCGCTAATGCCGTATTGGGGACGTATTCACCGGCCTCGATCGAGTAAATGGTTTGCCGTCCCACGCCCGCGGACTTGGCAAGTTGCGCGGTGGAGATCCCGCGGCGACGGCGAATTTCAGGAAGCTGCGTGCGCGTTTGCATCGATAGGGCGGTGCATCGAAATCAGCCGCTAGCGCGTGATGCGGAAAGGAGCGCGCACGTCTGCCGATTGCTCTCCCACTTTATCGCGCATCGTGATGACCAGGATGTAGGCGCCCTCGGGGACGGCGGGATCCAGATTCAAGCTGATGGCTCCAGGAACGTAATGCTGCGCGTAGAACGACTCGTGCGTATCGGTGGCCGCCGCAGGTTGCGCGAATACCTGCTCGCCGTCTTCGCGCAGGATGGCCAGACCATATTCGACGTCGAATTTATTCTTCACGCCGTAGTGGAAGCCGGTGATGTCGAAACGCGCCCACAATGTTTCGCCCGGATGATAGATCGCGGGATCGAGCGCCGTGGCATCGGTCTCCGTCCTTTGGAAATGCAGATTGCGCGCGGTGAGGGATTCGCTCGGTTGCACGTCGCGGCCACGAACGCGCAGGTCCAGTTGACTCTTTAATTGCGCCTTGCCGATCTCATCCTCAATCTGAATTTCGATGTGCATGGTCCCACTCGTAAAGAAAGGAGGGATCACGAAGCTGTGTGCGAATTTCGGCCGCCAATCTTTATCCTGGGCAAAGACTGGAGTGTCGATCCGTCCGGAGGCAGGGGGTGTCACCAGCACACCCGCGGCGTCTTCCGCGCGAAGTTGCCACGAGAGCTTGACGCTACGTTGTTCGGCCGAAGCCGCTGCCTGAAATCCCGCAATGCGGCAGCTTACATAGACCGTCTCGCCAGGTAAATAAATGTGGGAGGCATCCAGCAGCGGGCCATCTTCGAACTGGTGGAAGCCCAGGCGCTCCACGGTCAGGTCGGCCAGGCATGGGTTCGCAAGGCCCAATAATGCGGCCAACAGCGGTGCTGCCCCCGTGAAGGCTGCTACCGACCGGGCGTGGGCACGCTTACGCCCGTGTCCGTATCGATGCGAAGCGGAATATCGACCCATACTAATTTCTCCGTGCCGGGCTCGCCGCCATCTGTCAGGCGCAGGCGGTACGATGTGAGCGGCGCATCGAACAAGAGAATCCCTTGGTGGTTTTCGGCCGGCTTCAGTGTGCGCAGCAGGCCGAACCAATTCTCGACGCCGTCGCCATTTTCCAGCTCTTTGATTTCTTTCCCATTGGAGCCTTCCAAGGTAAAGAAGGGCAACGCGACGTCACTGCCGCCGCCATTGGTCGCCGACAGAGTCACGAGCAGAAAGCGATTTTGGGGACTGCGGAGATTGAACATCTCGCCCAGTTGCGTCTTCCAAACGGTCTGCACAATGACGTAGGAAATGGGGCCGTTGACCGCGCGCTCGCCCATCTGATACACGCTCTGAGAGGGTGCCTCACTCTTGCAGCCACTGGACAAGAGCACGACAGGTGCCAACAGAGCCAGCCATGGTAGCAGGCGTAGCGGAACGCAAGATGACAGGCGTCGGGTCATGTTCTAAACACTTTAACCAGGATTATCAAGGAACGCAAACCTTTATTCTATGAGGTCGTCCTATGATGGCCCTTTTACGGCGAGCATCGCGACAACGCGCTCGCGAGCCTGGTCCGTCAGGGGTCCGCGGTCCTTCAAGATCATGCCCTCTGTTGCAATGGGGTCGCCGATTTTTAAGACGACGGGTCCGCGATGAAATGTCGCCGAGCCCATGGGTAGAACTTCCCGCGTGCCGATCAGCGCGATCGGCACCAAAGGGGCCTGGGCTTTGATCGCGATGTACGCAGCGCCTTCTTTGAAAGGCTGCAACACGCCATCAAGGGAGCGCCCGCCTTCGGGAAAAACCAATAAGGACACGGCGCGTTCGTTCATGATCGCCGCAGCCTGTCCCATCGTTTTAATGGCAGCTCTAGGGTCATCGCGGGGAACCGGGACGTGTCCCGCTTGGGTGAGATGAGTTCCCAGAAAAGGAATTTTGAAAAGCCCCTCTTTGGCGAGAAATCGAAATTGAACGGGAATGTTGGACAGCACAACAGGCGTGTCCATATAACTGAGATGATTCCCGCAAAAGACGTAGTGACGGCCTTGTTCGAGCTTTTCCAGTCCCTCGACGCGTACTTTTACGCCCGTGATGAGCAGCAGAGATCGCGCCCACAGGCGTGCAATCCCCAATGTCGCGTCGCCTTTCTTGTCGAAGAGGGACACGACGATGCTGATGCATCCGAAAAAGACCGTGGAAAGAATGATGAGCGGGTCGACTACGACCAAGCTCCAGAAAAGGGCCATGAGTTTCTATTGTAAGAGGCTGCGCGCGCTTCGCCCACGAGGTACAGCGATCCGGTGATGACCACGACGTCCTCGGCGGCGGCCTCCTCTTTTAAGAGATCGAGTGCCGCGCGGAGGTGCGGTGTGGCGCGGCCGCGTCCAGCAAGCTCCACCAGCGCTTCGGGACGCACCGCGCGCGTGGAATCGGGAGCTGTGAAAATCAATTCGTCGGCCAACGGGAAAAGAATGCCCGCGATCTCCTCTACCGACTTATCGCGCATCGCGCCATAAACAATCCAGCGCTTGCGATGCGGGTAAACCCGTTCCAGGTAGCGCACGAGCGCCCGCGCACCTGCGGGATTGTGGGCACCATCCAGGACCACGTCCGGATTGGGAGAAATATGCTCCAGGCGTCCCGGCCAGCGCGCGTCCGAAATTCCCTTCGGCGATACCCCGAGCGCGTGAAGCGCCAGCGCGGCGGTCGTGGCGTTCTCCACCTGATGTTCTCCGGCGAGAGGGCACGTGATGTCACCGGTGTTTGCGCCACTGCCTGTGATTTTGAATGAGCTGCCGCGTGCGTCGAGTTCCAAGTCGTGAATCTGCACGTCCGCCGCACGATGCACGGAAATCCCGAGTTCTTTTGCTCGTGCGTCTAAGACCGTCGCCGCTTCGGGACGCTGGCGTGCGAATATCGCCAGAACGCCCGGTTTCAGAATGCCGGCCTTTTCCCCGGCAATCGCTTCAATGGTGTTGCCGAGGTAGGCCTCGTGATCGAAATCGATGGACGTGATCACCGTCAGCGCCGGTTCGACGACGTTCGTGGCATCCAGGCGGCCTCCCAGCCCGACTTCGACCACCGCCGTCTGGACGCCTTTTTCTCGAAAGAGCAGGAACGCCATCGCCGCGACCGTCTCGAAATACGTGGGATGGCAATCCAGATCGAGCGCTTCGGCGGCCTGATGAACCGTGTTGAACGCCTTGGTGAAATCCGCCTCGCTGACCGGGATGCCATCGATTTGGATGCGCTCGGTGGGCTCAATCAAGTGCGGCGAGGTGAATAGTCCGGTGCGGACGCCCGCCGCTTGCAATCCGGCCTCGATCATCGCGCAAGTGGAGCCTTTTCCATTCGTTCCGGCGACGTGGACGATCCGGTAGGCCTTCTCGGGATTGCCCAAGGCGGCCAGCACAGCGCGGATGCGCTCCAGGCCAAACTTGGCGGATTTCATCTCATTGCCCAGGGCATAGAGGAAGCGGACGGAATCGGGATAATTCATGCAGCGAGTCTCTCTAGTATCCCAAGATCCTCCTTTCTCACGCCGGAGGAGAGTCATAATAGAGCCGAGTCACGTCAAAATGCGGTTTTTGAGGTCGGTCCGACTTTTTCGACCCATGCCGCGTCTTTCTAAACGGAGCAGCTAATTGATCTTCCGCGAAGTAGAAGATCGCGATCTGATCGCCAAAGCGCGAAAGGGAGAGGTGGAGGCGTACAACCTCCTCGTGTCCCGGTGGGAGAAGCGCGTCTTCAACTACCTGTTACGCCTGATCGGCCATCGCGAAGATGCTCTGGATGTCAGCCAGGAAACGTTCTTGAAAGCCTATCAGAATCTGCCGAAACTCGACGATCCGGCCCGCTTCAGCGGATGGCTGTTCCGGATCGCGCACAACGAAGCGTTTTCGTTGCTGCGGCGGCGCAAGCCCGAGGCGGATTTGGAAGACGAGCCTCGTCCGGCGGATGCGGGCGGGCGGTTGTTCCCCATCGAGCTGTCGCTCGCGGTGCAGAGTGCCTTGAACACTTTGAACGACGACCAGCGCGAGGCGGTCCTGTTGAAGGTGTATCAGGGTTTCAAGTTCGATGAGATGGCGGAGATCCTGGATTGTCCGGTTTCGACCGTGAAATCGCGGTTATATACGGCGCTCGATCTGCTGAAGACGACGCTGTCACCGGTGGTTCTGAAGAAAGACATCGTTTAAAGAAGCGCACAGCGAGGTTCTATTTATGACGTGTAAATTGCAAAACGCACAGCCCGATTGGAAAGCTTACGCACTCGGCGAGCTCGATGCCAGCGCGCGGCGCGAGGCGGAGCAGCACGCGTCCACCTGCAGCGCATGCCAGGAAGAATTGGCCGGATTGCGCGTCACGCTCGATGCCATGGCGACGCTACGCGAGGAAGAAGTGCCGCGCCGGATCGCCTTCGTGTCGGATAAAGTGTTCGAGCCCAAGTGGTGGCAAGCTTTCCTGCGTCCTTCGTTTGGCGCCGCGGCCGTGGTGGCTGCGGCGATTCTGGCGCACGGATTCATGCGGCCCGCGGCTCCCGTGACGACTGTGGATGCCGCGGCCATCGAAGCGCGCGTAACCGCCTCAGTCCAGCAAGCAGTGCAAGAGAAAGTCGCCGAAGAGGTGAATCGGCGCGTGGCTGCGCAGCTTTCGGGGGCGGTGGAGCAAGCCGTCAATAAAGCCGTTGCCGATACGCAAAAGCGCGACGATCAGCGAACCGTTCAGATGATGGCCGCCGCCGAGCGACGCTATTCCGAATCGGCCGACATCCTCAACAAGCAAGTGACGCAGATTTATGCGATGAACACCGGCGCAGGTGTCCGGTAGAAGGTCACGATCCAAGGAAACCTCCCCATGAAAATTCTTACGAAGCCTTTCCTCCTCCTGGCGCTTGCCGCCGTTGCGTATGTTCCGTCGGGTGCCGCACCTGCCGGAACCAACGACTCGCCGCGCGTGACCCGGCCCATGCTGGTCGCAATGGAAAAGAGTATGGATGGACGCGTGGCGCGTCTGTCGCAAGACAATCCATTCGTCCTGTTGGGGCCCACGCGCGGCATCTATTTAGACGGCTATGGCGCGGTCTTCACGGCGGAAATCAATCTGGTTTCGGCGCCGGCGGCGCTGATGATGTTCCGGCCGCAACTCACCAAGGAAGAGATCGAACAGCACCGGCAGAAGAAGCTGTCGCGCTTGCCGCAGCTCAAGCTGGCCATGCGGCAGGCCTTGATCGACTCCGCCGCGTCCCTCGATACGGTGCCCGCGCAGGAACAAATTGTGGTGGTGGCGATGCTTTCGAAGTATCCTTGGGAAGATACGTCGGGGATTCCACAGCAAATCCTGATGCAAGCATCCAAGAAGAATCTGCTCGAGCAGCGCAATAACGCGACCGCTCTGGATTCGCTGATTCACACGATCGAGAACTAAGCCTTTATAAGATATGCCGGGCATCAGGACAAAGAAATAGCATTCATGAAACTGGGCGAGATCCTAATTGACCGAGGACTGATTTCACAAGAGGATCTCGACCGCGCGCTCGAATTGCAGCGCGAGCGCGGTGACAAGATCGGCAAGATCCTCGTGGATCTCGGTTTTATTGCCATGCGCGACGTGGTCGCGGCGCTGTCCGAACAGTTGCAGGTTCCTGTTATCACGCTCGAAGGCCCTCCCGCGGTTTCACCCGAAACCGAAACGCTCTCGCCGAAATTCCTCCGTCAATTTCGATGTCTGCCGGTGACGTTGCACGATCACACCGTGACGCTCGCGATGGCGGATCCGCTGGATTACGAAACGCGTTCGGCGGTTTCGTCCTGCACGGGTTTGGCGGTGCAGGTGGGGATTGCCGCAGAGCAGGAAATCCTGGATGCGATTGATCGTTACTACGGCCAGTCCCAGAAGAGCGATACGGAACCCGGAGTATCGTCGGCGGAAGCCGACGAGGATCTGGAACACCTTCGCGACATGGCGAGCGAAGCGCCCGTCATCCGGTTGGTGAACGCCATGGTTGCGCAAGCGGTGGAGAAGCGCGCGAGCGATATTCACATCGAGCCGTTCGAGAAAGAGTTCCGCGTGCGCTATCGCATCTATGGCGTGCTGGTGAATCAGGAGCCTCCTCCGCGCGAATTTAAGGCGGCGATCATTTCGCGTGTAAAGTTGATGGCGCGTTTGAATATCGCCGAGCGTCGCCTGCCGCAGGACGGGCGCATGCGCGTCAAGGTGAGCGGCAAGGATTATGATTTGCGCGTCTCGGCGCTGCCCACGGTTCAC
>CAITIX010000121.1 GCA_903892565.1 uncultured Acidobacteriia bacterium
TCAATGCGCGCGACGTCTTCCAAACGGCGCTGCACGGAACGCAACTGCGCGGCGACGCTTTCGGGGTCCTCATACAAAGCCGCATACGCAGCGGCGGCCGATTCCTGCAGCCGCACGACGTTGCGCAACACGCGACGCTCGTTCTCCAACTGCGCGTCCTCTCCGGAAACCGGCGCGATGGTCTGGATTTCGTTCAGCTGGAATTTCCACAAATCGGCCTGGCGAAGCTTTTCCTGCGACGTGCGCTCCAGTTCGGCCAACTCCTCCGACGCGACGCGCCAGCGCTGAAACGCCGCGCGTGTTTCGCTCGCAAGATCAAAGGATCCCGCAAACGCGTCGAGCATGTCCCGCTGCACCGCCGGTGAAAACAACAACTGCTGATCGTGCTGCCCGTGGATGTCGCCCACGCGCTCGGCAATTTCGCGCAGCAGCGACGCCGTCACAGGACGCCCTCCCGCAAACGCGCGCGACTTGCCGTTCGCCAGGATCTCGCGCTCCAGAATGAGCTCGCCCTCTTCCGCTTCCACGCCTTCGGGAAGCTGCGCCGGGTCCACTTCAAAGATTCCGGAGATGCGCGCGCGCTCCGAACCCGTGCGAACCATCTCGGCGGCGGCGCGTGCTCCGAACAGCAGCGCCAACGCATCCACCACGATGGATTTACCGCTGCCCGTTTCGCCCGTGAGCAGATTCAGGCCGCGATGAAAACGCACGCGGACCTTTTCTACTACGGCGTAATTCTCAACCGTCAATTCGACGAGCATTGACTGAATTATAGCGTCCACAAAAATCGCCGTGATGAACGAGGGGAGCAATTGAGTTTTGAACCGGCGCTGCCCACCAATGCCGCTGGTATAATGCCCGAGTGCAACTGCGTAGCCTCGCCGCGATCCTCCTGCTGTCCGCGTCCGCTTCTGCGCAGTGGCTGGTCTATCCAACTGCTGGGCTGCCGCGGAACCCCGATGGCAAGGTGAATCTATCGGCTCCCGCGCCGCGAACCGCAGACGGCAAAATCGATCTTTCGGGATTGTGGCAGGCGGCGAATCCCCTGCCCTGCGATGGATTCAATCGCGTGTGCACGGATCTCCCCGTAAATCCTGTGTTTTTCAACTTCGGCACGGGCCTCAAGGAAGGCATACCGTACTTGCCTTCCGCCAAAGAAAAAATGGCGCGGAAAACTCCTGCCGACGATTCGTACTTGAACTGCATCTCGCCTGGCGGCCCACGCATGCATATGCTGCCGACGATGAAGAAATTCGTGCAGACGCCGACGCTTCTCATCATCCTCAACGAATTCGACGCCAACTTCAGGCAGATTTTTCTGGACGGACGTCCCTTACCCGTAGACCCCACGCCCAACTGGAATGGCTATTCCACCGGCAAGTGGGACGGCGATTCCCTCGTCGTGCAATCGAACGGATATCGCGACGATCAGTGGCTCGATCAGTCCGCGAGTCCTCTGACGAGCAACGCCAAGGTGACCGAGCGATTCCGTCGCCCGACGCTTGGGAAACTGGAAATCGACGTCACCATCGACGATCCGAAGTCTTACTCTCGTCCCTTCACCGTGACACTCCATCAGGATCTGCAAGTGGATACGGAACTGCTCGACGCCGTCTGCGCGGAAAACGAAAAAGACGTCCCGCACATAAAATAACCCCGTCGCCCGCGGCCTTCACATGCGTGCAATGAAATGAGTATAAACTCTATGTACTCGTACTCGCCGATCTGACCAGCAACGTCCAAGGTCATGCCGGACGAAGCAGCAAATAGACAGCGTTCGGGTGTTCAATCAGATCGCAGGGTGATCGTTTCAAGATTGCAAACGCTCTATCCAGTAACACGCAGTTAGCGACACGCACTTAGCTAGAAGCAACTTGCTACACGACATCCCTCGGCGACAGGCGATATCGATTGCCTCCGTCGCGCGCCTGGGAAATGCTCACCGCAGCGAACTGTATATGCGTGTCTTCTCACGCTACTGGCCAACTATGAAAATTCTGCTATACAACCCGGACAACGGGATCACGGGCAATTTCATGCCGCACTTATGGATGTTTCTGCTGCAGGCGCGTACGCCCGCCGAGCACGAGGTCGTCCTCCTGGATGGCAACGCCAAGCCGATGAATGACGAGGAACTCGTCGCGTTCGTCAAAAGCAACAAAATCGATCTCGTCGGCATTGGCGCCATGACGCGCATGATCGCGCGCGCGTATCGTGCAGCCGACGCCTTGCGAGCAGCGGGAGTTCCCGTCGTCATGGGCGGCCCCCACGTGAGCGAGCTTCCCGATGAAGCGCTTGGGCGCAATGGCGGCATTCGTCACGCCGACGCCGTGGCGCTCGGAGAA
This sequence comes from uncultured Acidobacteriia bacterium, assembly GCA_903892565.1. Taxonomy (GTDB): domain Bacteria; phylum Acidobacteriota; class Terriglobia; order Bryobacterales; family Bryobacteraceae; genus Palsa-187. The sequence goes on from CAITIX010000121.1 coordinate 2,346, forward strand.
GCCGACGACACTTGGCCGCGCATCCTGAAAGATGCCACCGCCGGCTGCTTGAAGGACGAGTACGCACCCATCGACGCCTTCGGCCAGGAACACAAACCGGATCTCGGAGAATATCCGAAAATCGCCTGGGAATCCATCGACCTCGACCAGTTCAATCAGATCCCGAAGTTCCTGCGGCCTGTCTTTAAACAATGCGGAATTGAGTTCGAGCAATTCCATCTCATCCCCATTGAATCCGGCCGCGGTTGCCCCTACGGATGCGAGTTCTGCACGGTCACGGGATTCTTCGGCGACTCCATCCGCTTCCGCACCAACGAGAGCGTGGTCGACGAACTCTTGCGCATCAAGGCGCGCTCAAAGAGGGAACGCGGTAAAGTCGCAATCTTCTTCGTCGATGATAATTTCGCCATCAATGTAAAGCGTACGAAATCGCTTCTGCGCGCCATCATCGCCGCGAAAGCACAATTGGCCTGGGTGGGACAGATTAGCGCGAATCTTCTGCGCGACGAAGAACTGGTGGACCTCATCGCGGAATCCGGCGGCAAGTGGGTCTTCATTGGCATGGAATCGTTGGATCCCGCCAATCTGAAGGACGTCAACAAAAGCTTCAACAAGCCCGGCGAGTATGCCGACGTGCTGGCGCGCTTGGCCAAGCGCAATGTCTACGCCATCACGTCATTCATCTTCGGATTAGATAACGATACGCCGGGAGTGGCAAGCCGCACCCTCGCCGAAATCAGCAAATGGCCTCCAGGATTGCCCGTTTTTGGCCAGATCACGCCGTTCCCTTCGACGCCTTTGTATACGAGGCTTGCGAAAGAGGGGCGCCTCACACGACCGACCCACTGGCTGGATTTCGCCCCGTTCAAAATGGCGCATACACCTCTGAAGATGTCCATCACCGAAGTCCACAAAGAAGTGACGCAGGCCTGGACTGATACCTATGCGCCCGAGAACACAAAGCGTGCGATGCGCAAGATCGCCGATGCGCCGGTGCCTTACAAAATCAGTCACCTCATCGCTCGCCTGTGCTTCCGCGGTATCTATTTCCCGCAGAAGGGATCTCTCGCGTGGCTGAAGGTGATGCTCGAAAACCGCAGCGTGATCCTGCGCATCGTGCTGGACTCGTTCACGAAATGGCGCGGCGCCGCCGGCGCAGGAGTGCAACTCGGATTCGATACCGGCGTGAGGCCGGTCGAGGCGAAGGCTCCGACGCAATAGTCGGCGCAAGGCCCGGCAAAAGCATTAAGCTCAGCCTGTTACCGCAATCCATTCCGCGACACGGGACGCGAGCTTCCCTTCTTCCGGAAAAAGATCGCCGATCACAGCAATGGAATCGGCTCCCGCTTCGAGCACCGCGCGCGCGTTGGCCCGCGTGATGCCGCCGATGGCGACCAATGGCCGCGCAGTCAGTGGCCGCAGCCGCTTCAGTTCCTCTAATCCCACCACCGGATCGGGATTCTCTTTCGTCGTGGTCCCGAAAATGGGCCCCAGTGCAAGATAGTCGACAGGTTCAGCCGCGGCCGCCCGCAGCTGCTGTTCGTTGTGCGTGGAGAAGCCGATCGCCAAATCCGCGCCAGTAACCTTTCGAGCAGCCGACGGAGGAAGATCCTCTTGCCCCACATGCAACGCCGCTCCCAGCACGCGTGCAAGGTCCGCGCGATCATTCACGACGAACAGCGCACCGGCGTCCCCGCAGAGCTTCGAGATCCGCTCCATATCTTCCAGCGTTTCGCGCGACACGAGCCCTTTGTGCCGAACCTGTAGAATGCGCGAGCCCGCACCCAGCATCTGCCGCGCGGCTTCCAGCAGCGCAATGTCGTGTTTTGCCGCGACCGTCGTATCGAGAATCGGATAAAAGCGAGGCAGAGCGATCATGCGGCAGCGGCGAGCACTTCGTCCGAATTCGGCTTTCCTCTGCGGGCATACCGAATCAATCCATCGGGACCGATCAAATAGACCGTTCGCTTCACAATCAATCCCTTTGTGCGATACTGCGCACCGACCTTCTGCCCACTATCAATCAAGAGCGGAAAGGGAAGCTGGCTGGTTTTACGAAATTTGCTGTGACTGGAAGCGTTCTGCGGATTCACGCCGAACACGAGCGTGTTCTTAGCCGCCGCCTGCGGCCATCGATCCCGAAACTCGCACAGCTGGCTGCGGCAAACGGTAGTGTCGTCGCCAGGATAAAAGACGAGGACAACATTTTTGCCACGCAGATCGTGGAGCGACACAATCTTCCCGTCCTGATCGGGAAGCGAAAAGTCGGGTGCGGCATCACCCACCGCGAGAGGTTCGGAAAAAAGCCAATCCAGCACGTGTTCCTATTGTAGAGGCTCCAGGTGTGTATAAGCTTAGTTGTCGGCGCAGGCCGCTGGCTGAGAGGTCTACGCGCGGACTTGCTCCGCGGGAGCGGGCTCCATCGTGAAACTGTATCCGAAACCGCGGACGCTGCGAATGAACGACGACCCATCTTCTGTTTCGATCTTCTGCCGTAGACGCAGGATGTACACGTCCACCGTGCGATCCGTCACCGCGCGATCATGTCCCCACACGGCATCCAGAAGCTGCTCGCGGCTGAAGACAACACCCGGGCGGCTCATCAGGAATTCCAGGAGCCGGAACTCCGTCGCAGTCAGTGTTACTTCTTGCCCACCCAGCATGACATTGCAGCGGGCGCGATCCAGTTCCAAGTCTCCTGCGCGCATGACCTTCGTTGCGGGGGCTTGGCCGCGGAAATGAATCTTGATGCGTGCGATCAGTTCGCGGATGAAGAACGGCTTGACGATGTAATCGTTCGCCCCGAGCTCCAGCCCCACAATGCGGTCCGTTTCGGACGCCCGCGCCGTGAGGAAAATCACGGGAATGTGGGCCAATTCCTGGCTGGCGCGGATGGCCTTGCAAATTTCCAGCCCGTCGGAGTCCGGCAACATGACATCCAGCAGGATCAGATCCGGACGTTCGCGCTTGCAGAGGTCCACCGCACCTCGGCCCGTTTGCAACCCGACGAACTGAAATCCTTCTTTTTCGAGGTTGTATTGAACCAGACGGAACAGGTCGGCGTCGTCTTCAACCAGAACAATCTTCTTCATGGCGTCACCCAGCTCCAGTGTAACCTGCGAAGTGTTACAGCAAGATTAACGGACGCAGGGAAAAAGCCCCTATAGGGGGAATTACAAGCATATCTGCGGGAATAGATCCCTCCAAACAGCCGGATACGGCGCGGGAAAGCAGGGAATGGGGCGGCTGATGGGATTTGAACCCATGACATCCAGAATCACAATCTGGCGCTACTACCAGCTGAGCTACAGCCGCCGCAAGGGGTCGAACACTTCTAGTTTAACACCGCTCGGGCCGAGCGCGAACCGTCGGCCCGTCGAGCGGTTTTATTTAAGTCCGGCCTTCTTCCACATCGCGTCCACGCGTGAGCGCACATCCGCCGGCATCTTGATCACCTCGGGCCACGGACGCGTGAACCCTTCGCCGGGCCATTTCTTCGTCGCATCGACTCCCATCTTCGATCCGTAATTTTCCAGACGGCTCGCATGATCGAGAGAATCCACCGGCCCCATCACAAACTGGATGTCACGTTCGGGATCAATGTTATTGAGGGCCCTCCAAGCGACTTCATTGAAGTTCTGCACGTCGACATCTTCATCCACCACCACGATGACTTTCGAGAACATCGCCTGCCCTAATCCCCAAATCGCGTGCATCACTTTACGGGCGTGCCCCGGATAAGACTTGCGAATCGAAACCAGGATCAAGTTGTGGAAGACACCCTCGGCGGGCATCGCAATGTCGCGCACTTCGGGCAACTGCATGCGCATCAGCGGTAGAAAAATCCGCTCGATGGCCTTACCCATGTAGAAATCCTCCATCGGAGGCGGCCCAACAATGGTCGTCGCATACACAGGATTCTTGCGATGCGTGATGCACTCGATGTGGAACACGGGATATTCGCCTTCGAGCGAATAGAAGCCCGTGTGATCGCCAAACGGACCTTCCGTCCGCAGCTCGCCCAGTTCCACATAGCCTTCCAATACGATTTCGGAATTCGCGGGAACTTCCAGATCGACGGTTTCGCACTTCACCATCTCCACCGGCTTCGAGCGCAGGAATCCCGCGATCATCATTTCATCCATATCCGGCGGCATCGGCAGAATCGCCGAATACATCGTCGCGGGATCCGCCCCTATCGCCACGGCAACCGGCATGCGCGTATTCTTGCCCGCGGCTTTCAAGCGACGATAGTGCTCGGCGCCCTGCTTGTGCGTCTGCCAGTGCATGCCCGTAGTGCGGTGATCGAACACCTGCATGCGATAGCAACCGCAGTTGCGCTTCCCCGTATCCGGATTGCGCGAGAACACCATCGGCAGCGTGATATAGCGACCGCCATCATCCGGCCAACAATGCAGGATCGGAAAATCGTCGAGCGAAAAGTCGTTGCGCCGGATCACTTCCTTACACGGACCGCTATCGACGATCTTTGGGAAAAACGCCCCGACCTCGGCCAGCATCGGCAGCATTTTCAATTTGCCCATAATGCCTTCGGGCATCTTCATCTGAAGATATTCCGCAATGCGCGCCGCAATCTCTTCGGTAGAATCCACGCCGAGCGCAATCTGCATGCGCTTGTCGCTCGCAAAAGCATTGATCAGCAGCGGGACGTTCGATCCCTTGGGCTTTTCGAACAGCAGCGCAGGGCCGCCCGTCTTGACACTGCGATCGGAAAACTCGGTAATCTCTAAATGTGGATCCACCTCGAACGGGATGCGTTTGAGTTCGCCATTTTTTTCTAGCGCGCGGATGAAGTCTCGGAGGTCGGCATAAGCCATAATCTTAACTATGACAAACAGAACGGCTCTTGTTACAGGTGCCAGTCGGGGCATCGGCTTGGCGTGCGCCAAAGCGCTGGCTGCGGGAGGCGCTCGTGTGATCCTGGCGTCGCGCGATTTAACCAAGTTGGAAGAGGCAGCCTCCCATATTCCCGGCTCTTCGTGGATTCAACTGGACCTCTCTTCCCCCGAATCCATTAAGGACGCCTTCGCCAAGGCCGGCCATGTCGATATCCTCGTCAACAATGCGGCGCTCACGAAAGACGGCCTGGCGCTACGCATGAAGAAAGACGATTGGGACTCGGTCCTCAACGTCAACCTGACCGGCGCGTTCCTTGCGATTCAGCAAGTGCTGCAGCCAATGATGAAGCAGCGCTGGGGACGGATCATCAACATTGCGTCGATCGTGGGCCAGACCGGAAATCCGGGACAGTCAAACTACGTGGCATCGAAGGCCGGATTGATCGGACTCACGAAATCGCTCGCCCAAGAAATTGCCAGCCGCAACATCACGGTGAACGCCATCGCTCCCGGCTTCATCGAAACCGACATGACCTCCGTGTTGTCCGACGAACTCAAGAACAACATGCTGGCGCACATTCCGCTAAAACGCTTTGGCCAGCCGAGCGAGATCGCCGCCGCGGTGAAATTCCTGGCCAGCGAAAACGCCGGCTACATCACGGGCACGGTGCTCAACGTCAACGGTGGAATGTATATGTAGAGTGAGCCTGGCCAGGACTTAGGCTTGGCCAGGAATTAGAAGTGAGGAGCCAGAAGCGCAAGCTGACGCCTCACTTGTTCAAGGACGTCCGGCGCGTTCCCGTCGAGCACCGTTCCATTCGGCCTCCAACGCGCGGCCATCCGTTCGCTGACGAATCCTTTTGCGATGCTGATCAACGACACGCCGCACGCCGAAGCCACGTGCCCTCCGGCGGAATCGTAGCCGACATAAAGCTTGGATCGCTCGATCTGCGCGGCAAAAGGAGCAAAATCCCCTTGATGCGTGCGTGCTCCCGGCGGCAATGCCCGCTCCACGCGCTCGGCTTCGGCAGCACCGCCGCCCTTGTCGACGAGCAACGACGCTCCTGTTTCTGCCAGCATCGCGAGCAAGGCGCGCTCAAAATCTCCAGCGATCCGCTTCGACTCGTTTTCGCCGACGCCCAGGCTGACGGTGATGTCCGCAGGTTCTTCTTCATCGCGCAATATTTCTAGTTCCGCGTCTTCGAGTTCCGCCGGCTCCGGCGCAATGTACGGTCGCGCATAATCGACGCCGAACGTTTCGCGGGCCCAATGCGCCGCAAGATCGGACAATCGGCCATTACCCTCGCCCCCGTACGAGCGACTGGGGAAGAAAAAATAATCCTGCTCGTCACAAACGGAGATGAGCCCCAATTGCGAGAGGCGGGAATCCGTATCAATCACGATGCCGTCTTTGAGCCACAGCGCCGCGGACGCATGCAAACGATCTGCCAGCGTCCCACCCCTGGCATATGGACCCGGAAAAGGATAGATGCACCCATCATCGGCGAACAACTCGTAACATTTTTGCGGACCCACCAGCACAATCTCCGCGCGCGGAAAGCGGCGCTTCGCGGCATCCAGCAAAACGCTCGTCACCGCGACATCCGCGCCCAGCGTGATCCGCGACAACACATACACACGATTTACTACATCCGGGATTTTGGGACATTCCGCGGGGGGCTTTCGCAAGCGCGACTGCAATTCCGGCGCGACGCGCAGGATCACATCGGACATCAGGCGATCGTAAACCGCGCACAGCCGAGGCTCGAATAGATCGCCCAGCCGTTCGACAACAACCGAAAACAGGGCGCGTCCGGAATTTTCGGCAATCGCGCGATCAAGGAGCTCGCCCGACCATTGCCCATCGTTTAAGCAAAGAGCCAGCAGCTCTTGGCAAGCGCGATGAGAAGCATTATCCGGATTAGAGATATTTCCCAACCAGGAGCTCCAACTTCGCGCGTGTCGCCGGAGGAATCGTCTTGCGATCCGTGATCAGCGCGTGCGCCAACGCGCTTCCGCATTTGCAGGTACGTTCTGCCGGCATCGCGGCGACAGCAGCAGCGACCAGCTTGCTCGCATTCTCGGCGTTCTTGTGCAACACGGCGATGATCTGATCCACGGTGACGGCGTCGTGATCGGGATGCCAGCAATCGTAGTCCGTCACCATGGCGATCGTGACGTAACAGAGCTCCGCTTCGCGCGCGAGCTTGGCCTCCTGCAAATTCGTCATGCCGATGACGTCGGCGCCCCAGCTGCGATACAAGTTCGATTCCGCGAGCGTCGAAAACGCCGGCCCTTCCATGCACACGTACGTTCCACCGGTCTTCGCATTCACTCCGGCGGTCTGTGCCGCAGCCTGTGCCACCTTCGCTAGTTGCCCGCACACAGGATGCGCGAAACTGACATGCGCTACCAGCCCTTCGCCGAAGAATGTCGACACGCGGCCGCGCGTACGATCAATAAATTGATCGGGCAGCACGAAGTCCATCGGCTTGTGTTCTTCTTTCAGCGACCCCACCGCGCTCAACGAAAGAATTCGCTCCACGCCCAGCGCCTTGAAGCCATAAATGTTCGCGCGGAAATTCAGCTCCGACGGCGAGATGCGATGTCCCTTGCCGTGACGCGCCAAAAACGCGACCTCTTTGCCCGCGAGCTTCCCGACGACATAGGGGTCCGATGGCTCGCCCCACGGCGTTTCCACCGTGCGCTCTTCTTCCGCTTCAAATCCCGGCATGGAATAGAGTCCGCTGCCGCCAATAATGCCGATCTTAGGATTCATGTGAATTTAGGCCTGTATCAATTCCAACAAAACGCCGCCCGTGGAGGAAGGATGCACAAAAACATAGAGGTGCCCACCCGCTCCCGCTCGCGGCTCATTCAAAATACGCGCACCCGAGGATCGCAGACGTTCGACCGTTGTCGCCAGATCCGGAACGCGCAGCGCGACGTGATGCAAACCCTCGCCGCGCTTTTCGATAAATCTACCAATCACCGAATCCGGCGCCGCGGCCTCAATCAACTCGATGCGAGGATCTCCGCCTGACGAACCGAGCGGCAGCATCGCGACATTCACGTTTTCAACCGCCACGTTTTCCCGCAACGCAACACGCAATCCCAATTGATCTTGGTAGAACTGTAGAGCCTGATCGAGCGAGCGCACGGCGATTCCCAGGTGATCGACGCGCGTCGCCCCGTCGACTGAGGCGTCGCTTGAAGCAGGCCGTTCAGACATGCGAAGGATCGCTCTTCAGCAATTGACGTGCGATGACCAGCTTCTGAATTTCGCTCGTGCCTTCGCCAATCGTGCACAATTTCACGTCGCGGTAGAACTTCTCCACCGGATAATCTTTCATGAATCCATAGCCGCCGTGGATTTGCACGGCCTCATTGCACACGCGCACCGCAATCTCCGACGCAAACAACTTCGCCATAGCGGATTCTTTATTCACGCTCTGTCCGCTATCCTTCATCCACGCGGCACGCAACGTCAGCAGCCGCGCGGCATCAATCTCCGTCGCCATATCCGCCAGCTTGTGTTGAATGGCTTGAAATTCCGAGATAAACCGACCGAACTGCTTCCGCTGCTTCGAATACTGTAGCGCCGCTTCATACGCGCCCTGTGCGATGCCAAGCGACAGGGCGGCGATGGAGATTCGTCCGCCATCTAAAATGCGCAGCGCATCGACGAAGCCTTCTCCGGCGCGACCGCACAACTGCGAGGCGGGCACGCGGCAATCGGACAAAATCATTTCATTCGTAGGAGAACAGCGCATGCCGAGCTTGTTCTCTTTCTTGCCGGAGCGGAAACCCGGAGTTCCCTTCTCCACCAGAAACGCCGAGATGCCATGCTGCGCCGCCGAGCGATCCGTCATCGCCATCACGACACAAACGTCCGCGAGTTCGCCATTCGTCGTGAACGTCTTGCTCCCGTTGATGATCCACTGATCGCCTTCGAGAACCGCGCGCGTGTGCGTGCCCCCGGCGTCGGACCCGGACTCGGGCTCAGTCAACGCCCAGGACCCGATCCATTCCCCCGACGCAAGTTTCGGAACATAGCGACGACGCTGCTCATCGTTGCCCGCCACATATATATGATTCGTGCACAGTGAAATGTGCGCCGCGACGCTCAACGCGACCGAAGGATCCACGCGCGCAAGCTCTTCTACAACGATGGAATACTCGACGTAGTTGTATCCCGACCCGCCCAGCTCCTCCGGGAAGATGGCGCCCAACACGCCCATCTTGCCGAGTTTGCGAAACACGTCGACCGGAAACGTCTGCGCCTCGTCCCACTCCATGACGTGCGGCTTCATCTCCGCTTCGGCAAACTCCCGAATGGTGCGGCGCAGCTGCTTGTGTTCGTCGGTGTAGCCGAATTCCATAATGAACGCTAAACGATTTCTTCGGCGACCGGATCCCAGCGGACGATGCGTTGCTCGCGGTAGCTTTGCACGGCCATGCTAGACGCCACAGCCACACGGAATCCCACATCGAAGGGGCAATTCACTTCGCGGTTGAGCCGAATCGCGTCGAAGAAATTCTGCATATGCGCATGCGGAACATTGGTCGCGCGCCCCAACATTTCGCCATGCGGAGAAGCGGCCGTCTTTTGCGGCACATAGCGAATCTCACTCCCGCGCACGATCGTTCCCGCCGAGCCTAACAGGTCCTCGCCAATACCCTGATGATTATTGCCAAAGCCGGACGACCACGCCACCAACATGCGTTCCGATTGCTCGAACGATACTTGCATCGTGTCGGGAACCTCGCGGCCGTCGTTCCACAGGTAAACGCCACCAGTCATCGACGCGGACGCAGGGATCTGCAAATCCAGCGCACGAATCCAGAACGCCAACTGCTGGCTCATGTTCTCGGAAACGCCGCCGCCGGAGGTCTCCCAAAAATAGCGCCAGTGAATCAGCCTTTGCGGATCAAAGGCATGTTCTCCGCTGTTGCCTAAAAATGCTTTCCAATCGACGTTGCGCGCATTCACATCGGACGTCAATAGCGTCGGACGCGCCCACTGCGGCTTGCTCGGCGGCGTATTGCGGAAATGCCGCATCGCGAGCGCCGTCACTTGCCCCAAACGCGAAGGCTCCCGCAGGAACTGCTTCACGTCGGACATCTGCCCATGCGAACAGGCCTGATGTCCAATCTGCACCGCGTGTCGACCGTCGTCCGCGCGCCATGCCGTCCGCATGCGCTTTGCATCGTCAACCGTGAGAGCCAGCGTCTTTTCCAAATAAACATGCTTGGACGATGCCAGTGCCGCTGAGAATTGCTCCGCGTGCAGATGCGGTGGCGTCGCGAGCACTACAGCATCAATCGACGGATCTTCGAAAAGCGACTGCGGATTCGCATACGTCTTTGCCGCCGGCACCGCTCCCACGGCCTTCTCCAGGCGCTTCGTGTAGATGTCGGCAAACCCCGCAACTTCCACGTTCGGGCACAGACGAATCTGGTTGACCAGTTCCATCCCGCGGTCGCCCGCGCCGACGATGCCCACACGAATCCGATCGTTCGCGCCCAGGACATTACGCGGCACCGCCGCGAGCGTCCCGGCCAACCCGGATGCCATCTTGCCTAGAAAATGCCTACGAGAATCCACGCAATTTGAGTGTAGCAAGGACCTTGCAGGCGGTCGACGATGCCAGCAGGAAAAGCTGGCCACTATTCGCCTGTCGTGACGAAATCGTTACGATTCCCCTTCCTTTACAGTCGGGGTTCGGTGCAGTCTTGCGGAAACACCAGTGTTCAGCGCCGAACCGCGACCGTCAGGGAGCGGACAGAGCGATACCGTTTTCGTTGCGACTGGCCGCTAGTCCAGCTGTTTGCGGAACCGTCGCGCGCTCAGGCTGAGGATTACGACGCCAAAAACCCCGAGTGCCACCAATTGCGGCCACAACGTTGCCGCTCCTGCCCCTTGCAGGAAAACGCCGCGCACGATTTCCATGAAGTAGCGCACCGGGTTTAGGTACGTGAGCCACTGCACCACAATCGGCATGTTGCGGATCGGGAACGAAAATCCGCTCAACATGAAGAACGGCTGGAAGATTAAAGACGTGGCCATCATCGCCTGCTGTTGCGTGCGCGAGATGGTCGAAAGGAACAATCCCGCGCCCAGCGTCGAGAGCAGGAACAATCCCGCAGCGAACAGCAGCAACCCGAAGCTCCCATTGAAAGGAACATGGAAGATGAGCAACGAAGCGCCCACCACGAGCAACATATCCCAATAACCCACTACAACGAACGGCAACGTCTTGCCCAAGATCAATTCCAGCGGCCGGATAGGCGTCACCATCAGTTGCTCCATGGTGCCGATTTCTTTTTCTCGCACGATCGCCATGGCCGTGAGCGATAACGTCACCAGCGTGATAATATTAGCGACCACTCCAGGGATGAAGTAATTTCGACTTCTAAGATCCGGATTAAACCACACGCGTGTTTTCGCCGTGAGCCGCGGAATAGGCAGCGAGAGCGGCCCCCCACTGGACGTCGTTCCAGCCACCAGCCGAATACGCTGCTGATCGCTCAAGACGGATTGCGAATAGCGCGCCACCGTCTGGCCCGCAAAACCCTGAACAATAGAAGCAGTGTTGGAGTTCGTTCCGTCGAGCAGCACCTGCACGCTGGTGTAGCGGCCGCGCGTCACGTCGCGTCCAAATCCAGGCAGGATGCGAACCACGCCGTCGACTTTGCCGCGATCCAGAACGTCCTGGATCTCTTGTTCGTTCGAAAGCGACGCGACAATTTCGAAATGTCCGGAGCCCGCGAAATCTTCGTATAAGTCATGGCTCTGCGGCGAATGATCCTGGTCCACCCAGGCAATGCGGGCATTATCGACATCCAAGTTCACGGCGTAGCCGAAAATCAGCAACTGCAGCAGTGGCGGGACAATCAACATGCCGCGCATCCGAGGATCGCGCAGCGCTTGTATAAATTCCTTGCGAATAATAGCCCGAAGCCGTTGGCGCATAAATCAAGCCACCTTCTGCCGTAATTTGCGCGTGGCAAGGAAGAACATCACAGCGCCGTAAATACAGAGCAGCAGGAAATCCAGCCACAGCAGTTTCAACCCGGTTCCCTTCAGGAACACGCCTTTGATGATATTGATGAAATACCGGGCGGGCACGAAATACGTGATCACTTGGATGACGCTTGGCATGCTCGTGATCGAATAAATGAATCCGGAAAGCAGAAACCCAGGCAAGAATGTGGTCAACGTACCGAGCTGATAGGCGACCAACTGCGAGCGGGCCGTGGCCGAAATCAAAATACCGGAGGCGAGCGCGCCGAACAGAAATACGCAGCTCGATACGATCAATAACAACAGGCTGCCCTTAAACGGAACATCGAAAACATAAACGCCCATCACCAGGCAAATGACCATGTCGATGAGACCGACCAGGAAATACGCGGCCAATTTCCCCAATGCCAACTCCGCCGGACGCACCGGAGTGGAAAGCAATTGCTCCATCGTTCCGGATTCCCATTCGCGCGCGATGCACAGCGAACTCAGGTTGCCGGTGATGATCATCATGATCACGGCGATTAATCCTGGCACGATGAAATTGCGCGACAACATGTCGGGGTTGTACCAAACACGCGTCTCCACGCCCACGCCAAGCTGCGGCACCTTGCCGGCCTTCATGGTTTGCGCCGTGGTGCGGATGTGTCCGCCGAAGCTTTGCACCACGCCCTCCGCATAGCCCCGCGCGATGGAGGCCGTATTGGAATCGCTCCCATCAAGTAGCAGTTGCACGGAAGCTTCTTCGCCCGATTCCAAATGCCGCGCGTAATTCGGATCGATCACGATCGCGAGCAGAATGTGCCGCGCATTCATCTCCTGCTCAATGAGGCGATAGTTTTGCGCTTCTTGCGTGATATCGAAATATCGGGACCCACGGAATTCGCGCACCAACTCGCGGCTCTGCGGCGTTTGGTCCAGATCCAGAAGCGCCGTAGGGATGCGATCCACGTCCAGGCTCAGCGCGTAACCGAAAATCAACAACATGATCAGCGGCGTGGCGATCGCGGAGGCCAGGCTGCGCGAATCGCGAAAGATGTGTAGGATTTCTTTGCGCGCAATGGCGCCGAGTCTTCGCAGGTTCATGCCGGAGCCTTTTCTTGCTTTTCTTGCTGCTCGATCAAGCTGACAAAAACATCTTCCATCGACGGCGTGATCTTTTCCAGCGTTTGGATCTCAAGAACGCCATCCAGCAGCTTGTGAATCGTCGCCATGCCTTCGTACGGATCGCTGACCTTCACATGCAAACCGCCGCCAAACACCGCGACGTCGAGGATTCCTTCATGCCCCACAAGCCGCGAAAGACTTTCGAGCAGGTCCGATGTTTCGAGATTCAGCAGGTGTTCGCCACCCAGGGACGCCTTGAGTTCCGCGGGCGAGCCCAGCGCAATCGTGCGTCCTCCGTACATAAGTGCGATGCGATGGCAATATTCCGCCTCATCCATATAATGGGTGGTGACGAAAATCGTGTGTCCCGCTTCCGACAGTTGATAGATCAAATCCCAGAAACTGCGCCGAGCGATGGGATCAACGCCGCTGGTGGGCTCATCCAGAAACAAGATCGGCGGCTCATGTAAAATCGCGCAACCCAACGCCAGACGCTGCTTCCATCCACCCGACAGCAAGGCCGTCTTCATGTCGCGCTTGTCTTCCAGCGTGGCCATCTTCAGCACGAAATCGCGGCGCGCGGCAAATTTCTCCGGCGGGACGTTGTACACACCGGCAAAGAATTCGATGTTCTCGCCCACCGTCAAATCGTCGTAGAGCGAGAACTTTTGCGACATGTAGCCGATACGCTTTTTTATTTCCTCGGACTGCGTGGCAACGTCAAAACCCTCCACCGTTGCACTGCCGGAAGTGGGCGCCATCAAGCCGCATAAAATGCGAATCGTAGTGGATTTACCCGCACCGTTGGGGCCCAGGAAGCCGAAGATTTCGCCGCGCGCAACGTCCAACGTTACGTTGTCCACTGCAACGAAGTCGCCGAATCGCTTCACCAGCTTCGTCAGCCGGACGGCGGGACCGTTCGCTTGCGATGTCACTTCAAGCGGCACGATTGGCCTCCCGGTTTTTTGCTTCTTCGTGATACATGAGCGCGATGAAGACGTCTTCGAGTGACGGCAAAATCCGATAGAAATCGAATTCGGCAAGTCCGCGCAGCTTTTCAATCGATGCCAGCTCAGGCTCCAGAAACAAGTGCAGATCCGTTCCCGTGGGCTGCGCGGCCAGCACGCCGGGCTGCCGCACCAGAATCTCGCGCGTCTTGCGATTGTCGGCCGACGTCACGCGATAACATTCTTCCTTCAGATTGTGCTTCAGCTGACGTGGCGAGTCGCACTGGATCATGCGGCCCTGATACATAAACCCTACGCGGTTCGCGCGTTCGGCTTCATCCAAGTACGCCGTCGTGACGAACACCGTCAGGCCGTCTTGCACCAGCGTGTAGAGAATCGCCCAGAAATCGCGGCGCGATACCGGATCCACCCCGTTCGTTGGTTCGTCCAGGAAGAGAATGCGCGGCTTGTGCAGCAGCGTGCACATCAGCGCCAGCTTCTGTTTCATGCCTCCGGAAAGCTTGCCCGCCGGACGCGCCATGAACGGAGCCATGCGCGTCATCCGCAAAAGTTTCGCAGAAAGCTCCTCGCGCTCCTTGCCAAGGATGCCGAACAAATCGGCGTAGAACGCCATGTTTTCCGCAACCGTGAGATCGGCGTACAAACCAAAGCGCTGCGCCATGTAGCCGATCTGGTCCTTCACGCGGTCCACATTCTTGGCGACATCCTCGCCCGCCACAATCGCTCGGCCTTCCGTCGGATCCATCAGTCCGCACAGCAGCCGCATCGTCGTCGTCTTGCCCGCGCCATCGGGACCCACAAGACAGAAGATCTCCCCGGGAGCGACTTCGAGATTCAGATGATCGACAGCCGTGAGCTTCCCGAATACACGGGTCAGGTTCTCGGCATGGATGATCGGAGTCACAATTCGATCTCACCATCGACGGGCATGTTGTTCTTCAGCTCGCGCGCCGTGTTGTCGACATCCACCTTGATGCGATACACCAGCTTCACGCGCTCTTCCTTGGTTTGAATCTGCTTGGGCGTAAACTCGGCCTCGGACGCGATATACGAGATCGTTCCGGTATAGCTCTTGTTGGCGTACGAATCGGTCGTGAGCTTTACTTTTTGTCCGAGCTTGACGCGCCCCAGATCCGTCTCGCCGACGTAGGCCCTGAGCCAAGGATGATCGAGATCGCCAATCGTGACGATCGTTGTTCCCGCGGCCAAGACTTCTCCGGCTTCCGCGGCTTTAACGAGGACAACACCATCGATGGGAGCGTAGATTACGGTGTCGCTCAGCTGAGCGTCGGAGATGCCCGACTGTCCCTGCGCTTGCTCGATCTGCGCTTTGCGCGCCACCAACTCCTGCTTGCGACGCGCCAGGTCGATTCGATTCGCTTCGGCCGTGGCCACCGCAGCATTCGCACGAGCAACAGCCGCGCGCGCCCCGGCGATATCTTCTTTGCGTGGACCTTCTTTTACGAGCGCGGCTTTCTGCTCGGCAACCTGCAACAGCGCCGTCGCGCTATTGAAGCGCTGATGCGATTGGTCGTACTGCTGCGTGGAAACATCCTCATTCTTGTAGAGCGTCTGGTAGCGATCCCAGTCGGACTTCGCCCAGTCGAGTTGCGCCTTTGCATCGGCCACCGCGGCCTGCGCCTGTTGGATCTCTTGCGGACGGCTGCCTGCCAGCAATGCATCGAGTTTCGCCTGCGCCTCGTCCCGTTCTGCGTGGCGCGCGGCGATTTCACTCTCGAGCGTGGCTTCCTGGTATTGGATCGTCGTCACCAACTGCGCATAGCCTGATTGCGCGTTCGCAACAGCCGCGGCGTCTCGCGAGCGCTGTTGCTGCAGTTGCGTCGGATCCAGCCGGGCAATCACTTGCCCTTTTTTGACGAAGTCGCCTTCCTTAACCGTGAGCTCCGTCATCCGGCCCGCGATCTTGAACGACAAGTCCACCAGCGTCAGCTCAAGGTTGCCCGAAACAACGATGCGATTGTCGGGCTTGCGGAACATCCCCGATTGCCACACGTACACGCCCACCGCCGCAGCGGCCAAAAGAATCAGAATGGGCAGTCGTTTTTTCATTGGTTCACATACTCCGCGATAGTTCCGGTTGCAGTGGCCAAATCAAGCCGGGCCACGTTGTGGTCATAAAGAGCTTTTACAAGGTTGTCGCGCGCCCTCTGCAGACGTGTCTGCGCGTCGGTGACTTCGATGGACGTTGAAACGCCGGCTTCGTAGCGCCTGCGCGCTTGCGCCAGTTCATTCTCGGAAAGCGCCTGGCCTTCGTTCGCCGCTTGAACCTCGGCCGTCGCCGAATGTAGCGCTTCCAGGGCCGTCCGCACCTGCAGTTCTACTTGCCGATCAAGGTCGCGCAGGCGAATTTCCTCCTGGTGATATTGCGAAAGACTTTGACTGATGCGCGCCTCGCGGCGGCCTCCGTCGAAAATCGGGACGCGCAGCGAAATGCCCATCGTATATGTGGGATGTGCGCTACCGACGTCGGAACCAATCGTCCCGTAGTCCGCTTGCGCGCCGACCGACGGCAGGCGCTCGTCTTTCACCGAAGTGATCGTAAGCCGCGCTGCGTCCTGACGTTGTCGTTCCGTCTTGAGTTCCGGCCGCGCCTTGCGTGCTTGTTCGACCAGAACATCACTCGAAACGTCGTCCGTCTTCTTTAAATCCAACTTGGTGGTGAGCTCCACCGGAGCGTCCATCTTCAAACCAATCGTCTTTAGTAATTGCAAGATTGCGCGACTGCGATCGTTGTCCGCCCGAATCAAAGACTGCCGGTCGTTGGCGAGTTGCACCTGAGCTCTGGTAACTTCAATCCCCGTCCCCGTGCCCGCATCTTTTTGCTGGCCGGCAAGCTTCAGCAGGACTCCGGAAAGTTCCACATTCGCCTGCGCTGTCGCACGATTGGCATCCGCCAACAAGCAGGTAAGATAATTGCGTGCCACTTCGTCGCTGACGGAATTCCGCGTAGCATCCGCATCCGTGCGAACGGCGGTCGCACTAATTTTCGCGGCCTGATACTTGTGATAGTCGCTGAAGTTGAATATCGATTGCTGCGCCGTGACGCGAGCATCAAACACGCTAAACGGCCCCACGATAGAGGGGATGGAGAAGCCCGGAATCGGCAGCTTAAAATTAAAGCCGACCGCTTGTAAATTACTCACTTGGCGGCGCTCCGCCACACTGCCATCAAGGTTCGGCAGGAATACCGATTTCGCGATCGCTTGCTGCGTCCTTGCCTGTTCGATTAATTCCTGCGCCAACGCCACGCGTGCATTGCCGTCGTTCGTGAGCGCGAGCTCCACAGCCCGCTTCAGACTGAGCGGCAGGACTGCCTGAGATGTCTGGGCCGATCCCGTTACCCCTGCGAGCACGAATACAAAGGCCAGCAAAACGCGTCCTTGTTTCTTACGCACCTGCATACTACGTCCTTTCCTTGTCCAACTCAGCGGGGGGCTTGGCCACGAGTGGCGCTCGCAAGCCGGCCGCCACGAATTGCACCATCTGCCGCACCACCGCCCCGCGGTCCACCGGATGAATCGGCAACGAGGTCATCATCGGCAACACGTCCCACATGGCGAGCATGTGGGTCATCGCTCCCGCCATAAAATGAAGTCGCCAAAATCTTTCCTCCGGCGTCAGAGCCGGGACCGCCGCCGCAATCGCCTGATCGAAACGCCGCACCACGGGGGCAAGCTCTTTTAGAAAAACGCGAACGGCAAACTGAGCGGGATTCGAAAATACACGCCCCACCAGCGGCGCAACATTGGGGATATCTACTTCGATCAGCGGCGCCAGGAACGCCTCGGCGATCTGCTCCACGCTCGGCGTTTCTCCGGCGGCATCCAACATTTCCATGCGCTTCCGATTGAGAGGCTCCAAACGCCGAAGAATCACAGCGTCGATCAGGCTCTCTTTGGTCTGGAAATGATAGTTGACTGCCGCGAGGTTTACTTGCGCCTCCGCAGTAATGTCGCGCAGGGACGTCTCCTCGAAACCATTCTTTCCAAACAGCTTTTCAGCTGCGTCCAGGATTCGCGTCTTGGTTCCGAGCGGCGCGGCAGTCATACGTATGTTTGAATCATACGATTGAACTATTAATCTGTCAAGCAAAAATCTTGCCCGAGTAGAGTCTGGAGACGCTGCCCTTCCGGCTGCTGTACCACGAGGCCTACGATTTCCGGACGCAGGGACACATATTCCAGACACAGAAGTATCTTCTTATAAAACAATACTTTGTGGCCGAAAGGTCGCTAGCAATCCGACTTCGCGACTCGCCTCACGCAGGCTTTTGCAGCAGGTCCACAACCGCCTGGAAAAGTTTCGCCTTCACGATATTGCGCTGCGGAGCGCGCGTGATATAGCGAACCATCAGTTCCAGCCCTCCGCCACCAGGACGCAGATTGACCGCCGGACCCGCCGAAAACTCGCGAGCTCCGTATTGTTGCGTGACGCGCTGCCAATCCTCGGCGGCTTCCGTCGCGTACGCCTTGGTTTCTCGTTCGACGATCTCGCGGACCTGTTCTGCCAACTGGTACGGATCCCCCTTCGAGGGCAAGGCGAACTTCAACTCATCCCACAGCCATTGATTCGACGTCGAGAAGTTGAAGTAATGCCCCTCTGTCGCGAAACTGTTCGAGAACGACACCTGTCGCCCCGTGGGATGGCCCGTCTCGGTCCAATTGCCAAGCTCGAGCAGCACGGTCTTCAACAGCCCGATCTCAATCACTTCACCCGAAACGCCTTCGATCTCCACCCAATCGCCAATGCTGATGCCGTTCTTTCCCATCAGCGTGAACCATCCGAAGAAGGCGACGATGAAATCTTTCATCACCACTGTGAAACCGGCGGTGATTAAACCGATCAGCGTAGAGATCTGCGTCGGCGGACCGAACACCACCAGCAGGATCAGGAACAGCGCCAGAATTTGCAGCGAGATGCGCGAGATCACATGCAACTGGTGCAGGCGGTGTCGATCCGTCCCGCGAAATACAAAAGGGATCGCGGCAGTCAACAACACCGCACCCAGCAGAATCCCCAAGATGGAGGCAAGCGACCGCAATATCAAATGCAGGACCGCGCGGCGCCGCGCTTCCACCAGCGTGCTCCAGTTTTGATAAACGCCAGCCAGTTGCTTCGTGTCCTGCAGCCGCTCATCAAAGCCCGTCAGCATCTTCTGCTGCACAGACAGTTGCCGCAGGCGATTCAGCGAAGCATCCGAGGCAGAACTCTTGGGCAACGTCCGCTCCAACTCGCCGTGTTGCTGCAGCAGTTCGTCTGCATGCGAGCGAGCCTGTTGCGCAGCCGTTGTCAGCTGCTCGTGATACTCACCCAACGCGAGCCAGCTACCGACCTGATCCTTCATGGTGTCGGTCCGGGCCGGAGCATTGAATTTCACAGCCTGGTCGGCAACCTTATCCGATTCTTCGTGCTCCTGCAATATGCGCTGCAGCCTGCCCCGCTTGTCGCCGCCTTCCCTCGCCAGGTCCTGCTTCGCGTCGTCCAGTTCGTCTTGATCCAGATCGAGCTGCGCCTGCGCCAGATCCAAGGTATCGCTGGAGGTTTTGCCCAACGCATCCACACGCTTCTTGTCCGCGTCTACACGATCGACGAGCGCCGTGACGCGATCGCTCAATTGCCGCAGAGGCCCCGTAACGGGAAGCGCCGCTGCCGCTTGGGCATCGCGCAAAGCGGCGGCATACGTAAGATCGAGCTCGTGATCGGCAAGCTGCCACGCCTCATGCGCCTGCGCCTGCTCGTCGGCGGTTGCCGCTTGCGGAGCCACTGCCAGTTCCGTCCGCAGCAGGCTCGTATCAACCAGACTCGTCTCAGCCAGGCTGGTCTCAGCCGGATTCTCTTCGCCCGCAGCCTTCTGCGTGACCGTGGACCGACCCGTGTCTCGCGTGGCGTAAAACGCAATGAGCGAAGCCGCCAGCAGGACCGCGAGTACCGCCGCCAGGAGATACTTGAAAGTTTTCATCAGCGTGCGTCCGTTTCTAAGGGTACCCCGAGCAGGAGTCGCAAATGCGCCCTCGATAGACGGGTCTCTTGAAGGCTTCCGGCACCTTCCACGTAAACGCCGTGCAAGCGGCGCAGGAAAACCTTCGCGCGACCCAACCTACCTCGTCAGAACGGGGATCGTTGTCAGTGTTCCGTCTGACGTCGCGCGTACGCCGATGGCACTGATCTTGCCGTCTGACGGGACTACGAACTCGATCATCCCGCGCTTGTGTGCGGTAACCGCATACGCATCCGGCAAAAGAAACGAGGTATGTCCGCGGCCCGGAAGGCTGAACGAACCGCCTTGCAGCAACGCTCCGGCTTCATCGAAACTTCTGACGCCAACATTGGCTGCGCTGGGCGCGACGTTTGCCAAAGCGATGCCTGTCGTCAGATTCCCCGTATTGTCAAAAATCAGAAGAACTCCGCTAGGCGTGCGCGTTTCGAACGGCACAGATGCCTCTTGCCCCAACGCGCTCCACCGGAAGATCTCCAGCCCGCTAATGTTGCCAGAGGTTATCAATTGCGCCGATCCCGAGATATTCGCCGCCGCATCGACAGCTTGCGTCTGCACCACCAACATTGCGCCCGGCGCAAGACTCTGTGTGAGCGATGACGTCGTGGACGCCGCACCCGTCTGCGGCAACAAAAGCGGCACCGCCAGAGGATTGCCCGCTTCGTCGAAAAAGTTCAGCGCAAAAGAAGCCGCCGTGAATCCCTTGTTGACGATCTGGAAGGCACTCGTAAACCCTCCGTTATAGGTCAGGTGCGCGATGGCGCCGCCTGCGACGTCGCTGTTGGCAAGTACCGGAAGCGTGGTGAGGGCCGAGCCGTTGGCGCGCACACCCAGCACGCTAATCGGCCCGCTCGGCGGCGTATCGAATTCGATCGTCCCGCGCTTGCCCGCGGTTTTCGGATACTGGGCATTCAGCATAAACGAATCGTGCCCTTGTGCCGCGAGCGTAATGCTGGCGCTATCGATCTGCACTCCCGTGTCATCGCGAATCACCACCGGCATGCTCGCCGGAGCGGTTGCGACGTTCGCCACGGCGATGCCCGTCGCCAGGGCGCCAGTGTTATCGAAGGGCAAAATGTACGACGCCGCGGAGCGCGTTTCCAGCGGCACGGCTGCATTCCACCGCAACGCCGCATTGCTGAAGATCCCGAACCCGCTGACATTACCCGTGCTCAGCAGCTGCGCCCACCCGGACGCGGCAGGCGTGGTGTCCGGCCCCGTGCTATTCATCACCAGTTGCGCATTCGGATTCAACGTCCGGTCAATGCTTGCTCCCACAATGGTCGCACCCACAATGGTTGCACCAACAATGTTCGCGCCCCCAAGCGAGCCACTCAAAGGAGAACCCGCGGGAAACGTCATCGGCACCGTCAGCGGATCTCCTTGACCGCCCCGGATATCCACTCGCGCCGTAACCGGAGCCGCTCCCAAAGTCGCCGTCGCCAACGTAAACGCCCAGCCGCCCTGCGAAACAAGATGCGCCAAAGAACCTGCCAGGTTTAGTCCCGGTACCGTCGCCGCCTCTTGTTCCACGTTGTAGGGAATACCGGCGACCGTGATCGTGGCGTTACGCGAGGCCCCGGTGTTGGCCGCCACTGCGAGTGTCACGGACCCGGAACCACTCGCTGGCGCGGCCCCCTGCAGCGTCACCCAACCGGGCAGTGCGGGGACCGACCACGAGCAATCCAAACGGGTGGACACAGCCAATACAGCTACGCCACCGGCGGAAGCAAGCGCCGCTCCTCCCGCATTTAGCGAATAGGTGCACGGAGCGAGCGCCAAGCGAAACGTCAACGTGAAAAGCGCGCTCGTGGCGTTGTTCCAGAAGACGCGTACCGTCCAATCTCCGGGGAATGTAACAGCGGATGTGCCCGCGATCAAAAGCTGTTGGCTCAGACACGCTTCGCCATTGGGACCCACCGACGCGATCGTCGTCGTAAACGGCGCGCCATACGTCGCGCCGTCGGGCCGGACGAAAACCACCCGCACCGAATCCCCGGCGTGCGCACCCGTCACCGTTCCGTAAACAGAAACCAACGGCGCAAGGGTATTAAAATCCGACGCCTTTGGGAGAGCCACACAACTCGCCTGCGAAACCGCCTGACCGGACGTCCACGCATCCACGCCCTTGAGGACATTGGCCGTCCGCGTATAACCAATCACGTCCAGCATCACGATTTCCGCTTTCGGCGAAATGTCCACGTTCGCGATTCCCTGACAGGCGGCCGCGTTTTGCACCAGAAGCCCCGGGCACGAAGGAATCCAATCGCCTGCGTCTTCTCCATTATTCAGGTTGTTAAATTGCTGCAACATTTGGACGCCATCCAGCGAAAAGCAGGCGTTTCCCGTGGCGGGCAACGAACAGGTGATATTGTTTCCGGCGGCAACGCTGCGGTCGCCATTGCTTTGGTAACGGAAAAGATCCGCCGGAAAGATGCGATTGTTGCAGGAAAAAAGGCAGGAGGGCACGCCCAGCACTTCGTTGGTCTCATGCTCGGCCACCGAATAGAAATCGTACTGCGTCCGGCCAATGATCCCGTCGCGATAGTAGAGGCGACCGAGATCCTGGAACGACTGGCTGATCGTGATGATGCCGTTGTAGCAATCCGGATTCCCCGCTACGGGGCAACTCGTGCTATCCGCCCGAACGCCCGGAATGACTGTGGTGGCCGAGCCCAGGCCGAGCGCCCTATAAAGCGGGCCAGTCAGCCGGACAGAAGCTCCGCTGATCACGGGATTGTCATCCAACACGTTCGTTGCCACCGCAACGGCATCGTCCGGACCGGCCGCCGCTTTGCGCAGAGCGTCGCGCAACGTGGGCCACGCGACACTGTTCACCAAAAATTGACTCTGGCCGAGCGACGTCACGCCATATTCGACATAAATAGACGCCGCGACATTCGTAAAAGTCGCCGCATAAATCGCCGCAATCGTCGTATTCAGGGTGTTGCAAACAGACACATCGATCACCGGATCGCACGTATAAACAATGCCCGATGCGCCGCCCACCGCGCCACCCACCACCGCATCGCGTCGCGTCGACGCTGCCACGCGTGGCAGAATAACGGGCGTGACCGTGGTCTCGCTCGTCCCGTCTTCGAGCAATACGCTACGGACAGCCTCGAACTTGCCCATGCCTGCTTGCGCGCACACCAGCGAGGCGGATGCCAGCCACAGGGCGCCAATCGCGATCCCGCTTCGCACCATTTGCTCGATCATCCCAAGTATTCTGAACTACGCGCCTCAAGAAATCAAAAGATGTTTTTGCGATTCTCCGAGAAATAGGAAAACATTGCGTTCCTCATCGATGCGTCCGACTGGCTCTTCTGCGTGACGGCTGGATGCTGCGGCGCAAGCCTAACAAACAACCCCAACACCTCGGGCAAGGATGGATCCCAGGTCGTTCTGGATTCGTATCCGCTGCCCCTATTGCGGCGGCGCACGCGCCTAGGGCGCCTGTGTTTCACAGTCAAACGAAGCCCGGCGGATCAGACTCGAATTGACGTTTCTTCAGCAGATTCCGAAACGGAAATAACGAGACTCGCCGAGGGACTCACCGAAAGGGTGCAGTTGCCTGCCCTGAACGCAGAACTGCGGATCCAGCACGAAAGAGCCGATTCACGCGATTGAGACCCCTCTGCCTTTCGATTGCAATACCCCACTGGTACCGCACATTGTGCAACTTCCACTTCGAGAGGCGGGTCTTCGTATGCCGCAATCGTCGAGGGGTAAAGTGCACCCACGGAGAACAGAGCTATAATGCGATCTTTTCAATTCTTTGCCACAGTTTTAATGAGCGCGGCACTTGTGCCCGCGTTCGGACAAGTTTTCACACCCGGAAATCTGGTGGTTTCCCGGAGCGTATATCAGGGCACGGCGTCCACCGTGACGGTCGGCCAGGCGCTTCCGCCGAGTTGCCCCTCCGGCAATACGAATTGCACCACAGCAGTAGCGGACGGAACGTACCCCGGTGTCTGGCAAAACGCAAAGGGTCAGACCACGCCGACAACAGTAAAAGGCGACGGCAGCTTTGGCGTGACCTCGCCTATTCTCTTGGACCACACAACCACGGGCGGTGTAGTACTAAACACAGTTACAATCGACCCCACGCTGATGGTCACCA
Organism: uncultured Acidobacteriia bacterium; assembly: GCA_903892565.1. Classification (GTDB taxonomy): domain Bacteria; phylum Acidobacteriota; class Terriglobia; order Bryobacterales; family Bryobacteraceae; genus Palsa-187. The sequence continues at coordinate 26,446 of CAITIX010000121.1, forward strand.
GCTTTCCGTCCAAATCTGAACTCGGGCTGAATGTCTCCACCGATGGCAGCGTGCTGACTTTCATGGGGTATTCGCTTGGCACATCGAATACGACGTCTTTGGTGAACAATCTGGACGCGTCGAACTCCAACACCCCCGGCATTTTCGATTCGACGAATCCGGTAGGCACCAGTTTCTATCGTGCGGTCGGCGTAATCAACGCGAATGGCAATCTGACCGTCAACGTCACCAACGCCTACAACGGAAATAACGGCCGCGCAGCGATCTACGCGAATCGCCAGGCCGACCCCGGCTTGTTTTACACCGTAGGAAATTCCAATAACGGATCCGGAACAACGACCCCCATCGTGACCTCCACCGGGCTTGAAGTCGTCACGCCGGGCGCGACGGCCAGCTCGGGTCCTAACTGCACCGTGGCGACAACCGTTGGTCCATGCACCACGATGATCGCGCCGAATCTCGTGACTGTGGTCGGTGACAAGGCTGGGAAGGATAGCAATTTCCGCGGCCTAACCATTTCGCCCGGTGCGACCGGCATGGCTTACATCACCAAAGGAAGCGGCAGCAACGGCATCGATACCGTGTACATCGTGACGCCGCCGAGCGGCTCTCTACCCACGGCGGCGAATGCGGCAACAACGACCATTGCTGTGGCACCCGGATTTCCGACGGCCGGCGCAAAAACGGCCGGGATCAACAACATCTATCCCTTCGGGCTGTGGTTTGCCAATGCAAACACGTTGTACGTCGCCGATGAAGGCGATGGCGTTACCGCGGATGCACCGAACAGCACCTTTGCCGGCCTCCAGAAGTGGACCTTCAATGGCACGCAGTGGAATCTCCAATATGTGTTGCAGAGCGGCTTGAACTTGGGCCAACCGTTCGCCGTGCCGGGTTACCCGTCGAATCTCAATCCGGCGAACGCAGGCCTGCGCAATATCACGGGACGCCTCAACGCAAACGGCACCGCGACGATCTGGGCCATTACGGCGACCGTCAGCGCGAATGCGGACACCGGCGCCGATCCGAATCAATTGGTAATGATCAGCGATGTGCTCGATGCGCAAGGTCCCACGGCGCCCGCCGGGGAAACATTCTCGCTGCTGCGCACGGCGGGCTTTGGTGAAGTGCTACGCGGAGTGGCCTTCGCGCCCAGCACGCCAGCGCTGACGGCGCCCGCCCTGGACGTGACTTCCAGCTCCCTGCTTTACAACCGGCGTACCGCACGCTACACCGGCACGATATCCATTCTCAACAACAGCACCAGCGCTGTCACGGGCCCTTACTCGGTGGAACTCACCGGCCTTTCCGCCGGTGTGACGCTGACCAACGGTACGACGATCAATAGTTTCCCGGCCGTCAACGTGGTGCCGAATGGGACGGTTCTGCAACCCGGACAGTCGCTGTCAGCCTCGGTTTCGTTTAGCGATCCGACCAACACCGCCATCACGTACACGCCCGTCGTGGTGGCCCAGTAGCCCGCGTTTCCTAACGGAGTCAACAATTATGCGCAAAACTTATCTACTTCCCCTCTTTTTCGCGTTCTGTGCGGCGGCGTTTGCCGGTCCGTTCACGGTCACCGTTTCGGTGAATACCAGTAGCCTTTCCGGTACTACCGGTTCGGTGGATTGGCAACTGAACCCCGGCGCCGGATCGACACAGACGGCGAACGTAACAATTTCCAACATTAACGGCGCCACTTGGGTTGCGGGCGGTCCCGGCACCGCGTTTGACCTGGGCAACGTGACCGGTTCGCATATCGCAGGGCCGCTAACCATCAGTACGGCGGGCGGCGCTGCGACGAACGACGACTTCGAAAACATCACGTTCAGCAACAATCTTTCATTCCTGCTGAACTTCAACGGACCCGCCGTCGTTTCTCCCAATGGTACGGCCACTTCGCCGATCACGTATTACTTTTCGCTGTTCACCGATACCAACGGCATCAACCCGGCGTTTTCGAGTGACGGATTGATCGCCAGTATCAACATCAATCCGGATGGTTCTGCGGTGAAGAGCGTCTTCAGCACGGCGGCCACGGTGACCTTCACGCCGGAACCCGCGACAATGGGGATGGTCGGCACTGCGCTAGGCCTTCTGGGTCTGGCAGGCTGGCGTCGTCGCAAGGCGTAATCCACATTGGCCTCGAGCCGAGCGATGCTCCGCGCTAAAAGATCGACTCCCGGATCGTCGCACATCCGGGAGTTTTTTGTTGCGGCCCATATCGTCAACTGGCCGGGCGAAGTCCGCCGGGAGATCGACATGCCCCCAAAAAGCCATGTAAACTTGTTCGGGATAGAGTCAGCGTCACCCAATCAGGAGAAAAAAATGAACTATCGCAACACTTGCGCCCGCTTGGCGCTCGGGGCCCTCGCATTCGCCGGCCTCTCGTTCGCGCAGAATGTGCCCGCGCAATTCGTCGTCACCGGCCCCGCCGCCGAAAAGATTCAGGACTTCACCACGATCAACATGGCCACGGCCGAAAAGATCGTGAACACCTGCATCGCCGCCGCCACTGCACAAGGCGTGCAGATCAGCATCATTGTGCTCGATAACGACGGCAACCAGGTCTTCATGGATCGCATGGATGGCCAAGGCTATCTCAACATCATCACGGCGGATATGAAGGCCCGCACGGCGCTGACCCTGCGCGCGCCTAGCAAAACCATCATGAACGCGTCTCTGCAAGATCCGTCCCGCGAACTGCAATTCATTCAGATCGGCGAATTCCCCAACGGCGGCGGACTTCCCATCGTCGTCAATCATCAGATGATCGGCGCCGTGGGCGTTGGCGGTTCCGCTCCCAAGCCTCCCGTGTGGAGCGACGAAATTTGCGGACACCGCGCGCTGAAGGAAGTCATCGGCGCAGCGAACGTGCCGGATCTGCTCCCGGATGTCGCGCCGCAGCCGAACCCGAATGCCAACAGCATGCCGGTTCCGCGCTTCGCCACGGCCAATCCTCCCAAGACCGTTTTGTCGGCGGATTACGTCGTCGGCGGCAAAGGCGCAGCCAATGTATTCGATGGCAACCAGATCTCGCTCGCCACCGCGAAGAAGATTGCCAAAGCTTGCCGCGATTGGGCCACCGCACAAGGCCCGGGGCAGAGCCGCTCGATCTACATCCTGGACAACGCCGGCGAATTCGTCCACATGGAACGCATGGATGGCCAGGTATCGAACAACATCCGCACGGCGCTGCTCAAGGCGCAGACGTCTCTGAAGACGCGTCAGCCTACTTCGGTGATCACCGCGCAGTTGAAAAATAATCCGAACGGCACGCCGCGCTCCACCACCTACTTCAATCTGTTCTCGAACGCCGGCGGACTGCCGATCGTTGTCGATGGCCAGATGATCGGCTCCATCGGCGTCGGCGGCGGCGCGGGCCCGGGCGCGGACGAAAATTGCGCGATCGAAGGCTTGAAAGCCGCCTTCGGCGATCACGTCACATTGCCTGTGTATCCGGCTGCAGCCAAGTAGTGTCAGCCAAGTAGTCGGTTCCTAAAACACAATTCCACGCAGTTCCCGACGGCGGCATCATGAAAGGTGCCGCCGTTTTGTTTTTGCATCATCCACCTGACAACCCCAGCCGGCCTCTCCTTGCCGGCCTTTCCTTGCCGTCTCTCCTTGCCCCCTCTCCTTGCCACCGGCGGAGCCAGGGTGTACGCTTCAACCGATGTCCCTTCGACCTATCCGCAAGATGACCGGGATCGGCAATGTATTCCGCGCCGCCGAACTTGTGGACATCGCCGAGTATGAGCTCGAGATCTACGAAGAGAATCCGGAAGATCACGAGCATCACGGCGCGAACTGGACTCCCGGCGAGAAGAAGATCGTCGGCACGATCGTCGGCTCGCTGCCCATCCGCGAAAATCTCAGGCTCATTACCGAAGAAGATTACTCTCTCGATTTTTATTTACGCGATAGCTTCGGGTCGGTCGTGACGTTGCATCCCATGGTCGACAGCAGCGGCAAGCCCGTCACGTGAATCCTCGCGCCCCGCACGCCGGGGCTAGTTCCCCGTCGACTGGGCGAGAGCCCAACAACGCGTGACTATATATGGTCACTCCTGGCGGCATTTGGTTACGGCTTTCACGAGTCCGCAAAAACGGCAAAATCCACATCCACCGCATCACCAGCGTCCGAATCACCGCCCTGGAATACGAGTGGCCCTACTCCTGCTCTGAAAATGTCAATCGCGCAAAGCCCCGAAGGGTTCTGGTAGCTCTGTGTAGAGGTTAGAGACTTGTCTGGGCAAAACCACGATCCTGCCATTTTCGCGAGCGCTCCCTGGTTTGGCTCGTGCCGTCCAGGCTATCAAGACCCTTCGCGAGGGCCCGCGACATGGAAGAGGGCGTCCACGCTGGATTTTTTCGCTATCTCGCCAAACCGATCCAGGTCCATGAGTTCCTGGATACATGGGAATGCTGCTCCGAGCTTCGCCACACAGACACAAGTAGTGGAGTCGCACGCAATAAGGGAGTCCGGAAGATCATGATCGACGCAGCGGATATTCTGAACGCCCCCATTCTGGTGGTGGACGACAAGGAGGCCAATGTAGAGCTGCTCCAGGGCATGCTGCGCGTCGCCGGCTATACGTCCGTCCACTCCACCACCGATCCGAAGGCGGTCTGCGCACTGCACCGCAAGAACCGCTACAGCCTCATCCTGCTCGATCTTCAGATGCCGGAAATGAACGGCTTCCAGGTGATGGAAGGGCTGAAGGAGATCGAAACAGACGGTTACTTGCCGGTGCTGGTTCTCACCGCGCATCCCGATCACAAGCTGCGCGCGCTCGAAGCCGGAGCCAAAGATTTCCTCAGTAAACCGTTCGATCTCGCCGAACTCCGCGCCCGCCTGCACAACCTTCTGGAAGTCCGCCTCCTGCACCTGGAATCGAAGGCGAATAGCAAAGCGCTGGATAAGATGATGAAGGAACTCGAAGCCAGCCGCCAGCGCGAGTTAGCCTTGGCGCAGGAAACGCAAAAGGCTTTACTCCCCCGCTTCATACCCCAGCTTGGGAATTATAAAATTCACGCGTTCAACAATCCAACGCGTCCCTTGGGAGGGAGTTTCTACGACATTCTGCAACGAAGTTCGGGGGAATGTGTCGGGGTTTTGGCGGATCTCTCGAGTAAGGGGATGTCTGCGGCACTGTTCGGCGCCATGATGCAGGGCGCGCTCCGAACGAAATTCCGCACAGGGATGGAACTGCCTCAAATCCGGGACGGGCTGGACGCTCTTCTGCATGAAAAAGCGCCAGGTCTCGAGTTCACGACGCTCTTTCTCTTTACGGTGGGTCGGGATGGCACAGGGCAGTTCATCAGCGTGGGAAAGAATCCGGCCCATCTGTATCGCGCCGCGACGAAAACCATAGAACAACTGGTCCCCGACGTTCCTGTCCCTGAGGAGGATGGCAGTTTCACCTCCAGCCAACCCCACGCGCTCCATCTGGAGAAAGGAGACATTCTGGTGGTGTCTTCCGATGGATTTGCGGACGTGGAAAACCTGAGGAACCATAGGTTCGGAGAGGAAAGACTGCGGGAGATCATCCAGCGCGAGGCCCACTTGGGAAGTGACGCGCTGGAGAAGAGCTTCCTCAAAGCCATCCAGGATTTCACGATGGGCACTCCGCAAACCGGCGACATCACCTTTGTGATCGTTGAAAAATCTCACTGAGAATAAGGCAGCCGCATCCGTTACGCCCCGCCGCGTTCAGCAGCCGTCGCCGTGGTGGAAATGCTATGATGCCTCCGTTCTGTACTCACCGGAGGTACTCATGAATATCACTTGGATTCCACGCTGCGGACTTCTCGCTGCACTCTGGGCAACGACCCTCTTTGCGCAATCGCGCGATACGGCGGCCGCTCATGTCGCGCGCGCGAAAGCCGCCGCGGGACAAGAGCACGTGCAGTTGTTCCAGACCATCTGCGACCCCGCGCCTGTTCAACCGGCGGATGCCACACCGCCTCGTTCAGAATGGCACGCCGAGCCGGTCAAGGTATTTGACAACTTGTATTTCGTTGGCCAGTCCGCCTACTCCGCCTGGGCCGTCACCACATCGCAAGGGATCATCATCGTCGATGCCTTGTGGGATTACTCGGTGAAGGATGAAATCGCCGACGGCTTGAAAAAGCTCGGGCTTGATCCCGCGAACATCAAGTACGTCCTGCTCAGTCATGGCCACATCGACCATGCGGGCGGCGCGTTTTACTTGCAAGAAAACTTTGGCGCTCACGTTATCGCCACGGCAACCGATTGGGACATGATGGCACGCGACACCGGCTCCTGGCCCAAGCCCAAGCGCGACATGATCGCAACGGATGGGCAAAAACTCACGCTCGGCGACACCACGCTCACGCTCTACATCACTCCCGGCCACACGCTCGGAACCATTTCGACGTTGATCCCGGTGAAGGACAACGGCACGCCGCACATGGTGGCCGAATGGGGCGGCACGGCGTTCAACTGGCTGCGTTCTCCCGCGCGCTACATCACGCCGGAGCGTCCGAACAAGTTCTGGTTCGAGAGCTACGCGAACTCCGCGCAGCGTTTTCAGGAGATCGCCGCCAAAGCCGGTGCCGACGTTCTGATTTCGAATCACACCGCCTACGACGGATCCGTTACGAAGTTGCCGGCGCTCGCCAAGCGCAAGCCGGGAGATCCGAATCCGTACGTCATCGGGACCGATAGCGTGAAGCGCTATTTGACCGTCGCTCACGAATGCGCGGAAGCCGGACTACTGCGATAGCCGTTGCAGGATTCCGATTTGCATCGTTCGCATGTAGAATAGTCAGTCATGCAAGGCTACGCGAATAACGCACCGCATCGCACAAGAGACCTAGCGCTCGTGTGCGCTACCTTAGCGATCTTCTGCGCTCTACCCGTCACGGCGCAAACATCCGCAGCGCAAACATCCGCAGCGCAAACATCCGCAGCGCAAACATCCGCAGCGCAAACATCCGCAGCGAAGGCTCCATCGAACAGCGTCGATCTCTCCGGCACATACAAGATCCAGTTTCAGAACGCCCCCGGATCGCGCAATCTGCCTGCAGGACAAGGCGGTGCGACGGCCAGAACAAGAGCCTATAAAGTCGACGGTCACGCGCCTCCGCTCTTGCCGTGGGCGCAGCAGCTTTACGAGGAACGCATTGCGGCCACCGAAAAGGGCGAGCCCTTTCGCCATTTGATGACGAAGTGCCTGCCGCAGGGCATGCCTCTCGCGTCGATGTTCGCGTTTTACCCGGTGCAGCTTCTGCAAACCGCCGAACAGGTGACCATCCTCTTTGAGGAGCAGAATCACTTCCGGATCATTCGCATGAATCAGCAGCACCCCGAGGATCCGGACCCTTCGTTTTTCGGCGACGCAGTGGGCAAATGGGAAAACGGCACGCTGGTGATCGATACCATCGCGATCCGCGACGACACCACGCTGGATTTCCTTGGGCTGCCGCACTCGCCTGAGTTGCACGTCATCGAGCGCATGCGCAAAGTCGATGAGAACACGCTCGAGAGCCACATCACGCTCGAAGACCCCAAAGCATTTAAAGAAAAATGGGACGCCGTGGCGATCTGGAAACGCCAGCCTGCGTCCGACGGAATCCGGGAGTACATTTGTGAAAACACGCGCTATTTTGAATAGTCCGGCGATCTTTCTTTTTCTGGCCTCATTGCTATTGCCGGTTCTGGCGTTGGCCCACCACAGTTTCGAGATGTTCGACGTGGAGAAGACCGTGGTGCTCACCGGCACCGTAAAGCAGTGGCAGTGGACCAATCCGCATGTGTGGATTCAGCTGAACGCGCAGCAAGACGGCGCGGTCACGGAATGGAGCTTGGAAGGCGTCAGCGTCAATCAACTGGAGCGGCAAGGCTGGAAGCGCAACATGTTGAGCGTGGGCGATGCGGTATCCATCACCATTCATCCTTTGCGCAACGGAAAACCCGGCGGACAGTGGCTCAAAGTGACCGGCGCCGACGGCAAGCAGATCGGCTTGGTGGCTCCCGCTGTGCCAGGGAAGTAATCGCGCTTCAGCTCGCCACCAGCGTGGCGTCTTTTTCTTTTTCCTTCGCTACCGGGACAGGACGCTTCCGGCGTTTGCGCCAATTACTGAAGCGCCTGAGTGAAAGCGCAATGCCCGTGTACACCAACATGCCTCCGCCTGCAGTCACGACCAGCGCAAGAGTTTCACCGGGAGTCCCCAGAATCTCTCCCGTGTGCATGTAGCGAAGCGTATCTTCAATCCTGCGGCCCAAGGTTTCCGCTTCAACCGGCGTCCATCTGAGGACTTGGCCGCTGTCGCGAGCCACCATCAGCGTTCCGGCCTCCTGCGGCTCTCCCCCGTTTGATTTGTCGATCGTGAACGAAAACGCGGCGTTTTGATTCTCCGGAATCCTCGCGCGTACCAGATTCCAGCCAGGAACTTGCTGCTCAGCCACAGCCAGCGCGGCATTCAAGCCTGCCACGTTCAACGGCCTTGCTTCCTCGCGCGGACGCTCGCCACCGTTTCCAGGACCCGCGGCATCCTCGCGAGGCCCACCGCCCTTCTTCGCAAACTGATCGCCGCCCTTGCCCTTCTTCCCTCCGCCCTTTTTCTTCTTCTTGCCTTTTTTATCGTCGCCCTGCTGTGAACTATCGGTGGCGCTATAGATCGCGCTTCTGACTCCTTCGTAGGACATCTCGATCGCCGAACCCACAATCAACACCAGCGGTAGCCACGCCCACACGCCGATCACATTGTGCCAGTTGAAGTCGCGCGCCTTGCCCGTCGCCTTTTTGCGAAACAGCAGCACGGGCTTGAAATGCTGCCACGTCATCTTGCGCGGGATCCACAAATAAATGCCGCTCAGCAGAATGAAGAAAAAGATCACATTGGCCGCGTTGAAAATCTGCTCGGCCGCATTACGCTGCTTGCCTTCCAGGCCCATCCAGCGATGCAAATGATTCACGGAGCGGAAAAACTGCCGGCTCCCTGTGGTATTGAATCCCAAAAACTTGCCCGTGTACGGATCGAAGTAATGGCTGCCCTCGTTTTCTGTCATATCGTCCGTGGAAAATCCGACGGGTTCGGTGGGGCTCGAATAAAACGTTACTTCCTGCGGCGTGATGTCGGCTTCTTTGTGAACTTGAGCGATCAGATCTTCGGCCGGGAGCTTCGGAGTACCCGCAGCCGCCGGTGTGTAGGGCACCGTCTGGTGACGCTCCCAGTTATTGATCTGCTTTTCGTACGTAAGAATGATCCCGGTGACGCACTTTTCCAGGATGATCAGTCCCGCACAAAGTCCCAGGCATAAGTGGAACCAAAAGAAGAATTTCCGCATTTACCTTTTCCCCGAAGCGCTCGCGTTTTGCCCCTGCCGCCCATGAGCGGCATCATAGACTCCGAGTATAGGGAGGGAACTTGAGGATTCCGTTAGAAAATCGGGCCAGAGTGTTAGCAGACCGTAAAGAATCGGCGCGGGAAATTGCGATACCCGTCTACGTGACGACGCGGTTACGATTTTGCCGGCGGCATCGCGGGAGCGTTCGCCAGCAGCGCATCCTCGAAGGTGTAATCCTGCTTCCCGAACGGAGAATGGCGCAAATACCACTTGTAGGTTTCTTTGAGTCCGCTTTCAAAATCCGTGGATTTGAACTTTAGGATACGTTGCGCTTTCGCCGTGATCTGCGTGATCGGCGGCATGTCCAGATAAATCCCGAAATACATCTTCGGACCCATGGGATGTCCTCCGGCGCGCGTGATCTGCCCGCGCGGGATGCGGACAAACTCCACCGGCTTGCGGCAAACCTTCCCCAGCAATTCCACGAACTCCATCTGCGAAACGGGCTTCGGATTCGCGATGTTGAAGGCGTGCCCGATCGCCGCAGGCGTGTTCATCGCCGCGAGACTCGCCCGCACCAGATCCTGGACATACACGAACTGCATCAGACGGCGCCCATCGCCCGGCATGATGATGGAGCGTCCCGCCCGCAGGCGATCCCAGAAGTACGCTTCGCGATACAAAGGATTATTGGCACCGTACACGAACGGCGGACGCAGCGTGACGACAGGCAATCCACTGCGCGCATGCATACGGAACAGTGCGCGCTCGCTCATCGCCTTATTGCGGACGTACAACTCGAGCGCATCGTCGGGCGCTAGCGCATCGGCTTCGTGATGATTCAGGCCATCGCCGTAAGCCGCGACGCTCGACACAAAAATGTAGCGATGCAGATTGCCGCTGAGTGCGCGAACGGTTCCTTCGACGTGCGCAGACGTGGTGCCGCGTTCCCAGTCGTAGACGTGATCGAAAACCACGTCGAAGTTTTTCCCGGCGAGCGCCGCTTTCATCGCCTTGGGATCGTTTCGATCCGCGACAATGTTTCCGACGCGGCGTCCCAGGGCGTGCTTCGGCTTGCGATGGAGGACGGAGACTTTGTGGCCGGCCTTTAAAAGCTCAGCGACGAGCGCCCGTCCGATGAACTGCGTTCCCCCGATAACGAGGCAATTCATGATTGTAATGCTTATGCCAATCCAGCGGGCGGCGCGAAAAACGTCGGGGTTTCGCGCGGCCTCTTAGTCGTAGTATTCCAGACCCAGATGCGTGATGAGGTCTTCGTTACGCATCCAGCGGAGGGTGTTCTTCAGCTTCATGAGCTGAATGAAAATATCGTGTTCGGGATACAGGCCCGGGGCCGTCATGGGCGCCTTGAAGTAGAACGAGAGCCATTCCTGAATGCCGCGCATGCCGCAGCGTTGCGCCAGATCCATGAACAGCACCAGGTCGAGCACAAGCGGAGCCGCCAAAATGGAATCGCGGCACAGGAAGTCGATCTTGATCTGCATCGGATAGCCCAGCCATCCGAAAATGTCGATGTTATCCCAGCCCTCTTTCGAATCGCCGCGCGGCGGATAGTAATTGATACGCACCGCGTGATACAGGTTCTCGTACAGCTCCGGATACAGCTTCGGCTGCAGGATCTGATCCAGCACGCTCAGCTTGGTTTCTTCCTTGGTCTTGAACGAACCCGGATCTTCCAGCACTTCGCCATCGCGATTGCCCAGAATGTTCGTGGAGAACCAGCCGTTGATGCCGAGCATTCGAGCCTTCAGGCCCGGAGCGATCAGCGTCTTCATGAACGTCTGGCCGGTTTTGAAATCCTTACCGCAGATGGGCACGTTGCGTTCGCGCGCCATATCCAGCAGCGCGGGAACATCCGCCGTCAGGTTCGGCGCACCGTTTGCAAACGGGACTCCGCACCGCAACGCCGCGTACGCATAAATTTGGCTCGGCGCGATATCCGGATGGTTCGTGCGCAGACCTTCTTCAAACTTCTCGAGCGTCGAATGCACTTCGGCCGGCTTGTGGAACACTTCGGTCGATCCGCACCAGATCATCACCAGCCGGGCGCAGCCGTGCTCCTTGCGGAAGCCTTCGATATCGGCCATCAAGGCTTCGGCCTTGTCCATCTTGGTGCCGGTCTTCTTCACGTTCGGCCCGTTGATGCGCTTGATGTATTCGGTGTCGAACACCGCCGCCATGGGCTTAATCGCGGCCAGCGGCTCTTTCACCTGCGCCAACAAGGTCGGCTCAAGAACCTTCGCATTCACGGCCGATTCGTATGCCGTGTCCTCGAAAATATCCCAACCGCCAAAAACCAGATCGTTGATGCTGGCCAGCGGCACGAAATCCTTGATCATGGGCGAGCGGCCATCGGTACGCTTGCCCAGGCGGATGGTGGAAAGCTGCGTGAGCGAACCCACCGGCAATCCGAGCCCGCGCTTCACCGCTTCAATTCCCGCGATGAACGTGGTGGACACCGCACCAATACCTGGAATCAGAACACCGAGTTTCCCCTCGGCGGGCGCAATCTTGACGTTATCTTTCCCAGGCAATGCGATGTGCTCCTTGATCCGTTGTATTGGTGGCGCGCAGCTGTTTCAAAAATCGCTTGGCGCGCGGCAGGATGTTGTGTAAGGCTGCCGGTCCTGCAATCACAGGACCCGAATTACTAGCATCCGATATACTAGCATCTTATGGGAAAACGCGCGACTAGCGTCGCCGCTTCAGCGGGAAAACGCGCGACTGGCGTCGCCGCTCCAGCCGAAAATCGCGCGACCGGCAGCGGAGCTTTGGCGTGACAAACCGGGCCGCGAACAGCCCTGTCGCCGCCACCATTTCCGCCATCCTGGTGGATGATGAAAAGCTCGCCCGCGAGGAACTTGCCTATCAACTCACTGAGTTCCCGGACGTCGAAGTCATTGCCACGGCCTCGAACGGCCTCGAAGCCGTCAAATTGATCGAAGACCTGGAGCCCGATCTCGTTTTCATGGACGTCCAGATGCCCGGCCTCGACGGCATGAGCGTCATACGCAAACTGCGCGAGAAGAACATCCCCCTGCCGCATTTCGTCATGGCCACCGCCTACGATCAATACGCCGTGGAGGCGTTCAAGTACGAAGCGCTGGATTATCTCCTCAAGCCGGTGGAGAAAGATCGCCTGGCGATCGCCGTCGATCGCGCCCGCAAAGCCATCGCCGAAAAGAACAAGATCGCGCCCGCGGAGGCGCCCGCCCCGAAGCCTTCACTGCAGCGTACGAAGCTCCTCATTAAGAGCGGCCAACGCAATTTGATCGTCGACGCGCAAGATGTGGTTTACGCCACCATCGAAGACGGCCTGATCACCGTGTTCGCCACCAACGTCGAAGGCCAGTCCAACTATCGAACCATTGAAGAACTGCAGTCGAACCTGGATCCGGATGCCTTCTGGCGCGTGCACCGTTCGTATTTAGTAAACATCCATCGCATCAAGGAAGTGATCCCGTGGTTCAAATCCAGCTTCCAACTGAAGATGGACGACAAGAAGCAAACCGAAATCCCCGTCAGTCGCGTACAAACCAAACGGCTGCGTGCGCTCTTGAAGCTATGAAGCGTTCCCTATTAGTACTCACGGCCGCAGTCGCGCTCACCGCTCAGACGGGCGGCCCGATTCAGTACACCGCCGACGCCGCGCTCAAGTTGCCTGCGAATTATCGTGAATGGGTGTTCTTGAGCGCGGGGATCAATATGACCTACGGGCCGAACGCCGGATCGTCGGATAATCCTCGCTTCGAGAACGTCTTCGTGAACCCCGAGGCGTATCGCGCGTTCCTAAAAGATGGCGATTGGCCGGACAAAACAACGCTGATCCTTGAGATTCGTCGCTCCGCCAGCAAGGTGTCGATCAATAAAGACGGTCGCGTCCAGACCGAGGTCGCCGCCATCGAAGCGCACGTCAAGGACAATTCGCGCGGCGGTTGGATGTTCTATGGCTTTCAGGGCGGCGCGCAGGAAGGCAAGCCATTTGCCAAAACGGCGGACTGCTATACCTGCCATGAGCAGAGCGGCGCGGTGAATTCCACGTTTGTGCAGTTCTACCCCACGCTGATCGATGTCGCGAAATCGCGCGGGACTTATAAAGATAAAGCCGCTGGCGAGTAGACCCAAGGCGCAGGATCCTCGTGCAAACTATCCGACGCTTCGCCATCTTCTGCCATCGCTGGATGGGCGTGGCCTTCTGCCTGCTCTTCACCTGGTGGTTCGTCAGCGGCTTCTTCATGCTCTATTTCGGATTCCCCGTCGTGTGGGATGCCGATCGCCTGCATCGCGCCCCGCCCTTGGATCTGTCTCGCGTTCGCCTTTCGCCCGAGCAGGCCTACAAAGCCATCGGCCTCGATATCCCTCCGGATCAAGTCCGCCTCGCGATGTTCGATGGACGCCCTGCATACGAGTTCGGCGCCGTCCCGGACCAGACCATTGTTTATGCCGATGACGGAACCATCCAGGATGGCTATCCTGCCGCGCTGAACGTGCGCACCGCAGCCGCGTGGGCGGGGCAATCTCCGGATAAAGCGCGTCTCGAAGAACTGCCCGAACCCGATCAATGGACCATCGGCGGAGAGTTCGCCGAAGAGCGTCCCATCCTCAAATATTCTTTCCCCGATGGCCAGGACGTTTACGTTTCGCGCAACAGTGGGCAGGTCTTGCAATACACCACCACGGCCTCGCGCATCGAAGGCTATCTCGGCCCGGTCGCGCACTGGCTGTATTTCCGGCCTCTGCGCAAGAACGTCAAGCTGTGGTCGCGCATCGTGATCTGGACTTCGGGAATCGGCACCATCATGGCGCTCTCCGGATTACTCGTCGGCATTCTCGTGTATTCGCCCTCGAAACGCTATCGCCTAAACGGCCAGCCGACCGGCATTCCCTATTCCGGCACCAAACGCTTGCACACGATTTTCGGACTATTCTTCGGCATCGTCACCTGTACGTGGGCCTTCAGCGGCATGCTCACGATGGAACCCTTCCCCGCTTATTCCTTCGCGCGTTCGCAAGATCCTGCCGAAGGCCGCATCACGCGCGCTTTACGTGGTCCTGAGATTGAGCTCCCGGCATTTTCTCCGAAAAGCCCACAGGAAGCGCTCGCGTCAATCCCACCGAATCTCACCGTCAAGCAACTGGAGTTCGTCTCCTTCGCCGGAGAACCCACGTTTATCGCACATGGCTTCGTCGCAGGAAACGCCGCGCCCGCATCCTGGATCGTCCCCGTCCACGGCATTCCACAGGAGATGTTCGCGCCCGCGCGCTTGATCGATGCCGTCCATAAAGGTCTCGCAAAATCCGGCGCAGCGAGCATCGCGGAGGTTCGCACGGTCACCGCGTACGAGGCCTACTACAGCGATCACAACGGCAATCTCCACGGCCAGCGCCCTCTGCCCGTTCTCTTCGTGCGCCTGGCAAAGCACGGCGAAGCCGGATTCTATATCGACCCGCGCACCGCGCGCATCGTCGGCCATCGTTCCGCGCAAGGATGGTTCAACCGCTGGCTCAATCAAGGGCTGCACTCGCTCAATTTCCCGGGGCTTTACGACCAGCGCCCCCTGTGGGACATCGTCATCCTACTGCTGCTCGCCGGAGGCACGACGCTCTGCGTCACGTCGGCCATCATCGGCTGGAGAATGCTGCAGCGAAAGCTAATGTAATATCCGACGCATATAACGCCACGCGTGCTATGCTATCCGTGTGATCCGGTCGTTTCGCGATAAGGACACCCAGGAACTCTTCCGGCAGCACCGAGTGCCGCGACTGCAGAGCATCGAACGCGTTGCGCTCCGGAGGCTGGTCCAGATCGACAGCGCCTCCGAACTTCGCGATCTCGCGTCGCCACCAGCAAACCGTCTCGAGACATTGAAAGGAGATCGATTGGGACAATACAGCGTCCGCATCAACGATCAATACCGGGTGTGTTTTCGCTGGAAAGACGGCGACGCGCTCGACGTCGAGATCACGGACTACCATTAGGGGAGGCTCACAATGAAACGTAAATCAGGCCAAATTCGCTTTCCACATCCCGGTGAAACCATCCTGGAGGACTACCTCAAGCCTCTCGGGTTGAGCATCAACCGCTTGGCCATCGAACTACGCGTTCCCGCGACGCGTATGGGAGAGATCGCTCATGGCCGTCGATCGATTACCGCAGATACGGCTCTGCGCCTGGCGCGCTACTTCAACACAACGCCCAAGTTCTGGATGAATCTGCAGGCATCCTACGATCTGGCCGTCGCGGAAAGCACCAAGGCGAAGGAAATCAAACGAACGGTTCAGCCTCGCAAAGCCGCCTAGCGCGTCTGCGTTGCGATTAAAATAACTAGGCACTCCGAGCCATGCCCATCCGCCTCAAACCTGTCGACATCGTCGTAATCGGCCTGGGCGCGGCAGGCGGCGTCGCCGTGTTGCCGTTGGCCCGCGCAGGACTCAAAATCGCGGCGCTCGAAGCCGGAACCTGGATGCCTCCGCGTGTGTTCCGCGCCGACGAGATGCACAACAACATCCGCAATCTCGTCACCACCGGCAGCAAAGTCCAGCGCGAGATGCCGACCTTCCGCACCAGCGAATCCGAACCGGCCATGCGGCCTGCCGTGCATCCGATGATGAACGCCATCGGCGGCACGTCCATCCACTATTGGGCGCAAAGCTGGCGCTATCATCCGTGGGATTTCAAAGTGCGCTCTGAGGCGCTTCGGCGTTATGGGGCTTCGGCGCTTCCTGTAGGAAGCGCTATACGCGACTGGCCTCTCACCTACGACGAACTCGAACCCTATTACGATTTGATCGAGCACGAGATCGGCGTCTCCGGCAAGGCGGGCAACCTAAAAGGAACGCTCGACCCTCGCGGAAATATTTTCGAAGGCCCGCGCCAGCGCGAATATCCCATGCCGCCGTTGCGCGACACCGAGTTCACCGACGTCATGATGTCCGCCGGAAAAAAACTCGGCTGGCATCCCTTTCGCGGACCCGCGGCCATCAACTCCGTGCCCTATCGCGGACGCCCCGGCTGCGCTCTGCACGGCTATTGCGATCGCGGAGGCTGCCACGTCAGCGCCAAGAACGCGACCTCCGTCACCACGATTCCTGAAGCGCTCAAGACCAAGCACCTGACGATTTTCGACAACGCGCACGTCACGCGCATTCTCACCGATCGAAATAGCAAGGCGACTGGCGTCCAATACTTGCGCGATGGCAAGGAGTATTTTCAGCCCGCGAAAGTCGTCATGCTCGGCGCGTACACCTACGAGAACTCCCGCCTGCTACTACTCTCGAAATCCGCCGCGTTCCCCAAGGGACTCTCGAACAACCACGGCCAAGTGGGCAAGCACTATTTCGGACACTGGGCGTTCGTCAATGTATCCGCGCTGTTCCCCTTCGATCTGAACGCCTGGTATGGCGCGATGGCGCAAAGCGTGGAGGTCGACGATTTCGGCGACGATCATCAGGACCACGCCGCGCTCGGATTCCTCGGCGGCACCGGATTGCACGTCAGCACCGAAAAGCATCCCATCGCCTCCGCCGCGATGAACACCTATGGACGCGCGCCATCATTCGGCTCACACTGGAAATCTTTCGTGCGCGAGAACGCCGGACGCTGGGTGTCGGCGTATCTGCAAAACACGAGCTTCCCTTACGAGAACACCTATCTCGATCTCGATCCCGAGGTGCGCGATCCACTGGGTGATCCTGTTTGCAGAGTGACCAGCGGCCCCAAGCCCAACGAAGCACGTTCGATGGCCTACGGCCAGGACAAGATGGAAGAGTGGTTTCGCGCGGCAGGCGCGATTGAAGTCCTGAAAACTCCATCAACGGGCCCCATCCTCAGCACGCACGCTTTCGGAGGCACGCGCATGGGTGACGATCCCGAAACCAACGTGGTGGATCGTTGGGGCATGTCGCACGTAGCGCCGAATCTCGCCATCGTCGGCGGCTCCGTCATCGGGACGAGCAGTGCGCGCAATCCCACGCAAACCATTCAGGCGCTCGCCTGGCGCACCGCCGACCACATCATCAAGAATTGGAGATCACTCGCAAGCTGACCCGGTAGAACCCCGTCCCGTCAGGGCGGGGATGCAGCCGCCACGCACACTACGATCTAGTTCTTCAGCGGCTTCAGTTCTGGCTTCTCGCCATCCGGCAGCGGATAGCGATCGATATCGAGCATCATCGACACGAAACAGTAGTAGCCCATCACGCCCGTCAGATCCACCGCACCCTTTTCGCCAAACATCTTCACCACCGCTGCGAACGATGCGTCGCTCACTTCCTTCTTCTGCAGCAGTTCGTTTGCGAAGTTGTAGATGGCCGTCTCATCGGCTTGCATCCCCGTGGGACGCTTACCCACGGCAATGGCGTCGATGATTGCCGGATTCAATCCCGCCGCCAGCGCGGCCTTCTTATGTGCCGACCATTCGTACTGCGCGTTCCAAAAGCGGCCCGTCATAATGATCGCCATCTCATTCAGCTTCTTGGGAAGCGAGGAATGAAAGCGCACCAGCGCGCCCAGCTTCTGCGCCGCGTCGCCCACCTCGGGGCTGCGCAAGGTGACGTTGAACGGACCATTCATGCCGCCGCGCTCGCCTGCCAGCAAGTGATCCGCCATGGCTTTCTGCTCGGGGGTCAGCTTGTCATACGTGAGCGGTTTGAAACGATCTCCGCGCAGGTGCAGGTCGGGATTCGATTTCGTCTGCGCCAGCGCAAGACCGACGGCGAAAACGCTAAGAACAGTGATGGGGAGACGCATGATGATTCCTCTTTCCGGTGACGCGCAAGAGCGCAACATTCAGCCCGCTTCGCCCACGGCAAAGCGCTCGGATCATCATACTACCTTACGTCCCGAAAAGCGGAGGCGGCCCAAAACCAGCAGCCTGTCGTAATACGATCCTCGGGCTTACGCCACGGGGTTATAACCCCGTCCCGTCAGGGCGGGGATTCGGCGCTACTTTTGCGAGCAGCGCTAGGGCTTAGCACCGAACCGCGACCGTCAGGGAGCGGACAAAATGAAAACGTTCTCTTTGCGGAAGGTCACGAGCGGCCTTCAGCGCACCGGTCTGCGGCAAACTCAGCCCGCGCGCCTTGCGTGCACAATCCTGCGCGAGAACCAATGTCCCGCCGGACGCAGCATGCCGTCGTTGTTGCCCACGGCTTCCACGCTTGCAAAGCCCAGCTTCTTCAGCACCTGTTTGAAGCACGCTTCGTTGGGCAACCACCAGCAAATATCGTCTTCGCCGAGCTTTTCGCCGCCGCGATAAATCATCGCCGGGGCATCGTCCGGATTTCCCGGCATCTCTTGCGCGACGATTAACGTCCCGCGGCACATCTTCGCCGCCGCGACTAAAGCATCAAAAGGACGCAACGTGTGCACCAGAATATCGCCCAGGAAAACGAGGTCAAAACTCGGGCGACCCAAATTCTCCGGTGAGATATCGTAAATCGAACTGTAGCGCCGGACGACTCTGGAGCCCAACAGGCGGGCACACAGCCGGAACGGCGCATCCAATAAATAATGATGCAGCTCCGCCGCCGAGTACTCGCGGACCAAACCTTCGAGCTGATCCGCCGAATGCGGCACGATCATATGCTGGATCGTCTTGAGCAGAGTGCTCGTCTCCTGGCCCGGGAAGCGATCCAGCATTTCGAGCGACGGCAAATCGACCGACGTCACCTGCGCGCCCCGACGCTCAAACTCGAACGTCCAGAAGCCGCTGGCGGAGCCGATGTCGAGCACCGTCATGCCATCCATGCGCTCCGGTAATTGAAACGCATCGAGCTTGTCGCGGTAATCGTACATGCCGGGCGTCGTGAGGCCTTCGGCAAGATCCACCGTGTGATACCAGTAATAGCGGTCGATGTCCGCGACGCCCATCTGCTGCAAGCGGGCATTGAATTTCGCGACGTCCGCCGCGTATTGTTCGACAACGGAAACAGTAGTGGACATCAGGCTTTCACCGCAAAGTAGACCATCCCGGCCGTCAGCACCAGCATGACAATAGCCGTAGACCAGGCGATCAGATTCTGCCAAATGTTATTCGTATATTCCTGCATGATTCGTTTGCGATTCACGAGCATCAACATATAGAAAAGCACGAATGGCAGCAGGACGCCATTGGCCACCTGCGAAAACAGCATTACTTTTAAGAGCGGCATGTGCGGAAGCAGCACAAACCCGGCCCCGGAGACGATCAACAGCGTATACAGCCAGTAGAAAATTGGAGCCTCGGAAAAGCGCTTCTCCACGCCCGACTCAAAGCCCAAGCCTTCGCAAATATTGTAGGCCGTGGCCAACGGCAGAATCGCCGCCGCCAGCACCGACGCGTTCACCAACCCGATCGCAAACAGCGCGCCGGCAAAGCGTCCCGCGAAGGGCACCAGCGCCTTGGCCGCGTCCGCCGCGTCCGTGATTTCCCCGCCCCCGGATTTGTAAATCGTCGCCGCGCACGCCACCACAATGAAGAACGCAATCACGTCCGTTACGATGCAGCCGACGATCACGTCCCACCGGCTCAGCGAATAATGGCGGCGGTCCACGCCCTTTTCGACAATCGACGCCTGCAGATAGAACTGCATCCACGGCGTAATCGTCGTGCCGATCAAGCCGACGATCATGATGATGTACTGTTGATCGCCATGAAACTGCGGCACGAGCGTGTCATGCAGCGCGAGTTTCCAGTCGGGCTTCGCCAGATACGCCGAAATCGGATACGTGAAATAGATCAGCGAAAACAGGATCAGCATGCGCTCCACAGGCTTGTAGCGCCCACGCACAATCACCAGCCACACCACGGCAGCACCCACAGGAACGGATAAATATCGATTGACGCCGAACACGCCCATGCCGGAGGCGATGCCCGCAAACTCGGCCGCAATGTTGCCGAAATCCGCGATGCTCAAGATCGCCATCGTGATAAACGTCGCACGCAGGCCAAACTCTTCGCGGATTAAATCCGAAAGTCCTTTGCCGGTAACGGCCCCCATACGCGCGGCCATCTCTTGCACCACAATCAGCGCGATGGTCGTCGGGATCAGCGTCCACAGCAGCGAATAGCCGAACTTGGCTCCCGCCTGCGAATAGGTGAGGATGCCGCCGGGGTCATTATCGACGTTGGCCGTGATAAATCCGGGCCCCATGACCGACAAAAAGGCGATAATCCGGTACCGGAACATCGACAGATTGGCTGTCCGGCGCACTAACGGCTTCGGGATGGAGTGTTCGCCTCTCACGTCTCATTTGAGGCTACAGGTTACGAGCAACCGGAGGCAAGTTTTGCGCGTTACAAAGTGATTTCAAACCCTCACTTGGGCGGCCACGAGCCAGTAATATCAGATAAAATCAAAATCACCCATGCGCAGGAACTTGGAATCAACAATTGTTTCATCCATCTTGACGTCGGCAAAGACGTCTCCAATAAAGACGTCGAGGATCTTGGTTCTCGTCGGCGCCGTCTTCGCGTTCGCGTGCCTGCCCGCCGGCGCCCAATGGCTGAACTATCCCACGAAAGGGATCCCTCGCACGCCGGACGGCAAGCCGAATCTCGCCGCGCCCGCGCCGCGCACCGCCGACGGACATCCCGATTTCTCCGGCCTGTGGAACAAGCTCTCGCCGAAATATTCGCGCAACGTCACCGCCGATTTGAAACCCTCGGAGATCCAGCCCGCGGCCCGCGCTCTGGTGGAACAGCGCGCCGAAAACCTGCAGAAGGATTACATGAACTCGTTGTGCCTGCCTCTCGGCCCCGGCTATCCGACATCTGCCGATAGCCAAGGCGGCGAGATGGAAAAGATCATCCAGACGCCCGACCTCATCGCCATTTTGAATACCGATCTCACCTTCCGCCAGATCTTCCTCGACGGTCGCCCTCTCGAAAAAGACCCCAACCCCAGTTGGATGGGCTACTCCGTAGGCCGTTGGGATGGCGACACGCTGGTGGTCGAAAGCTTCGGCTTCAACGACGCCACCTGGCTCGATCATGACGGACATCCTCACACCGAGGCCTTGCGCATGACAGAACGCTATCGCCGCCGCAACTTCGGGAGCCTCGACGTCGAGATCACTTATTCCGATCCCGCGATTTACTCCCGCTCCTGGACTGTTGCGGTTCGGCGCGAACTGGCCCCAGACACCGAGATGCTCGAATGGGTCTGCAACACGAACAACAAAGAACACTGGGTGGGCACCGCGTCCGACGATTACAAGAACGAATTCAAGATCGCGCCCGCTGTTCTGGCGTCCTACGTGGGAACGTACAAAGAGCAGCCGCCCATCTGGCGCAGCGAACCGCGCGTCCTCGAATTGAGCATCACCGATGGCCACTTGTATGGAAACGCCGATGGACGCGGCAACGTGCGCCTGGCCGCAGTCTCCGAAACCGAGTTCTCGGGATTATACGGACTCAACGTGGAAGTCACCAAACCGGCGTCGGGGTCCGCGCAACAGTTGTTCGTGAAACACGTCTCGGGGAATTATCGGTTTATCCGGCAGAAGTAGGCCCCCGTCGCCACAAGCGGCGTTGAATGAGCACGATACGCGCGAATTCAAAGCGCCCGCTGGCATCGGATCTGGAATCCGCACATTTCCCTTCGTGCAGCGGCTGCGCTATGCCGCTAGAATGAAGATGCACTTTGATGCTGGCTCAACACGACCTTTCCAAACTGAGTGTTCGTCAATTCGCCGAGCGATTCCGCGGCGAGATGATCCCCCTCAGCAATACGTTCTCCTACTTCTGCGCCTCCACGCCTCTTTCGGAAGAAGACCTGAAAGAATACCTGGAGGAGCCTGTGGCCGCGCTGCCTCCCTCCGTTGCGGCGGCCTTGCCGAAGATCTCCATCTTCCTGGTCCCGTATCTGGAACGCGCCGGAGCTCCGGAAAAGAAGAAAGCTCCCGCGGCGCCAACGCTCGTGCCTTCGGCCGATTACGTGTCTATCGAGCGGCCTCCTGACGAATTGCTCTCGACGTCCACGCAATTGAAGCTGGGCGATGAAACTGTGCTGGCCTTCGCGCTGAAGGATCAGGAAGTGGCGGAGTATCACTATCGCCTGTATCATTTGCTCGCGACGTTGATGGCCGATCGCACCGCCACTACCGCGGATGGCCACAAGGTCGACAATCGCTACTCGCACTTGTTGCGTGAAGAGCTCAGCGCCGACGTTCACGGCGAAGTCGACGAACCCAGCTGGCGCTTGAAGCAGACACTACGCCGCCCAGGTGGATCTCGCATGGGACAACGCGGCAAGGCCTTTAGCGAATACGAGCGGCAATCGTTCATCGATACGCTGACGCTTTACTTGCACGGCATCTGCTGCGACATCGACGTCGACACCGGCCCGCGCCAGTTGCCCAGCCGCAATTTGCGCAAGCGCCTGATGTTGCTGGAACAGTTGTTCCCGCCGCCCAAGGGCTACGTCATTTTCCCCGAGCAGTTGGAAGCCTAACGGAGCGCGTCCGACGTGTGCGGCATCGCCGGATTCACTCATCTACGCCGCCCCGCCGACGCCTCGCGCATTTGGACCGTTACGCGGGCGATCACGCATCGCGGACCAGATAAACAGGACATCTGGGAATCCGAGCGCGTCTCTCTAGGCGCCGTTCGCCTGCGCATCATCGACCTCACGCATGGCGATCAGCCGATGTTCTCTCCCGACGGTGGGACGGTTCTCGTTTTTAACGGAGAGGTCTACAACCACGTCGAACTTCGTCGCGAGCTTGAAGCACTAGGCCATCGCTTCGAAACGCATTGCGATACGGAAGTCGTCCTGCATGCATTTCTGCAATGGGACGTCGAAGCATTCCCGCGCCTGCGCGGCATGTTCGGCGCGGCGTTTTGGAACGAAGCGCAACGGCGGCTCGTGCTGGTGCGCGATCGCCTCGGCATCAAGCCTCTCTATTACACGTTGCGCCAGGGCGATCTCTACTTCGGCTCGGAGATGAAGACGATCCTGCTGCATCCGGAAATCCCGCGTCGCGTGAATCCGTCGGCGCTCGATCGCTATCTCTCACTCAACTACATTCCCGGCACCGAGACGATGGTCGAAGGCATCGAAAAGCTTTCGCCCGGATGCTGGATGGAATGGCGCGGCACGGGCTCCGCGGGCACAGGAGCAGTTGCCATCCATCGCTACTGGGAGTTAAATTTTCAACCCGAAGCACGCTGGGATCTGCCCTCCGCCAAGCAGGAGCTCGATCGTCTGCTGCGCGAGTCGATCAAAGAACATCTCATCTCGGACGCGCCTCTCGGCGTGTGGTCGAGCGGCGGGCTCGATTCGTCGACCATCCTGCACTATGCCGCCGAGCAGTCGTCTTCGAAATTAAAAACGTTCTCCGTATCGTTTCGAGGACGCAGCTTCGACGAGACTCCGTACTTCCGCGAAATCGCGAAGCACTACGACACGGATCATCACGAGTTCGACCTGAATCCCGAGGTCGACCTGCAATCCGCCATTGAAGATTTCGCAACCTATTCCGACGAACCGAGCGCCGACGCGGGCGCGCTGCCCGTGTGGTTCCTTTCGAAGATGTGCCGCCAGGATGTGACCGTAGCGCTTTCCGGCGACGGCGCTGACGAGCTTTTTGGCGGATACAAAACGTACATCGCAGATCGCTACGCTAAACACCTGCGCCGGTTGCCGCGTGGCATTCGCGCTCTTGCAGCCCGCGCCGCGCACTTGCTGCCCGTATCCGATGAAAAGATCGGCCTGGATTACAAAATCGTGCGCATGCTGGAAGGCTCGCTGCTCGATCCCGTCGACGCGCATTTGTATTGGAACGGAACGTTCGGGGAAGAGCAACGCCGTGCGCTGCTCGCAAATCCCACGTGGCAGGCCGCAAGACTTCGTTTGCCCGGCAGCGTCTTTGCAGGCAAAAACGTCGGCGAGTTGAACCAGTTCTTGTGGCTCGATCAGATGTGCTATTTGCCCGACGACATCCTCAACAAGTGCGACCGCATGAGCATGGCGCATTCGCTCGAAGTGCGTCCGCCCTTCCTCGATCACCGCATCGCCGAATTCGCCGCGCAGTTGCCCGAAGACCTGAAGATTCGCGGCTCACAACTGAAATTTATCTTGCGCGACTTGATGCGCGACAAGCTGCCTCCGGCGATCATGAATCGCGGCAAAGAGGGTTTCGATATCCCCGCGCATCATTGGCTCCGAACCACGCTGCGGCCTTTGCTGACGGAAACCTTGAGCGAGAAGAACGTCCGCGCGTCGGGATTATTTCATTGGGAAGCCGTCGAACGCGTGCTGCGCGCGCATCTCGAACGCCGCGCCAATCTCGGCTATCACTTATGGGGATTGTTAGTGCTCTTCCTGTGGCTGAAGCGCTGGCAGATCGAGCCGCCCGGCGAATGGACTGCGCCCCGGAATGTCAGCGCAGGGCAAGGTTCGCTCTGCGACATCCTCTAGAAGCCTGTCGCGAGGAGATCGTTACAACGGCCCCTCCTTTACAGTCGCGGTTCGGTGCTGTCGTGACGAAAAGACAGTGTCCAGCACTGAACCGCGACCGTAAGGGAGCGGACAGAATGATAACGTGTTCTCTGCGGGACAGGTCGCCCGCAAACTCACCTACTTCACGCTGAAATCCCAAATCCGCGGCATCATCTTTCCTTCGGTGTATTCAATCAGCGCGTATTCACCCGGCTCCAGTGGCTTCTCGGGCCAGATCTTGTAGAGCAGATCGCCCTCCTGCTTCTTGAACGTGGGGACGATGTCCACTTTCTCATCCACCATGCGATCCTGCTTCACTTGCAGGACGCTGGCGTTCTCCACAACGCGGGCATCTTTCTTCAGCGTCAGCTTGGCGACCCCGAAACTCTGCTCTTCGGATAAACGAAAGAAAAACTCGGGCTCGCGCCCGTCCACCTTATTCGCGGACGTCAGCCCATCGAGCTCAATCGTCACCTTGCCCGCGATCGGAATCGGAGCCAGCATGCGCAGCACCGTGCGCTTGGTGTCGTTGTTGATCTTCGGCTCGGCGATCTTGATCGTCTCAAGCTTCTCGCCGCGCATATAGTAAACGCCAGGATCTGCCGGAATCGACTGGATCAGCTTGCGTTCCGCCTTAATGGCGGCATTTTCTTCCTCCACCACCTTGTTGGCTTCCTTGGCGATGGCCTGCTGCTCGGTGGCTTCTTTCTTCGTGCGCTCCAGATCCACAAGTTCCAGCGGGATCTCTTCCCAATCACTGCGCTCGGTGGAGTAGTAGCGCACGCGATCCGGCTGCACTTGATACTCGCGCATGAGCTGATAGTCGCCGTCTTTCAAATACAGGCGATCCGCCGCAGCGGCGAAAACCGCAGTCAAGCACAGGATCGAAATGGCACGACGCAACATTCTGCCTTTATTATGACCAGCCTTTATGATGGATAGTACGACCTATGGCCGAATCCGTCTACGACCACGACCAGATTGAATTGAAATGGCAGCAGCGCTGGGCCGCGAATCCGGCGCTTTATAAGGCCGACGCCGCCTCCGACGCGTCCGCCGCGCCCAAGTATTACGTTGTCGAAATGTTCCCCTATCCCAGTGGACGCCTCCACATGGGCCACGTGCGGAACTACTCCATCGGTGATGCGCTCGCGCGTTATATGTGGATGCGCGGCTATAACGTATTGCATCCCATCGGTTGGGACGCCTTCGGATTACCGGCCGAAAACGCGGCGATCAAACGCAACATGCATCCCCAGGATTGGACGCGCTCCAACATCCAGGAGATGAAGAAGCAAATGCTGCGCATGGGCTTCGCCTACGATTGGGCCACGGAGATCGCCACGTGCGAGCCCGATTATTATCGCTGGAACCAGTGGCTCTTCCTGAAAATGTTCGAGCGCGGCTTGGCGTATCGCAAGAAAGCGATGGTCAACTGGTGCCCCGAATGCGCGACGGTGCTGGCCAATGAACAGGTGATCGACGGCTGCTGCTGGCGTCACGAAACCACGCCCGTGGAGCAACGCGCACTGGAGCAATGGTTCTTCCGCATCACCGAATACGCCGACGAGCTCTTGAAAGACACGTACGACAAGCTGGAAGGCGGCTGGCCCGAGCGCGTGCTCTCCATGCAGCGCAATTGGATTGGCCGCAGCGAAGGTTCTGAGATCGACTTCGCGATCGAAGGCTCGTCCGAGAAAATTCGTGTCTTCACTACGCGCGTCGACACCATCTACGGAGCCACCTGCGTGATCCTCGCGCCCGAGCATCCCATCGCGCAAGCGCTGCTCGACGACGCAGGCAAGGCCAAGGCCAAGCATTTGATCGACGCCCGCAAGCAACAAGGCCCGGGCGAATTGATCAAAGACGGGGCTCCGACGGGCCACTACGCGATCAACCCTTATAGCGGTGAGCGCGTTCCCATCTGGATCGGCAACTTCGTACTGATGGACTACGGCACCGGCGCGATCATGGCCGTCCCCGCGCACGACGAGCGCGATTTCGATTTCTGCACCACGTTCGGCATCCCAATTCGTTCGGTGATCCGACCCGTGGACGGCGCGTTGGACGAAAATCCGAAAGCGGCGTTCTGCGACTACGGCATCACCGAAAAATCAGGCGAGTTCTCCGGCTTGCCCAGTGCCGACGCGCGCCGCAAGATGAACGAATTCGCCGAGGCCAAGGGTTTCGGCAAAGCGGCCATCACGTTCCGCATCAAGGATTGGGGCGTTTCGCGCCAGCGTTACTGGGGCACGCCGATCCCGATGATCCATTGCCCGAAGTGCGGTCTGGTTCCCGTGCCCGAAAAAGACCTGCCCGTCACGCTTCCTTATAACGTGAAGTTCACGGGGCGCGGGCGCTCGCCGTTGGCCGAGGTCCCTGAGTTCATGAACGTGAAGTGCCCCACGTGCGGGGCCGACTCGCAACGCGAAAGCGACACGATGGACACGTTCGTCGATTCGTCCTGGTATTTCTACCGCTACTGCGATCCTCGCAACACGAGCGCGCCGTTCGATAGCGCCGCGGTCGCCAAATGGTTCCCGATTGATCAATACATCGGCGGCGTCACGCATGCGATTCTGCACCTGATCTACTCGCGCTTTTTCACGAAGGTCATGCGCGACCTCGGCCTGATCACGAATTCCGAACCCGCGCAGAATTTGTTCACGCAAGGCATGGTGCTGGGCTCAGACGGCTCGGCGATGTCGAAATCCAAGGGCAACGTGGTGGATCCCGAAGAAATGGTCGGCAAGTACGGCGCCGATACGTGCCGCTTATTCGTGCTGTTCGCGAATGCTCCGGAAAAGGACATGCCGTGGATTGAGAGCAGCGTCGGCGGACCGCGACGTTTCTTGGAACGCGTGTGGCGCTTCGTGACGCGAAATGCGGAGCGCACTGCCGATGCCGAGTGGGTCGCGGCGGAAGGCAGCTCCGATGCCGACCGGCGCGCCTTGCGCAAGCTGCACCAGACGATCAGTAAAGTGACAGAAGACTTTGACAATCGCTGGCACTTCAACACGTCGATCGCGGCGTTGATGGAGTTGATGAATCGCCTGTACGAAGACGAAGCGTCCTTGTCGCGCGCGGCGCTCGATCAGATCCTGCCGAACGTGACGCTGTTGCTCGCGCCGTTCGCTCCGTTCATCGCCGACGAACTGTGGGAGCAACTCGGCCGCACGGGTCCCGCGTTCCGTCAACCCTGGCCGCAGTGGGACGCCGAACTTGCCAAAGAAGACCTGCTGGAGATCCCGGTGCAGGTCAACGGCAAGCTGCGCGCAAAAATCATAGTGCCGATTGGAACTCCGCAAGCGGAGCTCGAGAAACTGGCGCAAGCCGACGCGAAGATCCAACCGCTGCTTGAAGGCAAGACGATCGCCAAGCTGATCGTGGTGCCGGATAAATTGGTTAATATTGTGGTGCGGTAGGTCCGCCTTATGCTGCTCAAAGAACTTCAGATCGAGGGCTTCCGGTCACTCAAGTCGGTGACGTGGAAGCCTGGACGCCTGAACGTTCTCATCGGACCTAACGGCGGCGGGAAATCGAACTTATTGCGGGCATTGGACCTGCTTCGGATAGCTGCTAAGGGTGGCCTTCGCGACACGATTATCGATATGGGCGGAATGGCGCCTCTGTTATGGGACGGCCGCGCACAGGGCCTCCGCTTCAACACGGGTCTTAGTTATTCAGACAAAATTTCCCTGAATTACGAACTTGAACTAAGTCGGCTCGGTGCGTTGGGTAGTTACGTTCGTAACCGTGAGCACCTAAGTCGTCTGGATCAAATTACGGGCGTGTCGTTAGGGCTCCTCGCCCTCAATCCGCTTTTCAACGACGATGCGAATGAAGCCGAGACAAACCTGTCTCAAGTTCTGAGAATCGCGCCGATAAATCCCCCGGACGATACCGCTCAGATCATCGTAGTTACCCAGGCATTCTTCAGCCAGTGGGCAATTCATTGCGACATGCGCGTTGACCAAGGGTCTGACATGCGCAGTCCCCCGGTCGCGCGTTCTGAGAACCGCGTACGCGGCGATGGGCAGAACCTTGTCGCCGTCCTCCACACGAACTATACGACCGACCCCGACTTTAGGGACCTCATTGACAAGGCCATGTCCGCCGCGTTTCCCGACGACTACGACAAATTAGAGTTTCCACCTGTTCCAGCGGCGCATAGCCGGATCGACATGCGGCTGTGGCGCAAGCACCGCAAACGGCCTGACAGCCCCGCGGATCTCTCCGACGGAACACTTCGATTCTTATTACTAGCGACGATTCTCGGCAGCACCCATCCCGCTCCGCTGATCGCGATCGACGAACCCGAAGCCGGTCTCCATCCGCGCATGATGTCGATCATCGCGGAAATCGCCGCCAGCGCGGCTATGAAGAGCCAAGTGATCTTCTCTACGCATTCACCGCAGTTTCTCGACGCCTTCAGCGATGACCATGACGACTTGCCGGTTGTCACCGTTGTCACGTCTAACGGATCGGAGACGCAATTGAAGAACATCGATGGCGAAGAACTGAAACGCTGGGTGGAGGGCTACTCGCTTGGGAAGTTTGCCTTCTCCGGAGAGGCTGAGATCGCCTCGTGAAACTGGCGATCTTCGTCGAGGGGCAAACTGAATATTGCCTCCGCGAGTTCCTGAGCCGTTGGCTCGAACAGCAGCAAATCCGTGGAATTGGAATTAACCTTCGCCCTTTCAAAGGCGCAGGCGATTACCTGGATGGGATCGAACGCAGTGCGAAACTGGCACTTCAAACGCCGGGCGTTCTAGCCGCCATCGGGATTGTCGATTTCTACGGCTCGACATTGAAGTATCCGGATGGTCCTGTTGCGACGCAGTATCAATGGGCAAAGCAGCAATTGGAGCGCAAGGTGAATCATCCCAACTTCCGCCAGCACTTTGCTGTTCACGAAACCGAAGCTTGGCTATTGAGTGACCCCACTGTTTTCCCGGTCGAGATTCGGGGCGATCTTCCTAAGGCACCGCCTGAATCCGTCAATCATCAAAATCCGCCGGGGCGTCGACTGAAAAACTTGTACCAGAGAAGGCTCGGCAGAAAGTACAAGAAGCCAATCGAAGGCGCGTCGCTCTTCCGGAATCTGGATCCCGAGATCGCGTACCAGCGATGTCTGCAGCTACGGCTATTGCTGGACGACGTCTTGGCTCTCGCCACTTCCGCGCGATAGCCCAATCGAGCTCCCCCTCGCCGAAGTCTTCGAATAGGACCAGCGGACTACCCCTTTTCGGACAAGAAACACCGCAACTAAGTAAATTAATCTTCCAGTTCAGAACAAAAGTAACTTCCTGAGCCCCACCGCGTCCCGATAAGATAGAGGTAGGCATGCTGGCCCCCGGACAATCCGCGACCGCTCTTCCTCCGCTGGCCATTCGGGCCGTGAACCTCGCGAAGAAATATCGCTCGGGTGACGCTGAACTTGTCGTCTTCCAAAACCTGAACTTAGAAGTAAACGTGGGCGAAAAACTCGCGCTGGTGGGCGAATCGGGAAGCGGCAAAACAACATTGATGCATCTTTTGGGAGGGTTGGACAGCCCAACAGAGGGTGCGATATACTTCGGGCAGAATGACATCTGTAAGCTATCGGGGGACCAGTTGTCCGAGTTCCGCAACCGGGAGCTGGGATATGTCTGGCAGATTCAGTCGCTACTTGCCGAATTTACGGCTCTCGAGAACGTGATGATGCCCCTGCTGATACGCGGCCAGAGCCGGGACCAGGCAGAGCCTGTATCTCTTGCGCGGCTGGACGAAGTCGGCTTACGCAACCGGGCGTCGCATCGCGCGGGTGAACTTTCCGGAGGCGAACAACAGCGTGTGGTTCTGGCGCGCGCCCTCACGGGAGATCCCAAGGTTTTGCTGGCCGACGAACCCACCGGCAGCCTCGATTTTCGCACGGGAGAAATGATCATGAGCCTGCTCGACGACCTGCACCGGTCTCGCAAGCTCACCTCCATTCACGTGACGCACAATTTGAATTTCGCGCGCCGGGCCGATCGTGCCGTCGCGTTGCAGCAGGGACAACTGGCACCAGCCAACTTGTCTTCCTCGGAAGGTAGCCATCATGTTTGAACGTTATACAGAGAAGGCCCGCCGCGTGATTTTTTTCGCGCGATATGAAGCTAGCCAGTTCGGCAGCCCGTGCATCGAAACCGAGCACCTGTTGCTGGGCTTGCTGCGCGAGGATAAAGCGCTCGCCAATCGCTTCCTGCGCTCCAGCGCCTCCGTCGATTCCATCCGCAAGCAGATCGAAGCGCACACGACGATGCGCGAGAAAGTTTCCACCTCCGTCGATCTGCCGCTCAGCCACGAATGCAAACGCGTGCTGGCATACGGCGCGGAAGAAGCCGAACGCCTGAATCACAAGCACATCGGAACCGAGCACTTGCTGCTCGGCTTGCTGCGCGAAGAAAAATGTTTCGCCGCCGATATCCTGCATGAACGCGGCCTGCGCCTCTCGCAGGTCCGAGAAGAAATTGCCCGGACCACTTCCGAAAAGGCCTCTTCGAACCGCCCCAAGGAAAGCTCGCTGCTCAGCGAATTCAGCCGCGATCTCACGCAAGCTGCGATGGACGGATCGCTCGATCCGCTGATCGGGCGCGACTATGAGCTCGAGCGCGTCGTGCAGATTCTGTGCCGCCGCACGAAGAACAATCCCGTGCTGATCGGCGAACCGGGCGTCGGTAAAACGGCCATCGTCGAAGGACTCGCACAGCGCGTGGCCGATGGCGATGTGCCTTCGTTCCTGGCCGATAAACGCATTTTGGCGCTGGATCTTTCGCTGATCGTCGCCGGAACCAAGTATCGCGGACAGTTCGAAGAGCGCCTGAAGACCATCATGAAAGAGCTGATGGAAAATCAGAACGCCATCATCTTTATCGACGAGCTGCATACGCTAGTCGGCGCGGGTTCCGCCGAAGGTTCGCTAGACGCGGCCAATATTTTGAAGCCTGCGCTTTCGCGCGGCGAAATTCAGTGCATCGGCGCGACCACGCCGGCCGAATATCGCAAGTCCATTGAGAAGGACCGCTCGCTGGAACGCCGCTTCCAAGCCGTGAAGGTTCCGCCTCCGAATGAAGAGGACGCCACGCGGATTCTATTCGGCATTAAGGAACGCTACGAGAAGTTCCACGCCGTGGCGTATACGGACGAGGCGATTGAGAGCTCGGTGCACGCCTCCGTGCGCTTTATTCCGGATCGTTTCTTGCCGGATAAGGCCATCGATTTGATCGACGAAGCGGGCGCGCGCGTGAAGCTCCGCCAGACGACGTTGCCGGGCGACGTGGCCGACGTGCAGAAGCGCATCAAGTTCATCGTGCATCGCATGGAAAACGCCATCGCGAATCACGAGTTCGAAAAGGCTCGCTTCTATTCGGACGAAGAACGCAAGGAACGCGAGAACCTGCGCGTGCTGCGTGAAAAATACAACCTGGACGATACATCCACGGGCGTCGTCACCAAAGATGACATTGAAGACGTCGTAGCGCGCTGGACCGGCGTTCCGATGACGGCGATTAAAGAAGAAGAAGTCGCCAAGCTCCTGCGGATTGAAGAAGAGCTGCACAAGCGCATCATCAGCCAGGAGAAAGCAATCTCCGCTCTGGCGCGCGCGATTCGCCGCTCGCGTGCGGGCTTGAAATCGCCGAAGCGTCCCGCTGGATCGTTCCTGTTCCTGGGACCGACGGGCGTTGGTAAAACCGAAGTCGCCCGCGCACTGGCCGAGTTCCTGTTCGGCAGTGAAAAATCGCTGATCCGTTTCGATATGTCGGAGTTCATGGAAAAGCACTCCGTATCGAAGTTGATCGGTTCGCCTCCGGGCTACGTAGGTTATGAAGAAGGCGGCCAGCTCACCGAACGCGTGAAGCGCGCGCCGTATTCCATCATCCTGCTCGACGAAATCGAGAAGGCGCATCCGGATGTGTACAACATCCTGTTGCAGGTGTTTGAAGATGGCCAGTTGACCGACGGACTCGGCAACCAGGTGGACTTCAAGAACACCATCATCATCATGACTTCGAATCTGGGAGCTCGTTTCCTGGACAAGAAGAGCCCGATTGGTTTCTCGGGCCACAATACGATTCCCGCGAAGGTGGAAGATCAGGTGATGGCCGAAGTGAAGAAGGCCTTCAATCCGGAATTCCTGAATCGTCTGGACGAAGTGATTCTGTTCACGTCGTTGACCGATGACGATTTGCTCAAGATTGTCCGCCTGCTCACCGACCAGATGAACGTCAATCTGGCGACCAAGCAGATCAAGATTCGCTTGAAGGACGACGCTGCCAGGTACATTATGGAGAACACGCTGACGGATCGCAGCTACGGCGCGCGTCCTCTGCGGCGTGCCATCCAGAAGTACATTGAGGATCCTCTGAGCGAAGCTTTGATTCAGGGATCGCTCGCACGCCCCGCCGAATTCGAAGTCTATCTCGGCGAAGGTGGCATCTACTGCCGTCAGTTGGTGGAAGAACCAGTCGGCGCAGCGACGGGCGATGGCGCTCCCGCAGTGGCCGAGGCTCCGCCTCCGGGTATTCCGCTGTACATGTTCAACTAGACGCTCCTTGAGCCCCATGCGCCAGCGTGGGGCTTACAAAAAGCCAGCCCCAGGCGTAACAGCTTGGGGCTTTTTCTTTTACTTGCGCCCGTCCGCTCCGTCACGGTCGCGGTTCCGTGCTGGTTTTGCGATCAGGCCAGTATTCAGCACCGAACCGCGACCGTGAGGAAGCGGACAGCAAAATAAAGTTTTCTTTGCGACAGGCCACGAGCACCGAACCGCGACCGTGAAGGAGGGGACAATCTCACGTTCTCGCTGCGGCAATCAACCGTGGCCGAGGTACAAGGCGCTCAGCGCGAGACTGAAGATCGGCGAAAAAATCGGGTTGAAGATCCACCAGGCAAGCAAAAGCCCCAGCATGCTGTAGGAGCGGATGCGCATCCCGAAATTCTGGAAGGCGCGCGCGCCGGATTCCGGGAGGAGCAAGCCGACAGCTCCGAAGCCGTCCATGGGAGGAAGCGGCAGCAGATTGAAAACGCCGAGCAGCAGATTGAGGGAAAAGCCAACGCTCAAGAGAGTGGCGACGGCTTCGAGCGCTCCCGGTTCCGCGGCGACAACCAAGTGCGTGAAGCCGATGGATTGCGGCGCTTGTAAGGCTCCCGTGAAGATGCCGATGCGAATGCCGATGCCCGCAAGAATCACTAGAGTAAGATTGGCTGCGGGTCCGGCAAGCGACATCCAGGCGGCGCGGCGGGGATACTGCATCGCCCACTGCGGATTATAGGGCGCGCTGGCCCAGCCCATCATCCAGCCGCCCATGGCGAAGGACATGATCGGGAACACAACCATGCCGAAGGGTTCGCGGCGGATGTGCGGAATGGGATCGAGCGAGACTTGTCCGCCTTGCGCCGCCGTGAGATCGCCACCGAGTTTCGCGACGAGCGCGTGCGCGGCTTCATGGCACGTGGTGGAGAAAAGAAACACGACGTACCAGACCAGGCCGAGCAAAAGCATATCGGCGTTCATGAAAGCGAAGTTCCTCCTGTGATTTGAATCTTGAGTGTAGTACATGGGTGCGGGAGATGACGAAAAGGAGGAGACAGGAGTCAGAAGTCAGGAGTCAGAATTGCGGACGCCAACCGCGATCGTGGCAACGAACCATATCGGACCCGAGCCGCGACCCCTTCGATCAAGCGATGGGGAGCGGTCTAGCGCCGACGAAACAGCAGATCCCTCGACTTCGCTCGGGATGACAAAGCGGAAACTCTGAAGACACTACGGCCGAACGGAGGGGTGGAACGCTGCGGACGGCTAGGGCGCGTTTCACAACGGGCTCTAGCCGCCGATGATTTGAGCGGATCTGGCGGGGATTCCAGGCTCGTAGAATAGAAACCTGCATCGCTCCGATTCAATCACTGCTCTCTGATGACCGAGGGGAGAGGCGATCGCGCTGCGTCGCTTTGTGTCCACTTTGAACCGCGCACAACGCTTACGCTGTGCGCTCCTTGCGGAACCCCGTGCAACGTTCCCGCTGCACGTTGGGAACTCAGTGAATGCCTGGTGTCACCCAGACTCCCAAGGGCGTTTCGAAATCGATTTCGAGCTCTCTCGTCGCCAATGTCCGTATAGTCACCGCACGCAAGGCTTCAAGGGCCTCCGAGAGATCAGCATCACTAAAGTTTGGATCGCGCACAACGCATTCGCTGTGCGCTTTCCTGCAACGCTTGCTGGCCAGCAAGAAAACTTGTTACGAGGGCAGGATAGCGGGGATTGCGCAGAGTTGCGGGTGATTTGAAGCGGGAAAGGGTTGAGGGGACGGGGAAAAGGAGTCAGCAGACAGGAGTCAGGAGCCAGAATGACGGTGGTGCGGAAATTGTTTTAAGCCCCAAGCTGAGACTGTACGCGACAGGCCGATCTTACTGCCCGGGCTTCTCTCGATTCTCCGCTGGCTTCTTGGGCCGAACTACAGGATCGCTGATCGACTTGATAACAAGTTCTGCGGGATAGATGCTTAAGTGGCCGTATCCACCACCCATCATCGGACCCGAAGGGCTGCGGCCGATGTCGTAACGATCCCTCATGCGAAGCATGCCCGTCACTGTAACGTAGACATCTACATCCGAATAGTATTTCGCCAGCTCTGTTCCTGCGACCTTAGGCAGTATCGCGCGTTGTCGGTCTATCTCGGCGAAGGCTCTGGTCATGGAGTCTTTATCGGTGACAAACAGCGCGGGGGCTTCTCCCCTGGGATTGTTACTCGAATCCGCGAGGTTAACCGCAGTCGGCCAGATATACTCCGAGAAGACCTCCGGGGTGCCCGGTAACGTGGGTAGAGTCTGATACTTCGTGATGAATTTGCTGTCGCAACTGCCCCCGATAGCGAAGATCTCCATGCCCCGATACATTAGTCCCCTCACGGAAACAGTTTTTCCGGCGTAGGATCTAAGATTCTTGAATAGATCGCAGATCGAGAGCGTTTCTGGGCTTGCTTCTTGCGCGCGCAAGGAGCCTGCTCCTGCGATTCCGCAAAACAGAATCGTAAGGTAACAGTGGGCTCGTGAAATGCGCTGCACGTTGGCTCCTTCTATCCTTTTCCCGCCGTGGCTGGCGGGAACGCGATGCCGGCGGTGGTGAAGGCTTGGTTCACGCGACGATTGAGCTCCCAGCCGACTTTATCCTGGCGCGAGGCTTGGGTGCGGATGCGGGCGCGGATGACGGGGCCTCGGTCCCCGAGGCGATCCACGCCCATTACTTCCATGGGCGCGAGGATCATGGGGCCGATGTTGCCGTCGTGGGAGAGCTCGAGACCCATGTCTTCGACTATTTTCAATGCCCGATCGACGTCGGCTCCGTAGGCGATGGTCACTTGGAACAAGTAGTAGGCGTATTCGCGCGTGGTGTTCGAAAGCGTGTTGATCAGACCGTTGGAGATGATATGCACGGCTCCGCTTTCGCCGCGCAGAACGGTGGTGCGCAAGTTGATCTCTTCCACCGAGCCATGGATTCCGTTTATGACGACGAAATCGCCAATGCGGATTTGATCTTCGAGCAGAAGGAGCAGGCCGCCGAGCCAATCCTTGATGAGCGCCTGTGCGCCGAGGCCGACGGCTAATCCGGCGACGCCGAATCCGGCGAGGATCGGCTGTATATTGAACGACAGCTCGTGCAGGGCCATCACGACGGCGA
The DNA here is from genome assembly GCA_903892565.1 of uncultured Acidobacteriia bacterium. Classification (GTDB taxonomy): domain Bacteria; phylum Acidobacteriota; class Terriglobia; order Bryobacterales; family Bryobacteraceae; genus Palsa-187. The sequence goes on from CAITIX010000121.1 coordinate 62,900, forward strand.
TCAGCCAGATGAGGAGAGCCGCGAGTTTTGAGAGCGTGGCGATGGCCGTGGCGGCGCGCTTTTCGAGCTCGATGTGAGGCTCGTTGCGATGGTCCATTTCGCGGAGGGCGTAGGTGCGGAGGCGTCCTAACAGACGGCGCGCGAGCAGGGTGGCGAGCCAAGCTCCGGCAATGATGATGGCGACGCGGGCTCCTTTTTCGGCGACGGGCACCCAGCGCTCGAGGCGCGCCCATTCTAAGCCGGCTTCGTGTGAGATTTGCACTAGAAACATGATGCGACAAAACGGGGGGAGAGAGGAAGGAGACAGGAGTCAGGAGTTAGAAATCAACGATGGTCCGCTCCCTGACGGTCGCGGTTCGGTGCTCGAGAGAGCGAAATCTGCTTTGTTACTTGCGGTCGCGGTTCGGTGCTGGTTGTTGGTCGCCCCAGGCTTTGTTGGCCCGACGCTGACGCAGGGGGCTCCTCGGGAAGTCGTGTGGGGGCGTGATGCTAAAATGAATCCGTGGCAGATAACGTTCAAACGGCGGCATCGGCGAGCAGTGCGGCTCCCAGCAGCCATTGGTTCCCCGCGGTTTTACTGGCGTGGCTGATTCCCGGCGGCGGGCATTTCCTGCTGAAGAAGCGGGAGCGCGGGTTGGCGCTCGGTGCGTCGGTCGCGATCATGTTCGTGTTCGGGATCATGATGCGCGGTGCGATGTTCCATCCCGAGGGCGGCGACATGCTGACCACGATCATCTATTACGGCGGATTCCTGGGCGATTTACTGTCCGGGGTTCTGTATTTCCTGGCCTCGTGGCTCGGCTACAACCAGGTGGATATGGCGGGCCATGTGCATGATTACGGGACGAAGTTCCTGGTGGGCGCGGGACTGCTGAATCTGCTGGCGATGGTGGACGCATTCGAGATTGCGACAGGACAAAAGGATTAGGCACACGAGACAAACCCCATGCCCAAGATGAATCTTTCGCATTTCGAAGCCTCGATTTTATTCGCGTTGCTGACGTCCGTAGTTCTGGGCGTGATCACCAAGCGCACGGATCGCGAACGTATCCGGCATGCGGCGCAAACGTTTGGCTATTTCGTGGTGGCGATTTTCGGTTTGAGCTGGCTGATGTATTTGGGCCACGGGTAGACGCAGCGGACCGCTGGGACGGACCGCCGGGGCGGTTGATTTAGAGGGCTACAATGAACGTCACGATTGCGAGAGAGATCGAAGCTCAGGCGCAGGAACGCGCCAAGGCCGAAGGACTCACAATCGGGGCTTATTTGGAGCAATTGATTCGCGAAGACGCCGCCTGGAACGAAAATACAGAGGCCGCGCTGGACGAACAAGATCCGGATTATCCAATGATCCGAGCAGCCGTGGAAGAAGGGTTCGCGCAGGCCGAGCGCGGAGAGGGGAAACCCGCTCGGGATGTTTTCGCCGAGCTTCGCGCTAAACATGAAGTATCGCGTTGAGCTCACGCCGCGCGCCGAGTTTGACCTCCGTGAAATTGCTTCGACCGTACTTGCCGAGGCGCCGGTACGTGGAGCCTTGTGGCTAGACCGCCTGGAGCGCAGTATTCTTTCTCTGTCGCAGATGCCAGAACGTTGTCCGCTGGAACGAGCGCTTTCATCCTCGCGCCGCGAAGTACGAAAGTTGCTATTCGGCACGAGACGCTACCGGTATCGCGTTTACTACACGATTGCGGCAGAGGTGGTTTGGGTGCTGCACATCCGGCGCAGTTCGCGCCAGAGGCCGAAAAATCCCTAATGGTCAGGGCAGCAGGTCGAGCATCTTTTCAATCTCACGCGGCTCGATGTAGAAGTGCGGCGATGTCCGCACCCAGCCTGCGCGGGGCGCGGTGACGATGTTTTCGGCGCGGAGCTTGGCGACGATCTCCGTTGTGTCGATGCCTTCTTTGCGGAAGCTGACGATGCCAGCGGCGTTTTCGGGCGTGCGGTTGCCGAGGATTTCGTAACCTTTGCGGCGGGCTCCTTCCGCAACTTGGTCGCCGAGCGATTGCACGACGGGGGCGATTTTATCGATGCCGACTTCGAGCAGAAAATCGATCGCGGCGCGCAGGCCGAAGCAGCCGATGGTGTTCAACGTACCGCATTCGTAGCGTCCGGCGTCGGGGCGCAGGGTCATGTCGCGGCGGCCGTAATCGTCAGAGCTTGCGGTGTTGGTCCAGCCGAATTCCACGGGCTCGACCATTTCTTGCAGACGGCGGGAGATGTAGAGAATCCCGCAGCCCTCGGGTCCGCAGAGCCACTTGTGGCCGTCGGCAGAGAGGGCGTCAATGTTCGAAGCCTGGACATCGAGGGGGAACGCTCCCAGGCCCTGGATGGCGTCGACGAAGAAAATGACGCCGTGGCGGCGGCAGATTTCGCCGATGGCCTGGAGATTGGCGCGGAATCCGGTGAGGAATTGGACGAAGCTAATGGCGAGGAGGCGGGCTCCGCGGGCGGCTTGGTCGATTTGATCGAGAGAGTCCGTGGCGTTGAGCCAGGTGATTGTAACTCCCTTGGATGCAAGGCGTTGCCAGGGATACTGATTGGCCGGGAACTCGTCATGGAAGGCCACGATGCGGTCGCCGGGGCGCCAATTGAGTCCCATGGCGATGGTGGCGATCCCTTCGGAGGTGTTCTTGACCAGCGCGATCTCGCCGGGGGTTCCGTTGACCAGGCGCGCGGCGGAAGTGCGTAATCCTTCATAGGTTTCGAGCCACTTGGGGTAGTGCTGGGAGCCGTAGTGGAGGGCGTCCTGCGACAGCCATTCCATGGCCCGGGCCGCAGGGAGGCACAGGGGAGCGACGGCCGCGTGATTCAGGTAGATCAGATTGCGTGTGACGGGGAATTGGTCGCGATGCATCAAATTAAGAGTAATCTGCCGGGGGCCGGATGCGTCAAATCACGTGTATATCGTTCCGTGCATAGAAATCGGGCGTATACTTGTGGGCAAGGAGTAAGTTGTGCGCTATACACGATACTTGGCCGTCCTGCTGATCGCCTTTTCGCTGTTCGCGGCGGACAACGAAGGCAAGAAGAAGAAGGACCCGGACGAGATTGGAAATCGCAACGTCGCGGGTGGCGTGAACTTCTACTCCATCGAAAAAGAAATCGCGATGGGCAAGAGCCTGGCGCAGCAGGTGGAGAAGCAGGCGAAGATCATCGACGATCCGATCATCGCCGAGTACGTCAATCGCGTGGGCCAGAATCTGGTGCGTAACTCCGACGCGAAGGTTCCGTTCACGATCAAAGTCATCGACACGGAAGAAGTGAACGCGTTCGCGCTGCCGGGCGGATTTTTTTTCGTAAACTCCGGACTGCTGCTGAAGACGGAATCGGAAGCGGAGCTGGCGGGTGTGATGGCGCATGAAATCGCGCACGTAGCCGCACGGCACGGGACGCGACAGGCAACGCGCGGCGAGATCGCGCAGCTGTCGACGATTCCCCTCATTTTTCTGGGAGGCTGGACGGGCTACGGCATTCGGCAGGCCGCAAGCGTGCTGGTTCCCGTGGGATTCCTGAGCTTCTCGCGCGGATTTGAATCCGAGGCGGATTTGCTGGGCCTGGAATACATGTACAAGAGCGGCTATGATCCGACGGCGTTCGTGGACTTCTTTGAAAAGATCCAGTCGCTGGAAAAGAAGAAGCCGGGCACGATGGCGAAAGTTTTTTCGTCGCACCCGATGACCGAGGATCGGATTCAGACGGCGCAGAAGAATATTCAGAATTACTTGAAAGAGCGTCCGGAGTACGTGATCAGCACGTCGGAATTCAACGACGTGAAGACGCGGCTGGCGTCCTTGCAGAACAAGCGTAAAGTGGACAATCAGGACCTGAACCGTCCGACGCTGCGGAAGGCGCCGGGAGCGGGATCAGGCGGCTCGGGCGCGGGCGATAAGACGAACGATGACGATCGTCCGACGTTGAAGCGCCGCACGGAAGATAACAACTAGATCTCTCCCCTAGTCGAAAAGAGCCCGCGGATTTCGGTCCGCGGGTTTTTTATTTTAGCTAGGACGTTTGTACCGCTCCTTCTGGTCGCGGCTCGGGTCCGATGTGTGGCGTGAGTCGGCTGTGAGATGGCTACGATGGTCCGCTCATTGACATTCGCGGTTCGGTGCTACTGGCGGTTGCTCGCTACCGACTGGCAACGGGCTACTCGGGTCCGAAGGCGAGCAGGACGTTGCCGGGGACGCCGCCGTTGCGGGGATAGCCGGAGCTGATGAAGACCATGCCGTGGACGACGACGGCTCCAGGGCCGTCGATGGCTCCGCCGTGCGCTTTGATGCCATTGACGGTTTCGAAATCGCGCATGGTGTTGAAGTCCCACAGAAGCTTTCCGTCCTCGGCGGAATGCGCGCGGAGGTGGCCATCGGTGGATGTGGTGAAGACCACACCGGGGATGAGCGTGACCGCTCCGGGCTGCGAGGGGCTGCATCCGGAGGGCGCGCCGGCGGGGCACGGAGCCGCATCCACGTGCCAGTCTTTGCTGCCGTCGGTCACTTTAAGAGCGGTGAGACCGCCGCCTTGCTTGGGGTCGAGGATGTAGCGGCGAGGGTCGGTGGTCATGTTGGTCTGACGGCTGCGGCCGACGTCGGATACGGTCGCGTAAACGCGCTGGCCGTCGGTGGCCATGCCCCATTGGACGCCCCCATTGGTTCCGCCTTGGCCGACGCGCGTTTGCCAAACGATGTCGCCCTTTTTATCGGGATCGAGCGCGTGCACGAAGCCGGATTTTTGTCCGGCAAGGAGGAGATCGCGGCCGTTAGAGTTGACGAGAATCGCGGAAGAGCCGAAATCGAAATCCGGGCCGCAGGTGCTTTGTCCCGCGCAGGCTCCGCTATAGACGTCGGCTGCAGTGATCTGTTTTTTCCAGACGATTTGGCCGTCTTTCAAAGAGAGCGCCAGGACGGCGTCGCTGGTGTCTGTGGCAGGCGCGGAATAGTTATCGCCGGTGGTGACATAGAGCACGCCGCGCTTGGGATCGACCGTGGGCGAGGACCAGACGCCCACGCCGGAGGGTCCAAAGGTCGGTGTGCCGCGCGCGTTCTTGCCGTTCTCCATGGGCGGCGGTGTCATGTAGGTTTTCCAAAGCTGCTTGCCGTCGCGAATGCGAAACGCGGCGACGCTGCCGCGAAACGTGCAGCAGGGATAGTCGGGATCGCCCGAGCGGGTCTCCTCCCACGAGGCGACGGGGACGTAGACGGTGTCTTTATATACGGTGGGGCTGCCGGTGAGGCGCGTGGAATCGTGGGTTTCGACGTGAACCTTCCACAGAAGTTTTCCGGTTTCGGCTTCGACCGAGTAGAACCATCCGGTCATGTCGCCAAAGAGGAGTGAGTGGCGATTGCCCTGAGGGACAGAAACAATCGCGGTTCGAACGCTGCCGTTGGCCTGGAAGACCCACTGGAGGCATCCGGTGTCGGCGTGCATGGCGTGGATTAATCCAGCGGCGCTGCCGACAAAGACTTGTCCATCGATGACGGTGGGCGGCGCGAAGGCGGAGGCGTCGCCTTCAAATCCGAAAGCCCATTTGAGCTTGAGTCCACGAACTTGATCGATGCTGAGAGCGGCGATGTCGGCGGGTTGGAAGCGGGCGTTGACGTTTCCGGGGCTCCAGCCGTTCCAGACATATTTGGCGTTATTGGCGATCTTGACGTCGCGATCTCTGCAGAAGGCTGAGGGGGGAGGTCCGGTGACGACTTCTTTGGTGCCGAGATAGTTGGCGACGGCAATGCGATCGTCACGGTTGATGGTGAAGCCGATGGCCATCATGGCTCCGGTATCGAGGGCGCGGACGATGCGCGTAGCGGGAAGTTTTTGCAAGGCCTCGCGCGGAGGGATGCGGTCGCTGGTCTGTTCGTGGCAGGCGGCGCACTTCTTTTTGTAGACGGCTTCGCCATTTGAGCTGGCAGCCGGGGTTTGCGCGAACGCGAGCGCGGAGAAACAGGAAAGGATGAAAACAAACCTCATGGGCGGAAGGTATCACAGGGGTGAGAGGGATGTCTATATGCGTTGTGCGATGTAGAATGCTGACAGCGTGAATCGAGCAATCAAACGCGAGATCGTGCTCGCCCTCGTCTGCGGCACGATGATCGAGATCGTCGCTTGGTACGCCCGCTGGAACTTCTTAACGTTTCCATTCTCATGGTTGGAGCGAATATGGGTGCTCCTTACTGGGCAGGTTTGGAGCGGCGCTGAATTTCGTCTAAAGATGCCGCTGCCTACTGTCGGGGAAGCCGTATTCCGATATCTTTGGGTCAAGTTCGGGCACGGCGAGCGGCACTTTGACGAATCGTGGGAGTTCTATGTCGCCGCGGCCTGCGGCCTCGCAGTCCAGATCCTTCTATTTGCGGCAGCGGTTTTCGCGGTCATGAGGATTTGGCGTGTGGTACGGCCTGCACGAGTCGCTGGTCATCGGTCCGAACAGGCCTGAAGACCTGACGCGCGGAGAAACAGGAAAGGATGAAAACAAACCTCATGGGCGGAAGGTATCACAGGGGTGAGAGGGATGTCTATATGTGTCCGCTCCCTGACGGTCGCGGTTCGGTGCTATGTGGGTTGGACGAGGTAGGGCAGTATTTGTCCGCTTTCTGGCGGTGGCAGTTCGGAGCTAGGCCTACACCTTTCGCAAAACCAGCACCGAACCGCGACCGTTAGGGAGCGGACACGGAGAGAAATCGGAACGCCCCATCACTACTTGCTGTGACGTATCTACTTACCTTCGTCTGCTATGGATCACGCCTTCCGGGGCAGGAGGGCATTGTCGACAGGAATCACAACCTGCCCGGGCACCGTTCTCGTGAAAGTAATCCTCGGCTGCTAGCAACTGCGCAGCGCGGAATGCGTCAGGCAGGATTCACGATGACGGCGTTTACACGAAGCATCGTGCTCGACGTTATACGCGAGGTTTGCGATCACAAAGGATGGCGCATGCTGGCAGCACACGTGCGAACCGAGCATGTCCACGTGGTCCTGGATTGCGAGTGCCGTCCAGAAGTGGCGCTCACCGCCTTCAAGAGCTATGCGAGCCGGGTGCTCAATTCGGTGGGGGACGAGCACGGCCGCATTCGGTGGGCACGCCATGGCAGCACACGGTACCTGTGGACCAGTGACGAAATCGATGGCGCCGTGCGGTACGTCGTCGCAAAGCAGGGCGAGCCGATGGCCGTCTGGCAAGCAACACCTCGTGCACTTGGGCAGTCTGGTGGTTTGTCCGCTCCCTGACGGTCGCGGTTCGGCGCTAAGTGGGTTGGTTGGATTAGGTGGGGCTGTATCTGTCCGCTTCCTGACGGTCGCGGTTCGGTGCTGGGAAGCTATGGCTGGTTGGAGCCATTGTTCGTAGTTTGTCAATCTGTCCGGTTTGATTCACACGTGATCTGTCCGGTTTAGCCTACCGCCCCTTTGGCGCTGCGTCGGCTGGCCGACGGGGGCTTTCTTGTTTTGGTTCTTAAGAGAGAAAGAGAACTCGCCGGA